>JAJRZC010000400.1 GCA_024275435.1 Alphaproteobacteria bacterium
ACCATTTTACCGGCACGGGAAACCGAGCTGACGGCAGGGTTGGGTGATTGGACTGTTGCGGTGATTGTTATGCCACCATTATCGGTAAACTTTATGGCGTTAGAGAGCAGGTTCAAAAGGATCTGATGCACCCTGGCTTTGTCTCCTTTTAGGGAGAGCGGACGACCCGGCTCTATTACCCATGATAGCTGCAACCCTTTTTCATGGGCGCGAGGGGCGAGTAGTTCGACGACGCTACCAATGCATTTCTCAAAATCGAATGGGTCGTTTCTTAGTGCAATCTTTCCAGCTTCTATTTTTGAGAAGTCCAGAATTTCGTCGATCAATGCCGACAATATCTGAGATGATTGTTCGATGGCCTGACAATAAGAACGTTGCTCAGGGTTGAGCGAGGTCTCGGAGAGCAGACTTGTCATTCCAATGACGCCATTCATCGGTGTGCGAATTTCGTGGCTCATGGATGCCAAGAAACGTGATTTCGCTCTACTTCCTTCATGGGCAAGAAAAGCTGCGTGCTTGAGTTTTTCCGAGGTTTCTTTGGCTTGGGTGACATCGTGTCCGATGAGTTGCGTTTGCACAGCTTCATCACTGGAAGAAAGCTTATGACTTTCCCATTTCACCCAGCGCGGACCATTGATCGTGACTATTTGCTTAGGCTGGTCGCTGTCTTGGAAGTCCAATAGGCTGCCCTCTCGCCGATTTCCATCTTTGTCGAGAATGTGAACCGTAAACCTTTGTCCAAGAAGCTGGGCCCTTTCCTTACCGAAGGCATTGCAAAACGCCTTGTTGACGAACGTCAGCTCTTGAGCTGCATTGTATCTTACAATCATGTTGTCTTGGGCATCCAGGAGTTCACGGTACCGCGTCGTGCCTTCTGATATCTCCCAGGTTTTATCTTGAAGCTGTTCCAGTCGTCGATCCAGCAGGTCCGTCAGCATTTCCAGACGGTGGCTGTCAAAAGAGGGTGCTGTATTTTCGGAGTTCTGCTTGCCCAACACCGAGAAGCTTACCGCACAAAGCAAAAACGCTCCAACCAGTGCCAAGATGTGCGCCGTGCCAAATTCTCCGGGTAGTAAAACCAGCGCTGTGAGTAAGAATGCCAGACCGCTAAATGTGGTCAGTGTTAGAATCGATACGTGTTCGATAACAAAATGTCTAACAGACTGGAACATGTTGGTGGAAAACCGGGAAAAGGCGGAGGCTTTTGACGTCCAGTTCTGGTTAGGGAAATAACCACGCAACAGTGTGCGTATCGGAGCGAAAAGCGAGCGCAAGTCCCGCCACCAGCTTTGCTCAAGCTTATGGTCCTCGTGCTTTAGGACTTGTGACTTCTGGGGCTTCATTATGAATTCGTACCGGTTCCCGTTACGCTTTCTTTTTTGTTTTTCTTTTATTCACGCGGCAGGCTTTCCAGACCTAACTGGAATTTACTTTTGCGTTGATAGAAAACACATGGGAATTGAACAAACCCTGAAGTAGTTTGGTTAATGGCCTTGATAGATATGCTTAACAGATGCGACTATTTCTCATCACCGTCGAGTTGACGAGCTGCATCTGGGGTCATCAAAGGAATCCCTTTCCTGATGGGGAATGCGACACCGGCAGCTTTACTGATCAGCTCTTTGGTCTGAGCATTGTAGATGAGCCGGGTTTTGGTCAGGGGACAAACGAGAAGTTCCAAAAGCTTTGGATCCACGATGCTCTCATCTGACTGCTGAGTGACACCTTGTGGGCTGTTTTTTTCGCTCACGGCCGTTACTCGCTCTCGGTTAGACATCTGTGAATGAGAAAAATTCTAGCTTCTAATCACTCGATGGGTTTACTGAAGAGTTCCGCCTGTTTCGCCGCCTGATGCCAATTCCATTTCAGCCAATGCGGTGAGAACAGCTGCGCGTGCTTTCAAGTCTTTGGCCTCGAGGAGCGCCTGCTTTTCTTCAGGCCCATAAGGACTCATGACCGAGAGAGCATTGATCAATACCTCACTGGAGGCGCGTTGAATGGCCTGCCAGTCAGCGTCCATATTATTCGCCTCAAGGTAGCTACGCAGGACCTTTAGCAGGTGCTCACGGTCGACATCCTGCTCCCCGCGACCATCTTCCATATCTCCTTCAAACTGATCATAGGAGACCATGAAGGTGCGAAATGGGTCTGCTGTATCCATTTCCGTGATGATCTTAAAACGAGCAATACCAGAAAGGGTGATCAGATAGCGGCCATCTTCAAGTTCCTGGTAGGCTGTGATACGGCCGGCACATCCCACGTCATGCAAGGAGGTACTTTTTCCTTCTGGGCTTTCATTTTCCAGGTGAGACTTAGCACTATCAAAGTCAGGTTGGGGGTTTTGCGTCTCATGAAGAGACGATGCGCCGGTCTCTAACGAAGAGGGTTGGACGATACCGAGAATACGAGAACCGTTCATCACATTGTCAACCAGGGTCAGATAGCGTGGCTCGAATACATTTAATGGCAAAGAGGCACGTGGCAAAAGAATCGCGCCTCGCAGAGGAAAGACGGACGACTTTGCTGGAAGATCTGAAGGTCTGCGATAGCTGTTTAACGGTGTCATCGAGACGCTACTTCCACGAGGTTGACTTGGCATGCTTTGGAACGAGCTTACATGGAAATTAGAAAGCAGGCCAACAGATTGATGGCGCTTTTCGAAGATGAGTCAGAAAAAAACCGGCCTTCTTCATGACCGGTCTCAGTTCCTGCGAAGTACAGCACTCAAGAGAACAGTATCGAGGAGAGTTGCTTGCGACCGTTTAAGGTTGCCTCGTCCTTGGGGCCCCAAGCTTCAAACAGTTCTAAAAGTTGTTTGCGTGCAGCTTCCTCGTTCCAAGCACGATTCTGTTTGACGATATGGAGAAGATGGGTCACAGCCTGATCCTTTTGTCCTTCGGCGGCCAAAGCTACCGCAAGATCGAAGCGACACTGATGATCGGAAGGTTCTTCTTCAAGCTTTCTTTCGAGGTCTGCGAGCGGCCCTTGAACGCTGGCTTTATCCGCAAGTGCAAGTGCTGCTTCAACACGAAGGACGGCTGGTGAGTTTGCACCGTCCGGGCCGACGAGGCTTATGGTCTGTCTGGCTCGTTTAATGTCGTCGTTTTTTAAATAACATTGTGCAAGTCCGGCGAGGGCTTCGGCATTTTCTTTGTCCTGGCCAAGAATGGCCGCATAGATCTCTACAGCGCTTTGCAGATCGCCGGCAGCCAAGGCCTCCTCTGCGGCGGTTAAGAGTTCTTCCACCTGAGAGCCTTCAGTTTGACCCACCAAGCGTTCGACGAATGCTCGGACTTCTCCTTCCGATTGTACCCCGGAAAATCCATCTACGGGGCGGCCATCCTTGAAGGCGAAGACTGTTGGGAGTGACTGAATCCTGAGTTGGCTGGCAAGCTGTTGGTGCTTATCAGTGTCGATTTTCACAAGCCGTACTTTTCCACCAAAGCTTTTGATGACCTTATCAAGAACTGGGGTGAGTTGCTTACAAGGGCCGCACCAAGACGCCCAGAAGTCAACGACTACCGGAATTTGTGCCGAAGCAGCTATGACGTCCTCGGCAAATGTGGCGGTGCTGCCATCAATAATGGCCGTGTCTGATGCACCGGGCGTTGCATTTATGGCTGAGCCTGGTGAATTGCTTGATCCGAAAACCATAATTTAAAAGTCCTAACTTAGTTGCGAGGGCATAGACCGAATGGAGGCCTTTTGAACAGGTACGTCTTGGCCAGCCCAAAAACTCGCAAAGCTCTGTATTGATCCATTATGTGCACGTTCTGCATGCTGGATTCAACCAAACCCGCTTGGTTTGTCTAACGGAAGAAACGACCGCTGAATTTTAATTCATTTACCTAATTCGAGAACCATGGGCTTAAATCCATTTACCCTAAGAAAGTGTAATAAATCCTTGCGGGTTATGGTGGTCGTTGCTGTGTTTTCTAGGGGATGACAATTGATCTGCTCAAAAGCCATCAAGTTTGCGTCGAAGACAACGCACACACGCTTTTGATCATCGTTAATGATCGCAAATGCAGTGACTGAGCCTGGTTCAATGCCTAGAACTTCTTTCAAAAGGTCCGGCTTCGCAAAGCTTAACCGTGCGGCTCCTAATTTTTGCTGTAATGTCTTTAGGTCTACCCTTGTATCGCTTTTGGCTATAACCAAGAAAAGTGCACCCTTGGCATCTTTCAGGAATAAATTCTTGGTGTCAGCCCCAGGCAAGTTAAGCTTCATGGCTTGGCTTTGGCTGACAGAAAAGGTCGCATCATGTTCCAAGGTGCTGGTTTTAATGCCAAGCTCCTTTAGATGATTGAATAAAGTCTGACGGGCAGATCCGTCCGTGGTCATTGTTTCCAGCCGCTTTGAGGTTAGGTAAAACGATTTGCTTTGGGCCAATCTGACCCTTGCAATCGGTTTGCACTTGCGCCATAAGACGGGGCCGTACTGTTTTATGGCGCGGTGCACCCTTTAATCTGGGTTCGGTCAGTTGTCGATCCTTGTGTTTGACACCACGACCAAAATGAATAGGAGCGCGGGCGTAGCTCAGGGGTAGAGCGAAACCTTGCCAAGGTTTAGGTCGTGAGTTCGAATCTCATCGCCCGCTCCAAGTCTTGAAATTTCCTTCAATTTTCTGATTGATTGCCCTTAGAGCCGATGGCTGCCTGAGGGCTGTCATCCCGGTCAAAGCACATTATTTCATGTGCTTCACGTCTACCAGTCATGCCCTCTTGCGCCAGGATGGGGCGAACGCTTTTGCTGAATATGCTCCGATTAAGCAGCCGTTGTTTGACCTTGATTCGTTTTGGAACCCGTTCCTGGTAAAGGCGGGACTGTTCGGGCCAAAGTCTCGGCTGCTAATCTTTCAAGAAATTCTTTCGTCAGGCTGCGGATTGCTTCTCCGGCATAGCCTGGATACTTGGCGTAAAAAGACCGCTTTTCCGGATGAAAGCGAGCTGCATCCTGCAACGTGTTTGAGCGAGGTATCTCGGATTCAAAACAGTGGTTGTCTTCATGGTCACGCAACCAACGGACGTATTCCCTGTCGGTGGTTGAGGTTGTTTCACGCATGTTGATAATTGCACCGAGGTTTTGTGCGAAGCCCATTTCAGGGTTGAGACCTTTAAACCGGCGAAACACCTCCAAGCCGCAGATGGATACATAATCGGCCTTGGTTGGAGAGATATGAAAGTCGGCTTCGCGCAGCCAGCACTCCGTCAGAACTGACAAGCCTGGTGGGCAATCGATTAAAACAATATCGAACTCCTTGCGGACCTCTGTGAGTACTTCAGATATTATCTCGCGCAAATCCGTGTGCATCGATTCTTTAGAGACTTCGCGTTCGAATAAGGTGAGCTGCATATCTGAGGGGACGACAAACACAGAACCTGCGTCATCAATGTCAGATACGTCCCGCACGACAAAATCGGACCAATGAGCTGGTGTTTTGCGCAGAACCCTGGCCACCAGAAAATCAACGATGGTGCGCCCATCGCGCTGGAGCTTGAACAAATCACTCACGGTCATCAGCATGCTGGAGACTGTTGCCTGGGCATCGCTATCTAGAACCAAGACACTTTTTCCGTGGTCTGCTGATAGCGTTTCGGCCAGCGCCAATACGATGGTCGACTTACCGACCCCACCCTTCGTATTCATGACGGCGATGGTATTATTCATTGCGCGAAAAATCCCTAAATCTAAAAAGTCGTACCCGTTCTTAACCACCTATCTCACGGTTTGATTGGGGAATATGGCGGAGATGAGAACAGGAAAAGAAATTTAGGCGATTCTACGGCTTTGCTTGTTTGAAAATCTTCCATGTCGGCATTTTTCGACGAGGATTGCGTCCTTCCAAGCGCAGAAAATTCAGTTCAGCCAAAAGTCCCCAGGATATTATTTCACCAGATTTCCTGGGATTTCAGGAACGAAACCGCACTGCTTAAATCGTCTGTGGACTTAAGGTTAGCTCAGCCAGGGCGCAAAGCTCGCTGAAAAGATTGGTTCAGACTATTTCCTGGATGTTTAGCGGCGGTAGGACGCCTTCCACACATAGCCACCCCGGCGCACCAAGACACGTTCACGGTGCGTTTCAATAACAGGTGGATGATTTATCACGCGACGGCTGGCTGCTTGGACCAATACACGGCGTTTCTGGGTGCGATAAACGGCTGGAGAGGTCACGTGGCGGATAGAGGCCGGCCGAATAAGAACACGGCGGGCTTGCGTGCGGTATACAGCTGGTTGAACATGACGAATTTTGCGGCCAGGGCTGACAAGAACCCGCCGGGTTACCGTTCGCGTTATGGCGGGAACATGGATTTTACATAGGCGTTCAACCCCACGACGCGTGATTTGACGTTCCCAGCGTACTGAGGCGGGACGTACAACGACGTGCTTGTGCACGTTGCGGTAGATGGCTGGTCCACGTGTGTAATGGACACGGGCAGGAGAAACCATAACCCGGTCATGAACGATGCGGTACACGGCTGGGATGCGATGCGTGTGTACACGCTGCGGTGAAACAAGGACCCGCTCAGTACGATAAGCGTATCGGGCTGGGATTGTCACGACTTCACGGTGACCACGCGATACAACGACGCGACGCTCAACTGTGCGATAAACATCGGGCAGGCGAACGCGCTCATAACATTCACTGGAGCGCGAATGGCAGCCACGGTCGGAAGCGAAAGCGGTGCTCCCAATGGGGCTAACGCACGCTGCGATGATAGTGGCAACAGCAAAACCCTGCGCACGTTTCATGTGGACCCTACTCCTAGCTCTGGTGTGGCTTGCTACAGCCGAATATTAAAACGCAGGGGTCTACTTCGTTTTGAAAACGCCATTTTCCATTTTGAGCACGCTGCTTTTGCGTGGCTATCGGTGATGGTTTTGGGACGAGCGTTGAGACCCCGCCCTTTAAGGATACCGAAGATCTGGACAGATCCAAAGCTGATCAGTCTACGTTGGTAAACCAGTTCTACGGGGTTGTATTGTGCTGATACTTTTTGAATTTTA
>JAJRZC010000401.1 GCA_024275435.1 Alphaproteobacteria bacterium
ACGGTTTCAGAAGCTGCCAGCTGGGCAGACTTGATGATGATGGCAGCTCCAGATGAGTTGCAGGCGGATATCTACAAGGATCATATTGCTGGTCATATCAAAGATGGTTCTGCCGTGGCTTTTGCCCATGGACTGAGTGTGCATTTTTCATTGATTGAGCCGAAAGACACCATTGACGTCATTATGATTGCACCCAAGGGACCGGGTCATACGGTGCGGGGTGAATTTGAGAAGGGTG
The DNA here is from genome assembly GCA_024275435.1 of Alphaproteobacteria bacterium. Taxonomy (GTDB): domain Bacteria; phylum Pseudomonadota; class Alphaproteobacteria; order Rhizobiales; family Hyphomicrobiaceae; genus JAJRZC01. The sequence continues at coordinate 239 of JAJRZC010000401.1, forward strand.
GTGGGGTTCCGTGTCTGATCGCGGTCAATCACGATGCTTCTGGAAACGCGCATGATATTGCGCTTTCTTATGCCAGTGGGGTGGGCGGTGGACGCTCAGGTATTATCGAAACAACGTTCAAGGAAGAATGCGAAACGGACTTGTTTGGAGAACAGGCTGTTTTGTGTGGTGGACTTGTTGAGCTTATCCGGGCCGGTTTCGAGACGCTGGTGGAAGCGGGTTATGCGCCGGAAATGGCTTACTTCGAGTGTCTGCATGAAGTGAAGCTTATCGTTGATCTGATTTATGAAGGCGGGATCGCCAACATGAACTACTCAATATCGAACACAGCAGAATGGGGTGAGTATGTCTCTGGTCCTCGTGTCATCACGCCTGAGTCTAAGGCCGAGATGAAGCGCATTCTAACAGATATTCAAACCGGGAAATTCACCTCTGAATGGATGCAGGAATGCAAGGGTGGTCAGGCTCGTTTTAAAGGCATCCGCCGTTTGAACGATGGTCATCAGATTGAGGAAGTGGGCGAAAAGCTGCGCGCTATGATGCCTTGGATCAAAGACAAAGCCTTGGTGGATAAAGACAAGAACTAGGTCTTTAAGGAGGGCTATTTTTTGGGTTTTGAATTGCGTCAGGCTAACTCTTCTCAATGAGTTCGTCTGCCGATTTTCAAGGCGGGCAGCAGTTTATCTTTACGGATTTGTTCTGAGTGGTATTTTGCTGCCGGAAGGCCCGCACACCGCTTCGGGGAGGGAGGTGTGTGGCGGTACGGCTGTACGAGCCTTCCAACAGCGACCCGGTTAGCACTTGAGCCAGGTGAGGCTCTCGGCGCTAGCGAGCCAAGATATAGACGACGGAGGAGCGGGGACCTCCGTCGTCCTACAGCCGGACAACCATTGAGATGGCCGACTGAGCCCGGCGTGAGCGGGCATTGGCGAGACGCAATGGTGGTGCGTCCGCAATACGAAAACTCTTTTTTTTTCGAAGCTCGTTCAGCTCGGATGCACGTAATTTCGCGCATGGAGGGGCCGGACGAAGCCGATGTTTACTCAATTTTGGGGGGTGTAATCTTTACTGCACCGTTCATGCACGCACGAACGGTGACTTGTTATGCCCTAGCCCCCAATAACGAGATGAAACCTTGTCGTCCCTTGTTAGGGTTCCGAGAAAGGATCCTTCGCGTTGTTATCTCCCCAGTTGCCTTAACGCGGTTTCTGCTATTGGTGCGGGTACCGCGTTCTTTCGAAGATGTGCCATTTGAGACGCATCGCAAGGCGAAAAAGTGGTCGACGCTTGGCGATAATATGATTTCATGTGGGGTGTGTGAAAATAGTTGGACAAAAATTGAATATGGCCGAGTTATTACTTGTGCTCGAATAAGTACTAATGCGTCTATTTCGTGATTTTTTAGGATTTCCCTTTTGCTCTTTTTGCTCAAAACTTAATGTGGGTGAAATGTCTAGTTTAATCGTAGTTTTTTGCACTACTTTTTGTAGTTTAGTTGAAGTGCATTGAGAGACCAGCCCGGATTGTGGTGACGTCAGCATCAGCTTCTATGCGTGCATTGGGCAGGTCATAGGTTTTTTCAGAAAAGTCATAGTGGATTGCCTCGATCCGGGCACTCATTGACTCCGTGATTTTCATTTCGATGCCCCCGCCTAAAGCATATCCGTAGAGAGATTCATCATTGGAATAGCTGATGCCGCCAGAGCTGAATTGTATGTCTTGAGAGGCGTAGGCCAAGCCGCCGGTTGCGTAAAACAGATAGTCGCCGCTGATGTATCCCAGACGAATCCGGCTACTTGAGAGCCAATCGAGGTCGGAAGTGATGCTATTTGCGTTGGCGAAGGAGAGTTCCCCATTGGTGTTTGAGCGTTGGATGTCGAATTCGACACCAAACAAGACATTGTCCCACAGTGCTGAATACCCCGCGTGTAATCCTCCGGTGAATCCAGATATGGTGAAGTCATCGTTGGTAATTCCTCCGATGGTCACACCTCCCACAGAGCCGCCCAGGTCAGCGCCTATATACAATCCCTGCCACAATGCAGGTTTGTTTTCGAGATTTGAAGCGAATGCACGCCAACCGTTTGCATCATCGGCACAAGAATCGTCCATGGAACGCCGGTTCCAGCATGAATCGTCAGCTCTTGCGGGTGTTGTCCAAGTATAAATAAGAAGGGATATGAATGTGGAGGACAGAAAAACGGAAACGGATCGGGTTCGTTTCCAGCCTTTGGGCGAGGTCACAATGGACATATGTTTTGGTCCTAACGCGATACAACAGGACGAGTCTCAGGTCTTAGACTATGACCGGGAATGTGGGCCGTGCTTTTAAGTGCGGTACTTGTCGCGCGACTTGGTTAGCAAATCCTTAACAACCCGATTTTGTATGGTTTGTTTTTCTTTCTATTCTTTCTATGGAAATTTGTATTTGTGCAGATATTTGAACTCACAGATTGCAGATTATTTTCAAGGTTGCCCAAGCTTTTTAGCCTGGAGGCTCAGTATATGAGTTTGCTTGATGGTTGACCGGGAGCAGGGTGGTCCTCGTGTGGTTTGGGTGCTGACTTGCGATCTGAAAGTCAGCACCGGTTCTTGGGCCTATGCGGTTGAGAGCGCTGAAGACATCGAACGCAACTGGGTGCGTGCCAAGAATGAAAATCCAGCTTTGTTTAATGGTACGATTTATCTCATGAGTTCGTTTGAGATCGCAGGAAGCCAGTTGAAGGGAACATTTTTAAAATCAGATTTTAAAAGTTACCTGTTTTGGCGTCATCAGGGATTTCCGGAAGCGGCGGTTTGGGACGCATTTGGTTCTGGCATACTTTGCTCACGCGAAGGGCACGTGATTTTAGGGCGGCAAGCAAAGGGGCATGTGAATGCTGGTAAGGCATATATGCCCGGGGGGTTTCTCGATTCACGGGATGTTCGAGCTGATGGGTGGGTGGATGTAAAAGCCAGTATTATACGTGAGATGGGGGAAGAAACCGGTATTGATCTGGAAGATACTATTTTAGAGCCCGGGTACTATCTTACATTTCTTCGATCTCAGATTTCCGTTGGTGTCATGTTTCGTTCACGTCTATCCAGCGCAGAACTAAGCGAGAGGGTAAGACGTCATATTGCCTCTGAAGCCAGCCCTGAGCTTGTGGATGTGGTTGTGGCAACGCCTGAGCTGGATCTTGATACCATTGAGCTTGCTGCGTTTGCAAAACCTCTACTCAAGGCTGTTTTTTCTCAACAGCAAAGAAAAAACTAGCATTTCGCTTCTGGCTTGGTATTCGACCTAGGTGGGGCGTATTCGACCTGCATGGGGTATTGTTTGCGATCAGCATTGTTTTTTGAGGGCGGGAAATGCAGCTAACGTTTCACACTTTAGATGTTTTTACGGGAGTTCGTTTTGGTGGCAACCCGCTTGCTGTGGTGCTGGAGGCCGATGATCTTAGTACGGAACAGATGCAAGTTATTGCCAGAGAATTTGCACTTTCTGAAACTGTCTTTGTTTTAAAACCCCAGAATTCAACTCATACTGCGGCCTTGCGGATTTTCACCCCGACGCGTGAAATTCCTTTTGCGGGACATCCAACGGTTGGAACAGCGGCGCTTCTTGCACATCTTCGGTTGCGTGATGTGGGAGGCGAGAGAGATCAGCTTGTCATCTTTGAGCAGGGCATCGGAAGCGTTCGCGTAGGCGTTCGCCTTGGATCAGAAGGTCAAGCATTCGCGGAGTTCGATGCACCTAAGCTGCCGCAAGAAGCCGGTGTATTACCTCCTGTGGAGCGGCTGGCTGCTGGGCTGGGGTTGATACCCAATGAGAGCGGTTTTGAAAATCACCGCCCGCTTTGTTTTGCCGCTGGAAATACTTTTGCTTTCATCCCTGTTATTTCGTTAAAAGCAATTGGGCGTGCGTTTGTGAATCTGGAGCACTGGGCCAGTGGTTTTGAGGAGCAAGGGATTGTGGGAGCGTATCTTTATACACGTGAGTGCGTTCACACGACGTCAGCTTTCCATGCCCGTATGTTTGCTCCCATGTCTGGCGTCATGGAAGATCCTGCCACTGGTTCGGCAGCGATCTGTCTAAGTGGCGCTGTCCATTATTTTGATAAATTTCCCGATGGCACACATAAGAGGCTCATTGAGCAAGGCTATGAGATGGGTCGAAAAAGCATGATAGAGATTACGTCAATTGTTGCCGGTGGTATGCTGGAAACCGTAAGAATTGGTGGGCGGTCTGTTGCCGTGAGCGAAGGTAAAATAACAATCTAATCCGTGGTGGAGGCTTGTCTGTTGCGCAATAGGCAAGAATTCCCCATATGGGGGTTCAAACTCGTGTTTTTTGAGTGCTTTGATGCGGTGAGACATTGAATTACTTGCAAAATCGGTAATGATTTGGCTTTATCATGACTGGAGAGCGGTTGGTTCCTTATGAAAGGCATCGCTCGGGTTCAATTTCTAATGGTTTGCGTGAGCAATGATTAAGAGAGATGAAATTTGGGGTAAGTCTGGTGGGCGCTTGTCGACCGGATTGCGCTTGGTTTCTGGTCTTTCAGCCTTGCGCAGCGGCTTGAGCCATGAGATTTCAGGCTTATTATACCCGCCGCGACTTACCCGTTTGCTTATGTGCCCTTGAGCACATCACTGGGATGGTAGAAAAGCCTTTGGTATTCTTCCCTTATTCCAGGCGCTCAAGGGATTGATTCTATAGACATCTTAAATAATTGGTTTCGATTTGGTGGCTGTATATAGTCACCTTTGAGCAATGGCGGACGTTCTTATGAGCGAAGTGAAAAAATCACCTGAAAAAGATGCTGACCGCGTCATTATTTTCGATACGACTTTGCGCGATGGGGAGCAGTGTCCCGGCGCGACGATGACGTTTGAAGAAAAACTGGAAGTTGCTGATTGTCTTGATGGCATGGGCGTCGACATCATCGAGGCCGGGTTTCCCATTGCTTCGGAGGGGGATTTTGAGGCTGTCAGGGAAATTTCCAAAAGGGTCAAGTCGGCGACTGTTGCGGGACTTGCGCGTGCTATCAATGGTGATATTGACCGTGCCGGCGAGGCTGTTCGAGAAGCCAAGCGTGGGCGCATTCATACTTTTGTTTCAACGTCACCGATTCATCTTGCGCACCAGATGAAGAAAAATGAAGCGGAAGTGCTTGAAATCATCACGGCTACCGTATCGCGGGCGCGAAATCTGGTTGAGGATGTCGAATGGTCTGCGATGGACGCTACGCGAACTCCTATCGAATATCTGTGTCAGTGCGTTGATGCTGCCATCAAGGCTGGGGCCACGACCATCAACCTGCCAGATACCGTGGGTTATACGACGCCCGGCGAGTACGAGTCGATTTTTCGGGAGGTTCGTGAGAGAGTCGCAAATAGTGACAAGGCAGTTTTCTCGGTTCACTGTCATAACGACCTGGGACTTGCTGTTGCCAATTCTTTGGCGGCGCTGGCTGGTGGCGCGCGCCAAATCGAATGTACCATCAATGGTATCGGTGAGCGTGCTGGAAACGCTTCCTTGGAAGAAGTGGTTATGGCGATCAAGACGCGCGCTGATGTGTTGCCTTTCCACACGGGTATTGATTCAACCAAGTTAATTCGTGCCTCCAAGCTCGTGTCGGCGGTTACGAATTTTCCTGTGCAGTACAACAAAGCGATTGTGGGGCGCAATGCCTTTGCGCATGAGAGCGGTATCCATCAAGATGGTATGCTCAAGCACAATCAGACTTACGAGATCATGACCCCGGAGTCTGTTGGGGTTGCGAAAACCTCGCTGGTGATGGGTAAGCATTCAGGCCGGAACGCGTTTCGCACGAAGCTGAAAGAGCTTGGATATGATCTAGGTGAGAACCAACTTGAGGATGCATTCAGTCGTTTCAAAGCTTTGGCTGACAGCAAGAAGCATGTTTACGATGAAGACATCGAGGCGCTTGTCGATCAGGAACTGGCGCATATGAATGAGCGGATCAAAGTTCTTGCACTTACGGTTATTGCAGGTAGCGTTGGGCCTCAGACGGCGACTTTGACGCTGGATGTTGATGGCGAGACGCATACGGTACAGGCAACCGGCAATGGTCCTGTTGATGCAACCTTTAACGCCATCAAGGCTTTAGTGCCTCACGATGGCAAGCTGGCGCTCTATCAGGTTCATGCGGTGACCCAGGGAACCGATGCGCAAGGCGAGGTTACGGTGCATCTTGAGGAGGATGGACGTATTTCCATCGGCCGTGGTGCGGATACAGATTCTTTGGTTGCGTCAGCACGGGCTTATGTTGCGGCAGTTAACAAGCTGATGGTTAAACGTCAGAAATTAGAAGGTACGCAAGAAGCCGTGTAAAAGTGCGTGCAAGGGTGCATGTACCAGGGGCTTGAGAATTCTTAAGAACGTGTGTGAACAGTCCGCGTTTCGAGCCCGTGCTGGGCAATGGGTTAACCTGGGTCTGCCCAGCGCAATCGTTTACCTTAACTTGTTGGATTAGGTATTCGGTGATTCAAAAATGATTTTCCATCGTGCGCCTTTCTTAGGCTTGTGGCAGTGTAGCGTTATTCCATTGTCTCTATTTTGATTCCTGAAGGGTCTGCTGCGCGTGGCGAACGTTTTTTCAGATGATATTGCGATCGATTTGGGAACGGCAAATACGCTTGTTCACGTCATGGGTCGTGGTGTTGTTGTAAACGAACCCTCCGTGGTGGCGGTACGATCGCGCGGTGGTGTGCGTGAAGTGTTGGCTATTGGCAATCAAGCAAAGGAACTGTTGGGGCGAACTCCCGAAAGTATCGAGATTATTCGACCAATGCGCGATGGCGTGATTGCAGATTTTATTGCCACTGAGGAAATGTTGCGCCAGTTCATCAAACGCACCAAATCCAAGTTTGGTTTCAGAAAGCCTCGAATCTTAATTTGTGTGCCAGCAGGGGCAACACCTGTGGAACGTCGTGCTGTTTATGAGACCGCTGTTTCTGCTGGCTCGCGAAAGGTGTTTCTCATTGAGGAACCTGTTGCGGCGGCGATGGGCTGTGGGGTGTCCATAGATGCTCCCATGGGGTCGATGGTTGTCGATATCGGTGGAGGAACCACAGATGTTGCAGTGCTCTCATTAGGTGGAGTTTTGCAGGCGCGTTCGCTGCGTTGTGCGGGAAATGCCATGGACGAAGCGATCATTCGCTTTATTCGACGTGAGTTCGGGCTCTTGATCGGTGAACTTAATGCCGAGCGGATCAAGATTGAGGCGGGTAGTGCACTGGTGAGTGATCATGAACGTCATGTGGAAATTCATATCCGTGGGCGAGAAGTCAGAAGTGGTCGTCCCAAGAGCAAGGTGCTTGGACCCTCAGATATTGCCTATGCCTTGCAAGGACCTGTTGAAGATATTGGTGAGTTTTTCCAGCGTGTTTTAGAGGAACTGCCACCCGAAGTGGTTTCAGATATTTGCGAGCAAGGTATTCAGCTTACAGGTGGTGGCGCTTGTCTTTCAGGTCTCGATGTTGCTCTGGAGCGGAGTGTGGGTGTCCGTTTCAATATCCCCAAACAGCCGATGCATTGTGTGATCAAAGGCTCGGCCATGGTGCTTGAAGACCTTGAGAGGCGGGAACACTTGTTAATCCGTGGCTGATTGCGGTGCCATTTTCTATTTCAGCAAGTGGCACTTCGTGACAGACGAAGTTACAGATGGTTCTAGAGTTATGAAGTTCTTGCGAGATGATGGTTTGGGATTGTTCAGGCGGCGTGAGGGGCGTTCTCGTGCTCGTGTCCTGGGTGGTGGATTTCTTGTGCTCCTGGTCGTTGCTGTTTGTTTATTTGTTTTCAGTGTTCTCTTTCCAAGAAATATGAATGAGGTCCGTTCAGGCCTTGAAAGTTGGGCTGCTCCTGGACTTACGGGAGCGGTGTTGATGATGGCTCCGGTTCGCCGTGTGGCGCGCAAGATAGAAGACCTATCGCGGTTGGATGAAGAATTACAGCGTTTACGGCAAGAAAACCAGCAACTGCGTGGGTGGCAATGGCGTGCAAGTGAACTGGAGCGGAAGTTGAAAGACCTTCGTGCCTTGGCGAAAGTTGTTCGTAATCCAGGAGTTGGTTTTGTCACGGCACAAGTTCTGTCTGTCTCACCAGGACCTAGGGGACATACGATTTACATCAACGTGGGATCGAAACATGGTTTGCATGTTGGAGATGCTGTTATCAATGGTGATGGGCTGGTGGGACTTGTGGCGCAGGTAACGGCGATGGGGGCCCGGGTTTCTCTTTTGGATGATCCCACTACGCGGGTTAATGTGACTGTGGGCAGGGCGGGCGTTTTGGCACAGATTTTCGGGGATCATGCGGGGTTGGCTCGGTTAAATATGCTCAACTCAGACGAAGTGGTTGGTGCTGGAGACAAGGTTGTTACATCTGGGAACAAAGGTGGTGTTCCCAGAGGTCTCAAGGTCGGCAGGGTCATCCGGGAAGATGGAGAGATGAAGGTGGCGCCTCATGCCACTCTGGGTCGGTTGGAATATGTGAGTGTGCTGTTGGGAGGTCCTGTGCGTTATACGAGTGGGCAGCCTGAAGAAGAGACTTATGAAGAAGGCTCGATTGATGGAAAAGTTCTCTCGTATGGGCGCGGCCGGAGTGTGCCAGCCCGATCCTTTGTTGAAACGGGGGGAAGTCCTTTCGAGTTTGAGAGGTATTAGTTTCCTGCCTTGATACGGCTGTCAATATTGGCAAATTAGGTCCACTCAAGTCTTTCAAAATTACCGGACCTATTACAATTTTATAGGAGCGTTTGTTGCAGATCTATCGGAATCTCGTTCCGGTTTTGAGTTTGTTGGTGGCGGTAATTCTTGCGGTACTACCGTGGGGATTGTCGGACGCGGGCCGTTTGGCGTTGGCCTTGTTACCGGGGAGCATCATATTTTACTGGGTCATGAGTTCGCCCGGGATGTTGAGTGTCTTTTCCGTTTTTATTTCTGGCCTTGTTCTTGATGTTCTCGGTGGGGGGTATTTAGGGCACTGGGCGATTGTCTATCTTGTGGCTTTTGGGGCCTCGGTTTTGCTCTTACGATTTGATTTTATCGTTCTGGGTATTGGGGGGTTCTTGTATCCTGGTGTTGTTGTGGCGATGTTGGGGGTGAGCTATCTGCTTGGGTCGATTATGGCTGGGGTTTTACCTGCTTCGACCTTCCTTAGTGCCGGTGTAATGGCGATTGTTTGCTTTCCCGTGATTTATGGGTTGCTTTGGGTGATGGATCGTCCGAGCTTGATGGGGCAAAAGGATTCTCAGTGGACTGGGTCGCGTGTTTTACCTTGATTTTTCAGGCTCATTGATTTTAGGCAAAGTCAGGAAGAGGAGATGAGGCAGGACGAAGGAGAAAGCTCCTCTGGACACCTGCACGGTTGGGTGATACATCGGCACTCCCTTGCGGGCTCATGTTTGCCCCTGGCGTTTTATTCTGTGGACCGGTAGCTCAGTTGGTAGAGCGTCCGACTCTTAATCGGATTGTCGCGAGTTCGAACCTCGCCCGGTCTACCAAACGCAACTCATTCTCAAAGACCTAAGATGTGGCTTTCGCCCCTGGACTAGCGGCGTAAATTTGTTCAACTGATGTGAGCAAGTCATGCTCTATACGCTTCATTAACCAATATATTTTGATTTCCATTTATTTATCAAAAGAAACAGTGTGATGTCCCGCTGGAAACAGCATGGTCGCCGCGACCTCACTAGTTTGATCGTCATATGAAGCGTTCAAACAAGGCGGTGTTCAGTGACTATCAAAGATTTCACATACAAAATTCCAGGTGGCCGTGTGGGCGTGCTCCTGATTCATGGACTTGGTGGTACGCCAACGGAAATGAGGTTTGTTGCCAATGGACTGGCTCGCGCCGGATATACGGTTCACTGCATGCAGATGTCTGGTCACGGCGGGAGCGAAGATGATCTAAAGGGATCTTCCTGGCAGGATTGGTACAGAAGCGCTGAAGAAGCTTTGAATTCCCTGCGGCAAGAATGTGATGTGGTGTTTACAGGTGGGTTATCGACCGGGGCGGTTTTAGCCTTGTTGTTGGCAGCTAGGCAGCCTTCCAAGGTTGATGGAACAATTTCTTACTCTCCAACGCTTACATTGAATGGCTGGAACATTCCCTGGTATGCGCGTCTGTTCCGCATCGTCATGCATAAGAGTGTTGCGAATCTTATCAATTTTCCTGATGTCAAACCCCATGGGATCAAGGATGAGCGTATCCGGGCGTTTATTGCCAATACGATGTTTGCCAGTGAAGATGCTTCTGCAGGGGTTGCCAATACGCCTGGTGGGGTGGTGCTCGAGCATCGTCGTCTTGTTCAGGCGTTAAAACGGGAAATAAATAAAATTTCCCAGCCAGCGTTGATTGTGCACCCGCGAGAAGATGACTATGCGGATTTGAATAATGCCTGGTACCTTCAACGGAATTTGTCTGGAATGGTGGAGATGACCGTTCTTGATGACAGTTATCATGTGATCACAATTGACCGACAGCGCCATGATGTTGTCGAGCGTTCTGCGACGTTTGTTGAACGTGTTGTGGGCCGGCTGGCTCCTGCAACCAAGGCCTCTGTGAGGGAGCTTAAACCTTATGGAAAAGGCCAGAGTGTAGAGGGTGCGGAGCAGGCCGCTTGATTTCGCAACGTGTTTTTCGTGGCCCTTCTGGTTTTTGATGGATGGAACCGCCCCATCTGTTTTGGACCAGGAGGGCTTATTTACGTGGAAACCCCAATTCAGAAACCAGCCTATTACCCATTCAAATGAATGTGATGTTATGCAATTGGTGAGGATCTTTTTATGGCTGTGATTTGGGACTTCTCTCCAAGATGATTTTTGCTTTAGGGCTTTCAATATCTGCCATTTGATGGGAGGTTTGGAGAATCTGGCCCAAAGCTTATTAAGCAGGTCGTTATTTTGGGTCCCAAGATGCTGATTTCTCTGTTCATGAAGGAAAGCTTCGGGGTTTTTTGTTTTCACCGGTTGTTAACTTTGTTTCTGGGAATTCACCTTGTGTTTCGGCAGGAACAGAAAAGTTTGAGAATCTGATGCATTCTCCAATCTGGAAAACAGACTACGGCGAACGGCGCCGGGATGGATCACTGGGGCAAGCCCCCTTTACGACCTCAAGGAGAGTGTCATGAAAAAAATAGCTATTCTTATTGTATCCGCGATGTTGTTGGCGGGTACCGGAGTGGCAGGCAGCGCCTTTGCCGGTGGAGATGTCAAGCTCAATATGGGTGGCCCTCTGGGCACTTTTACTGCCAGTGGAAAAGGCAAGTATATTGGTAACAAGGGTTACACTTCAAAGTCTTACTCCAAGAAAAAAAGCAGTTCCTATAGCAAAGCAGCAGCGAGGAAAAAGGCTGCTGCACGGGCACGCGCCATTGCAAAGAAAAAAGAAATTGCTCGACGCAAGGCTATTGCAGCAAGGAAAGCAAGTGCTGAGAAACGCGCAAGGATCGCGGCCCAACGAAAAGCTTCCAAGCACCGTGCCACTGCTCAGGCAAATCGTGAAGCTGCAAAAGCTGCAGCAGCTAAGAAAAACAGCGATGTAACTTTGAACGATGATGCGACAGAAGACTCTGCTTCCAAGTCCTCTCCTGTGAAAGCCTCTGCGATTGAAGGCGCAAATACTTTGCTGGATGAAGAAGATGAAGGCAAAGCCAAGGAAGATTCAAAGTCCGGTGAGCAGGCGAACTCTAATAAGGATGACGATTCTCTGGTAGATATGGCTCGGGCGACACCTTCTGAGGACGCTGACGAAGAGTTGTCTGAGGTGGTTGGTTCTGGTGAATGTTCGAAATATGTACCCAGTGCTGGGCTGACGATTTCGGTACCTTGTGAGGAATGAGTAATTTGAAATCCTACAGACCGCTCTGAAAATGATAATTCAGTGCGGTCCGTGGGA
>JAJRZC010000402.1 GCA_024275435.1 Alphaproteobacteria bacterium
AGGTCGAAGATAAACTTGCCAAGGTGGGTCTTGCCGCCCAAATGGTGCCACTTCTCAAGCCGTGGATTGTCAGCCTGTTGACAGCTGTGGGTACGTGCGAACGCGAACGCGTAAAAAGCGGTAAACTTGTTTTAGACATGAGGCTGGCTGCTCGGGCTCGCAAGCGGGGCATTCCCGTTGTTGGGCTGGAGACGATCCATTCACAACTGAAGGCTGCCGCTTCAATTTCCTTAGAAGAGCAACTCAAGAGCTTGCGAACGGGACTTGCTTATAGCCATCGTTCCAATGATCTTATGGAAACTCTCATCTCGCTATATTTACAGCGGAGGATTGGTGCGGCGATCCCTTTTCAAAAATACCTAGCTTCAAGGGCGGGCCTTCCCGATGCTTCGTTCAAGGGGTTTGAAACGGAGCTGATATTAAAACGAAACCGAAATATGCGAACACGTGCCTTGTCGCTGCTTGGCAAGGGCGGGGCGTTTATCGCTGTGGGAGCTTTGCACCTTGTGGGCGAGAATGGCCTCGTGGAACTTTTTCGCCGATCCGGTTATGATGTTACGCCCCTTGAATAGAAGTTAAGTATAGCTATTTCCTACTGATGACTACGAAGGGTCGCAGTTTGAAATTGCCCTGCGTCAATAAAGAACTCTTATGAACCTAGTAAGAATGTGCCACCGGGTCGCCCAAAGCCGGTTCCATACGTGTTTCTGGCTGCACTTCGTGCTATCTCATGGCTGAATATCAGTAACGCATAAGTCACAATGAGCAGAAGCTTAAGTGCTTTGGGGACAAGAGACAGTATTTTGCTTGATTGGCGGTGTCAGTGGTTTATTCGTTGCGAGCAAGGTGGGCGTCTTATCAATTAGGTGGGTCGTATTCGGATGAAATCAATGTTGCAACAAGCAAATAGTGAGACACAGGTGAAACCAGCACGAGATTGGCTGAAAAAGCTGGCTCCGTATCGCGAACCCAATCTCCTTCGCAGTATTGTCGAGCTAGTCATTACAGGTGCTCCTTTTGTTGTACTATGGATTGCTGCTTGGTGGGCAATGTCGATTAGCTACTGGCTAACTCTGGCAATAAGTATTCCAGCAGCCGGTTTTCTCGTGCGGCTTTTTTTAATCCAGCATGATTGCGGACATGGTGCTTTTTTCCGCAATCGGAAATTGAATGATTGGGTCGGTCGTGTGATTGGCGTGTTTACTCTAACACCCTACGACGACTGGCGTCACAGCCATGCTATCCATCATGCATCAACTGGCAATCTCGAAAAGCGCGGCATTGGCGACATAAATACATTGACTGTACGAGAGTATCGGGCGCTGCCGCGTTGGCGACGCATTGCCTATCGCCTTTACCGTAACCCAATTGTGATGTTCGGGATTGGGCCTGCTTATGTATACCTTCTCAGAAATCGGTTGCCGTTCAATCTTACGGAAGCTAGCGCCCGGCAATGGATCAGTACCATGGGAACGAATGCAGCGATTATTTTAATTGCTGGAATAATTGCCTATACAGTCGGTGCTGGGTCATTTCTTCTTGTTCATTTACCGATTACACTTCTTGCTGCTTCGATGGGTGTTTGGCTTTTTTATGTTCAACATCAATTCGAAGACACTGTCTGGAATGAGAGCGAATCTTGGAATGTTCATGAGGCGGCTCTGTATGGAAGTTCTCATTATGACCTTCCCGGTGTTCTACGCTGGTTTAGTGCAAATATTGGCGTGCACCATGTTCATCACCTCAGCAGTGGAATACCCTATTACCGCTTATCACAAGTCTTACGTGATTTTCCCGAGCTTGTTGAAGTCAGGCGCTTAACACTTTGGAAGAGCTTCTCCACTGTGAAACTTAAGCTTTGGGATGAAGCCCAGCAAAGGCTTGTCTCATTTCAGGAAGCTCGGCGGCATAAGTCAAACGCTGCTTGATCAGGCAGGCCGCAGCAAACTTATGTGTATATATATAGCGGGGGCTTTATAAACTTAAAGCTTCAAGCCATTGTCCGAGCTCTCAGGTGGCTGGCGAACAGCACCATAGTGATTGCACCGATTTCCAGAATCCAGTTCCAGCGCAGGCCAAGGATTTGGTCGTTGATGAATTGATCGAAATGATGGAATGAGGCTGCTCTCACGACAATAAATCCCAACAGAAGCGTGGTGCCGATAACGGCCAGCCATGTTGCGCTCGCACCATCTCTCATCCATCTTCCCAGGGTGATTGCCAGGGCGAGGCAGACGCCAGCAATCACTATGATGAAAACAAGTTGTACAGCCCTGCGGCTCTCATACCAGCCATAAATATGAGCAAGCACACGGCCCAGCTCGGTCATGGCCGACTGCAAGTCCAGTTGCTTGTTGATGCCCAGTGCCAAAAATAAAATTGCGATGCTCAACCAGATCTTGATTTCATTTTGCCTGGCTGGTGCTGATTTTTTCAGCGATCCGGTCAGCTGCCAGCAACTCAAGGATGCCAGCAGGTATAGTAGAACGGTCAACCAGCCCATGATTGTGGGGTCGCCTATGCCGGGTGACCAATTAAAGTGATTCATATGAAACAGTTTTACCTTTAGCCACAAACGGTTCCGATATTGCTGTGAGGTTTACTGGGCCGGTTGAGTTTGGTGGCCTGTGTAGGGCGGGGGAGCCGTATGGGAGATCTGCTGTCCAAGCTCGCCTAAGCGGTGGGGGTAGTGATCGCGAGCAAAGCTCAGAAGTTCACGGTAGCGATGGACGAGAGGCGGGTGGGAAGAAAAAATCCGGACCAGGAAACCAAAGAAACCCTTGATATCTCTTTCCTGTCGGGCGATGCCCGTTAAACTTATCTGATGGGAACATTGAGCTCCCACACAGAGCTGATTCATTGCGCTTAATGCAGATTTGATATCACCACCTATGATGGCTAATCCGAGCCGGTCACCTGACAAAACCACCGCCCTTTCATAAGGATAGAGCAGTAAATTGAAAATCAGAAGCTTCTCTGAAGTGGAGATGAGCGCTTGGAGGATGGATAGACGGTAGCTTTTTGCACGCAAGGAGCCGATAAAGCGTGCAACGACCCATTTCGCTTCAATGAGTGAGACGTTCTGTTCCAGAAGACCCGTATGAATAATTAAGATCTTGCGTTGGAAGAAGGGCATCAGCAGACAGTTGAAAGTGCCTTCTTCTATGACGAAGGTCTCAACGGGCTTTTCATATCCCAGATCGTGTTTCACCTCTTCCACCAACCGATGCAGGCCTGGAAAACTGTGTTCATCCACACGTGCACTGTGGGCCAGAAACCAGGTCCTCATCAGTTCTTGCGAAAACCACACCAGGAAATAGGCAATTGCGAAAAATATCAAAACCAGACCGGCGGTACCGATTACAAGGCCAACCAACAGAAGCGTAATCGGTGCCAAGGCGACAAGCGCAAGAATGAAATGGCGTTGTTCCTTCGGGTGCAAAAGTAGTTTTAATTCCCGGTCCGAAATCATCAGCGTCCCCAGAAGCCAAACACAACAGGTGAGCTACGCTATAGCTGCAATAGCGCGATGACAAGCAGCAACGCTTCTTTGGAGTGAATTCGCCTTTTTCTGATTGAAGGTCCTGTTAACAGGGCCTACCCGTTTGGATTATTCAAAACCCGACCCTAGTGCTTTGTTATATCGTACTTCTTATGGCAAGTGATTTTACTTATTCGCGGAAGCATAGCGTTAGAGGCGTTACTCATTATTGGTGAAATTATTCTGCTGTGGGTTCTCACAAAAAGATGACGTGATGTCTTGAAAGCTCATCTGCTCAGTGTGATCACATATGGATGGCGCGTTTATCGACGGCCAGGGCAGCTTCTTTTACAGCTTCCGTCAAGGTTGGATGGGCATGACAGGTGCGTGCCAGATCTTCGGCCGAACCACCAAACTCCATGATAACAGCCGCCTGCGCGATGATTTCACTTACATTTGGACCAACCATGTGAATCCCTAAAATGGTGTCAGTTTCCTTATCCGCTAGAATCTTGATGAAGCCTTCGGTGGTGCGATTAACCTTGGCGCGCCCGTTGGCGGTGAACGGGAACTTACCTACATTATAGGTGGTTCCCGCCTGCTTTAATTGTTCCTCTGTTTTGCCGACGCTGGCAGCTTCCGGCCACGTGTAAAGTACACTCGGGATTACCTCATAATTGACGTGGCCAGCCTGCCCGGCCAGGATTTCCGCAACGGCGACACCTTCTTCCTCGGCTTTGTGGGCGAGCATTGGGCCTTTGATCACATCGCCTATTGCATAAATGCCAGGAACATTGGTTTGATATTGCGCGTTCACATCAATGTACCCGCGTTGATCTTTCGTTATTCCAGCTTCTTCCAGTCCCAAGCCCTGCGTGAAAGGAATTCGACCGACGGCGACAAGAACCACATCAGCGTCGGCGCGAGTTACTTCGCCCCCACTGGCAGGTTCTATTGTCAGACGACAGCCAGCGTCATCGGACTTGAGCCCTGTCAGTTTCGAGCCCAGATCGAAAGTTAGGCCCTGCTTTTTCAATATCTTTTGAATTTCCTTAGCTAGTCCCAAATCCATACCCGGCAGGATACGATCCAAGTATTCAATGACATGAACCTGTGCGCCGAGGCGTCGCCACACTGAACCCAGTTCCAGGCCGATAACACCTGCGCCCACAACAATCATTTTTTTAGGAACGCGGTTTAATTTTAATGCGCCGGTGGATGATACCACTCGCTTTTCGTCTATTTTTATGCCGGGAAGGCCAGCAACATCTGAGCCCGTAGCGATGACTATTGTTTTGGTCTCAAGCACGATGGGCGTGCTTTCCTTGCCGGTTGGTACCACCTCGACCCTACTTGGACTGAGTATCGCGCCATGACCAATGTGGGTGTCTATTTTATTCTTTTTCAGCAGGTAAGCGACGCCCTCGACATTTCCCTTCACGCCGTCTTTCTTGAAGGTCATCATTTTTTTCAAGTCGAGCTTGGGTGAAACCTTGATACCCATGTCGGCGAACTTGTGGTTTGCTTCTTCATACTTTTCTGTTGCATGAAGAAGTGCTTTTGAGGGGATGCAACCAATGTTGAGGCAGGTGCCGCCGAAAGACGTGCGCTTTTCGACAACGGCGACTTTCAAACCAAGCTGGGCTGCACGAATTGCGCAAACGTAGCCGCCAGGGCCTGTTCCGATGACAATAAGATCATAGGCTCCTGACATGGCAGCTTGTCCTTTTTGCTTACGATGGCTCTTAACTTATAGGGTGGTGGTATAGGGTGGTGGAACCGATTTTCTTTGGTTTGTCCACCTATGGAGGAACATTGTGTGACTAAAGATCCAGCAGAAAACGTTGTGGGTCTTCAAGGCATTCTTTCACGCGCACCAGAAATGTTACGGCTTCCTTGCCATCGACGATGCGGTGATCATAGGACAAGGCGAGATACATCATGGGACGTACGACCACTTCACCATTGAGAGCAACGGGGCGGTCTTCGATGCGGTGCATACCCAGAATCCCGGACTGAGGCGCGTTTAGAATTGGCGTGGAGAGCATTGACCCGAACACGCCACCATTGGTTATGGTGAAGGTTCCGCCTTGCATATCCTGGATGCCAAGACGGCCGTCGCGGGCGCGTTTTCCATATTCAGCGATCTCGGCTTCGATTTGTGCGATGGAAAGCCGTTCCGCGTCATGGATAACCGGCACCACGAGACCTTTGTCGGTGCCCACGGCCACGCCAATGTTATAATAATTCTTGTAGACGATATCTGCGCCATCAATCTCGGCATTGACGGCGGGAATTTCTTTTAAGGCTTGCAGGCATGCTTTCACGAAGAAGCCCATGAAGCCCAGCTTGATATTGTGACGCTTTAAAAAAAGTTCCTTGTATTGCTTGCGCATATCCATGACAGCGCTCATGTCGACATCGTTGAAGGTCGTGAGTATCGCCGCTGTGTTCTGGGCATCTTTCAAGCGCCGGGCTATGGTTTGGCGCAGGCGGCTCATTTTCACCCGCTCCTCTCTTGCCGTATCCACTGGAAAGGTTGGCGCGCGCATTTCAGATGAGGGGACCGGGAACACTTCCTCGGGTGCGGTTCTGGCAACTGCAGTTTTGCTTAGGATTGATGGCTTTTGAGCCTTGGGCGAAGACGTGGCCTTTGCGGCAGTTACATCTGGCTTCAAAATCTGCCCCCGGCGGCCCGTGCCTTTTATATCTTCGGCTTTCAAGTTACTTTCGGCGAGGGCTTTGCGTGCTGCCGGTGAAGGTGGCATGGCGGCTTGTTTTACGGAAGGTGCGTTTTCTGGAGCGGCGGCCAGGGTTTGACTTTCCTGCTTTGGCGCGGATTGATTGTTGCTTTTTTCTGGTTTTGATACAGATTTTACCTGGGTGGCGTTATCGCCTTGGGCAATGGTGCCGAGCAGCGTTCCGATGTTTACGGTCTCACCTTCTGTCACTTTGATGTCTTGCAACACACCTGAACTGGGTGCGGGGACTTCGACAGTGACCTTATCGGTTTCCAGTTCAACCAATGGCTCATCGATTTCGACGTGATCGCCTGGTTTCTTGAACCACTGACCCACGGTGGCTTCCGTCACCGATTCGCCGAGCGCGGGTACTTTGATCTCTACGGTCATTGCCTGCGGCCTCTGTTAATGTTCGTTCTTTGCTATTATTCGAAGTAAAGGTTCAACTAACCATTCAAGGCTTCTTCAACCAATGCTTTTTGCTCTGCCAAGTGTTGACTTGCCAGACCTGTGGCAGTGGCGGCGGAGGAAGGGCGACCAGCATAGAATGCTCGAGGGGTTTTTGATTCGATATGATCTAGTACCCATTCCAGGTTTGGCTCGATGAAGGTCCAGGAACCCATGTTCTTTGGTTCCTCCTGACACCAAACGATGCGAGATGCATTTTCAAAGCGTCCAAGTTCCGTAATCAAGGTGCGCGCCGGGAAGGGGTAGAGTTGTTCCAGGCGAAGAATATAAACATCCTTGCGTTCCGCTTTCCGGCGGGCTTTCAGCAAATCAAAATAGACCTTACCCGAGCAAAGAACCACGCGCGTTATTTCATGATCCAGTTTCAGTGAGAATTCACCAGCCCAATCGGTGTGTTTTTTGATGTCGTCATCATCCCATAGTACACGATGGAATGTGGTCCCTGAACTCATCTCAGCCAGAGTCGAGATGACACTCTTATGACGCAGCAACGATTTTGGAGTCATGATGATCAACGGCTTGCGGAATTTCCTGTGAAGCTGACGGCGCAGGACATGGAAATAGTTGGCCGGTGTCGTGCAATTGCAGATCTGCCAGTTGTCTTCCGCTGACATTTGTAGAAACCTTTCGAGCCTGGCGGAAGAATGCTCTGGCCCCTGGCCTTCGTAGCCGTGAGGGAGCAGACAGACCAGGCCGGACATTCGCAACCATTTGCGCTCGCCCGAGGAAAGGAACTGATCGAAAATCACCTGGGCGCCATTGGCGAAGTCTCCGAATTGAGCTTCCCAGAGAACCAGTGCATTGGGTTCTGAAAGCGAATAGCCGTATTCGAAACCAAGAACGGCTTCTTCCGAGAGCATCGAATTGATCACTTCAAAGCGAGCCTGATCCGGTGAGATATGTTTTAACGGGGTGTGGCGACGCTCGGTTTCTTGATCGAACAAGACGGAATGACGTTGAGAAAAAGTACCCCGTTCGCTGTCCTGACCCGAGAGGCGAACTGGAAACTGTTCCTTTACCAGAGTTCCGAATGCGAGATGCTCAGCCATGGCCCAATCGATGCCTGTACCCGTTTCGATCATCTTTCTGCGCTTGTCGAGAAGTCTTTTTACGGTTTTGTGAGCGTTGAAATCTGTTGGGATCGAAGTGATGGACCTGCCGATTTGCTTTAGAACCGAAAGTTCAACGCCGGTCTTTCCACGGCGGGCCTCATCTTCGGCAAATCCAATGGACGACCAGCGACCATCAAGCCAATCAGCCTTGTTGGGTTTGTAAGTGCCGGCGCTGCCAAACTCCGTTTCCAGATGGGCGCGAAAAGATGTGCGCATTTGAGAGACTTCGTCTTCGGTCAACACCCCTTCTTCGATGAGGGTTCTGGCGTAGAGCTTTTCTACAGTGGGATGCTTCTTGATCCGCTTATACATGCGTGGCTGCGTGAACAGCGGTTCATCGGATTCGTTGTGACCGTGCCGGCGATAACAGAACATGTCGATAACAACGGGCTTTTGGAATTTCTGGCGGAACTCCGTTGCAATCTTGGCGACGTGGACAACGGCTTCCGGGTTATCGCCGTTAACGTGGAAAATAGGAGCCTCGATCATTCTTGCGACATCGGAACAGTATGGCGAAGAACGTGAAAAGCGGGGGTTCGTGGTAAAGCCGATTTGATTGTTGATGACAAAGTGAATGGAGCCTCCGGTGCGATGACCTTTCAATCCTGACAGGCCGAAGCATTCCGCAACGACTCCCTGGCCGGCAAAAGCCGCATCCCCGTGCAGAAGAAGCGGCATCACCGGTGTGCGCTCGTTGGGGCTACAGCCGTGCTGGTCCTGTTTCGCACGCACCTTGCCCAAAACCACGGGATCGACAATTTCGAGATGTGAGGGGTTGGCGGTCAACGAGAGGTGGACTTCGTTGCCGTCGAAAGCGCGATTGGATGATGCGCCCAGATGGTATTTGACATCACCGGAGCCTTCCACTTCCTCGGGCTTATAAGAGCCGCCTTGGAACTCATTAAAGATGGCGCGGTGAGGCTTGGACATAACATTGGCGAGGACATTGAGGCGGCCGCGGTGGGCCATGCCGATGATAATTTCTTTCACGCCCAGATGACCACCACGCTTGATGATCTGTTCCAACGCAGGAATGAGAGATTCGGCACCTTCGATGCCAAAGCGCTTGGTTCCGGTGTATTTCACATCGCAGAATTTTTCGAAGATCTCTGCTTCAATGAGCTTGTTGAGAATTGCCTTCTTGCCCTCGAGGGTGAATTTAAAGTTCTTTTCCTCACCTTCTATGCGTTCCTGAATCCACCATTTCTGCTCTGGAACGGTTATGTGCATGAACTCGAAACCGATCTGCTGGCAATATGTACGGCGCAGAACGGTAATGATCTGTCGCATGGTGGCTGTTTCAAGCCCCAAGAACCTGTCGATGAAAATCGGCCGATCGAGATCCGCTTCGGTGGAGCCATAGGTCTCTGGCAGCAGGTCGCGATGAAGTTTTCGCTGTTGAAGGCCCAGTGGATCTAAATCGGCTGCCATGTGTCCCATGACACGATAGGCGCGAATCAACATCAACGCGCGAATGGAATCTTGGGTGGCGCGCATGGAAGCGGCGGGAGAAAACTCCATACCCGAAATGTGCGCACGTTCCGTCAGCCGTTGGTTTATGGTGTGCTCAACTTGATCGTAGTCACCAGTGAGTGCGGAAATGAGTTCGCTATTTTGTTGGATTTTTGAAAGCGGAACTGCCCAGCTTGCTGATCGTGGTTCAGCGCTTCCGTCCTTACGTTCCTCGTTGAGGCTTTCAAAGAACTTACGCCATTCATCTGAGACAGAGCCGGGGTTTTCCTCGTATTGCTCCTCCATCTGTTCCACGTATGCGGCATTGGTTCCATCAAGAAACGATGTTTCGAGAAAGGAGCGATTGAGCGGCTCGCGGGACATAGCGGTTTGTGTCCTTGCAATATATTTCTTATGGTCAGTAGTTAAAACGGGGCAGCGTTACTTCTTACTTTATTTTAGCACATGCTCGAACATTCGACCTGCACTTACTATTTCCTAGTGCCGGGAGCGGTGAAATAGAAGCTGCTGAAAGAGCTTCCAGCACGCAGACTCTCATATTGATATTTTTGGCGGTGGTGTAGGTTGCAAGTTTGCAGTTTGATTTTTACTGGACCTTAGAACTGAGACATAATCTTGTCTGCACTACCAAGGTTTAATCTTGCGCACGAAAGTAAGCAGCTGGTTTTTTTGTGAGCCTCTCGGTCTGGAAGAATTGAAAGACGATTTAGTGCCAAAATCCTGGCTATGGCCGGCCACCATACGCATCTGTTGGGCAAGTTCGCGGCAACGATCGGGGTATTCCTCGCTGTGGTTAGCGTTCTGCATATCAGTGGCGATGACATCTGCGACCTGCGCTGCGTCGAGAAGAGCCAAGCGAAGATGGGCGAGCTCGCTATCAACTGGCCCGGACTGCTGGTGGTCAAGCTTGTCTTGAGAATTATCATATGCTGCACAGCGTGCTTCGCGGATGTCCTCATCGCAGTACCCCTGGAAGCCGCAATCGAAGTATTGGCTATCAAACGTCTCGTAATAGTTGGTCTCACCACATTCAGGGCATTTCTTCCAATACGCCATTGCCATTCCTCCCCCGCCAACTTTCGTGACTGTCGAGACACAAAAATATAGTATGGCGAAGGGGGATGCGCCAGAAGGGGGCTGGGCTTTATTTTTCATTTTCTGCAGGGGAAAAAATTATCCCTTTTTACCCCTTCAATAGTTCCACCAAGGTTTTGCCGAGCTTGGCTGGTGAAGGTGAGACGCGCACGCCTGCGGCCTCGAGAGCGGCGATCTTGTCTTCGGCTCCACCTTTCCCTCCGGAAATAACAGCTCCGGCGTGGCCCATGGTGCGCCCTGGGGGTGCCGTGCGACCGGCGATGAAACCGACAACTGGCTTTTTGCGGCCCTTCTTAGCTTCATCGGTCAGGAACTGAGCGGCATCTTCTTCGGCCGATCCACCGATTTCGCCGATCATGACGATTGATTTTGTCTCATCATCGGCCAGGAACAGTTCCAGCATATCAATAAACTCGGTGCCCTTCACCGGATCGCCACCGATGCCGACGGCCGTTGTCTGACCCAGCCCTTCGTTTGTGGTTTGAAAAACGGCTTCGTAGGTGAGGGTGCCGGAGCGCGAGAGGATTCCAACGGAGCCCTTTTTGAAGATGTTACCCGGCATGATGCCGATTTTGCATTCGTCGGGTGTCAAAACGCCTGGGCAATTGGGTCCGATAAGACGAGACTTGGATTTGTCGAGGCGGGCTTTGACGTGGACCATATCCATAACCGGGATGCCTTCGGTAATGGCGACGATGAGGGGAATCTCAGCCTCAATGGCTTCGATGATGGCGGCGCCGGCTCCTGCGGGAGGAACGTACACGACGGTTGCGTCCGCGCCAGTTGCTTCTTTGCCTTCGGCCACGGACGCAAATATCGGGAGCTTGTGACCACTGTCGTCTTGCCAGGTTGTGCCACCTTTTTTGGGGTGAATACCGCCAACCATCTTTGTGCCGTGGTAGTCGAGAGCCTGGGTTGTGTGAAATGTACCGGTTTTACCGGTGAGTCCTTGAACGAGGATCTTGGTGTTTGCGTTAATTAGAATTGACATGATTTAGGCCCCCTTTACCGCAGCGGTGATTTTCGCGGCGGCATCATCCAGGTCGTCTGCTGCGATGACGTTCAGGCCGGACTCGTTGATGATTTTTTTGCCGAGATCGACGTTGGTGCCCTCAAGTCTCACGACAAGAGGTACCTTGAGACCAACCTCCTTGACGGCAGCGACGACGCCATGGGCAATGACGTCACAAAGCATGATACCGCCGAAGATGTTGACAAGAATGCCTTCGACATTTGGATCAGAGGTGATGATCTTAAATGCGCTTGTCACCTTTTCCTTGGTTGCGCCGCCGCCGACATCGAGGAAATTTGCAGGTTCTGCGCCATATAGTTTGATGATATCCATGGTTGACATGGCAAGACCGGCACCGTTCACCATGCAGCCGATATTGCCATCCAAGGCAACATAGGAAAGGTCATGCTTGGAGGCCTCGATTTCTTTTTCGTCCTCTTCCGTCTCATCGCGAAGTTCCAATATATCAGGATGACGAAAAAGCGCGTTGTCGTCGAAGGAAACTTTTGCATCCAAGACCCGCAGGTGGCCGTCTGCCATGACGATCAGCGGGTTGATTTCCATCAGGCTCATATCTTTTTCGGTAAAAGCCTTATAGAGAATCGGAAAAAGAGACATGGCGTCATCTCTAGCGTCGCCTTCGAGTTTAAGCGCCTCGCATAGCTTTTGGGAATCGTTATCGGTCACACCAGTTTCAGGGTCTATGGCAACGGTTATGATCTTGTCTGGAGTTTCTTCTGCGACGGCTTCGATATCCATTCCGCCTTCGGTGGAGACAACAAAAGCAGGTCGCCCCACTGTCCGGTCAATGAGAATGGAGAGATAAAGTTCGCGCTCTATATTCGCTCCGTCTTCTATATAGAGGCGGTTGACCTGCTTTCCTGCGGGGCCGGTCTGTTTTGTTACCAGCGTATTTCCGAGCATCTCATTGACGTGGCTTAGTGCTTCGTCTTTGGATTTTGCAAGGCGAACACCACCGAGTGCTGCTGGGCCAAGCTCTTTGAACTTGCCTTTTCCGCGCCCGCCTGCATGGATCTGGCTTTTCACGACATAAACAGGACCTGGAAGCTTGTCGATGGCGGCTGGAGCTTGGGAGGCGGACGTTATAACGACGCCTTCTGCGACTGGAGCACCATATCCTTTCAGGACTTGTTTGGCCTGATATTCGTGAATGTTCATACTTCAAAGTTCCAATGTTTGAGCCGCTATCTTATTTCAGCGAAGGATCTTAGCTGCTTTCGGCTCGTGTTCGTGGATCCTAGTGTTTTAATTCTGGCAATTGGTATCCGAAAAGTTCTCGCTAAGAAAACTAGTCAATGGTCCGATAGGGATTGCCAACGTGGTTTAAACGTTAACGAGTTGCAGTGGTATCTCATCAAGAGTTGACCCTGGAGTTCTTATGACCCCAGGGTCTGGTGTTTATTATTTCGTATTGCAAGATTAGATATTGATGCCCAGCGCGGTGAAAGGTGTTCTTACAGTGCACTAAGTTCCCAGATGGGGGGCGACCTGCATGCAGGCGTCAACGAGCGTTTTAACGCTCTCGACGGACTTCATGAACATGGACCTTTCGCTGGCATTCATGTCGATTTCGACAACCCGCTCCGCGCCACCAGCGCCAATGATGGTGGGCACGCCGACATATAAACCCTTGACGCCATATTCGCCGTTCAAATAAGCGGCGGTGGGTAAGACCCGTTTTTTGTCCTTAAGATAGCTCTCCGCCATGGAGATTGCCGATGTGGCAGGTGCGTAGTAGGCCGAACCGGTTTTTAGCAGCCCAACGATCTCGCCACCACCTTTGCGGGTTCGATCGACGATCTGGTCAAGGCGTTCTTGTTTCATCCAGCCCATTTTCACGAGATCGGGAAGAGGAATGCCGGCAACCGTTGAATAGCGCACGAGTGGAACCATGTCGTCGCCATGACCCCCGAGTACAAAGGCTGAAACGTCTTCGACGGAAACATTCAGTTCCATGGCCAGGAAGTGACGGAAGCGGGCGGTGTCGAGAACGCCCGCCATGCCAACCACCATGTTGCGTGGCAAACCAGAAGCCTTTTGCAAGGCCCAAACCATGGCATCCAGAGGATTTGTGATGGCGATGACAAAGGAGTCTGGTGCGTATTTTCGGATACCAGCGCCGACCTGTTCCATGACCTTGATGTTGATATTGATGAGGTCATCACGGCTCATGCCCGGCTTTCTGGGCACACCGGCGGTGACGATACAGACATCGGCACCGGCGATATCTTCGTAAGCATTGGTCCCCCGGATGGTGCAATCGAAACCGTCAACCGCACCAGATTGAGAGATATCTAGTGACTTTCCTTGCGGCAGGCCCTCTGCAATGTCGAACATCACGACGTCCCCCAGCTCTTTCAAGCCGATCAAATGGGCGAGTGTGCCGCCGATCATGCCAGAGCCGATTAGTGCAATTCTTGTACGGGCCATTGGTGGGGTCTCCCTGGGGTCAATTCTTGTGTCTGGAACAGAAACGGCCTTATCCCGAATTTCTCTAATGCGAGAGAGGAAGAAGCCAAGTCTTGAGTAGATTCATTGAGAAAAAAAGCCTCCTTTTTGGGTTAGCCCGGATCGGAAATGGGTTCAACCCAGGTGGGGCTCCATTTGTGCGACTCCTTTGTGTTCTTTAGACATGGGATATTTACCGCATAATTGACGAAGACACGGATGGGACAAATTTTCATATGCGGCTGCTGAGATAGGCTTCTGATCTCATTTCGGTCAATCGGGAGGCTGTGCGTTCAAACAGATCGGAGCCATCACCGCTCATGTAGAGGTTCTCCGGAGGGGCCTGGGCTGAAGCAATCAAACAAACACGGGTATCGTAAAGGGTGTCAATGAGATTGATAAAGCGACGTGCATCGTTTCTGTTTTCTGGCGAGAGCTTCGGGATGTCGTCGATGAGTATTGTGTGAAACTCATGGGCAATGCGTAGAAAGTCCAATGATCCGAGCGGTTTTTCGCACAAATCTGCAAATTTAAAGCGTGCCACGCCCATGGAAGCTAAAGGCACATCTATGAAACGACCTTTGAGTTCGAGTTTCATGGGACTGGCGGGATGGTCACCCGTGAGGCGATGCCAATGGGCGTCCATTTGCTCGCGAGCCATTTGATCAACGGGCGAGAAATACAATTGGCGCCCAGAAAGCTTATCCAATCTGAAGTCTTTTGAGGCTTTGACCTCGTGAACGGCCATGTTCTCTTGAATCATCTGGATGAACGGAAGGAAGAGAGGGCGATTCAGGCCATTTTTATAAAGTTCCTCGGGATGGGCGTTCGAGGTGGCAACGACGACAACGCCGTTTTTATAGAGACCCTCAAACAACCGACTTAAAATCATTGCATCTGCGATATCCGTAACGTGAAGTTCATCGAAGCAGAGAAGCTTGGTGTTTTTAGCCATGGTAGCGGCGATGGAGGGTATTGGGTCGCCATCAACCTTCTTTCGCGCTCTGGCTATCTTTTCGTGTATTTCCGCCATGAATTCGTGAAAATGCCAGCGACGTTTTTGAATCACGGGTACTTTTTCAAAAAACATATCCATCAGCATGGTTTTGCCACGACCGACGCTGCCGTAGAGATAAAGACCAGGAGTTGTGTGCTTTTCCTGGTCTTTGGAGTTCCATAGCCATTGAAATGGTGCGCTTGAGGGGCTTTCGTCATGTGTGGTCAGGCTGATAGCTAGCTGATCAAGCGCTAAAACGGCTTTATACTGTTCTTCGTCACGATCAATTTCACTTTTTTGCAGCCGATCCAGATATTCGGCCAGAACTGGTCCCGATTGTGTCTCGGGCCGTTGATTGCTCGCCATCTCGCTCATAGGTGGAAAATGAATCCTGTTTGCCGGTTCGTCCAGACTGATTCGTCTGGGCCCTTGCGACTGGGTTGTTGATATATGCGACCCATACCACGGCGAATGTTTCGACCGAAGAGCGCTATAGCGCACAGCGCTGGCGAGACATCATGGGACCGGGATACACGAATACGCCAGAACTCCATGGATTTATGATCATTGGCGGGAACAAGTTGCAAGATATCGTGTGCCACATTGCCCTGACTACGGGCCTTTGAATAGGCTTATTGTGCGGTGCAATATTTCCTAGTTTTGCGGGTGCTTACGCGGGTCGAGGGTGAACCGTGTTGGCACGTATTTCACAACCTAACTAATTTTGCGACGAACACTTTAATGAGCACGATTGAAGAGGCCGAACTGCAAATGCAGCTCGTGTTTCACCACTCGGGCATGGAGGCATCTGAAATGACTCACAATAGGCACATGAAGGGAACCATTCGAAAACTATGGCCCTCGGACAAGGATCTATATCGGGACCATCTTTTACGGTTAGACGCTGATAGCCGCCGGCTGAGGTTCATGTGCGAGGTCTCAGACGACTATATTAAAGACTATGCAGACCGAATGAATGATTTTGGAAACATTATATTTGGCTATTTGGAGAATGGCGAACTGCGCGCGGCGGCTGAAATTAAAAAACTTGCGGATATTTGGGGAAGAGAAGCGGAAGCGGCGTTTTCGGTTGAGACTGCATATCAAAATCGTGGATTAGGCACGGATTTGATGGGGCGGGTGATACGCACTGCGCGCAATCGCGGGATTCGCCTGCTATTTATGAGTTGCTTGGCTGAAAATGCCAAAATGCAGGCTATTGCACGCAACTATCGGGCGGAATTGAAGTATGAGTATGGGGAGGTGGTTGGAGAGATCATCCCGCAAAACGCGGATTACTTCTCATATATAGCTGAAGCAATGGAAGACCGAGCCGGATATATGCTGGCTGTTCTTGATTTACAGGCACGCGTCATGTCCAAAGCAGCTTGATGCCTTTGTTTTAAGGGCTTGAAGCCCCTAAATACAGTTTCTACGGAAAAGCCGGAGCTATTTTTAGCTCCGGCTTTTTTTTGAATCGAATAATTGGAAGACGCAACTCTACGGATTGCCAATGAGTAAGTTTTAGAAACTCATATATACGGCTTTGCATTTTTTTAATTCCATTGGCGCAAATTGAATAACATTCTACAAAAGAGAACTCATTGTGGATCGATTTTAGCAAAAAATAGAACTCATGTTCTTTTTGTTACGCGCTGAACGTGATTCAATTTATTGATTTTCATTCGTAGAGCCTTCGAAAACAACGTTTTTTGAGGACTTCGTGCAACACTATTTATGGAATTAGAAAAAATACACCCGACAATTCAATTTAGTTGTCAACAAAATGAACGAACTTGCACATGATTTTTTTGTTCGAAATTTGATTCGGACTTTTTTGAGAGAGAGAAAGAAAGAGAGACATTAAAATGGCAAGAACTACTACTAAACGGAAGGCCGCTGCAAAGCGTCCAGCTGCTAAGAAAAAGGCAGCAACGAAGGCTAAGCGCAAACCAGTTGCTCGTAAGACAACTGCTCGCAAGGCCGCTAAGAAGCCTGCTCGCAAGACTACGGCCCGTAAGGCCGCTAAGAAGCCTGCTCGCAAGACTACGGCACGCAAGGCTGCTAAGAAGCCTGCTCGCAAGACTACGGCACGCAAGGCTGCTAAGAAGCCTGCTCGTAAGACAACTGCTCGCAAGGCCGCTAAGAAGCCTGCTCGCAAGACTACGGCCCGTAAGGCCGCTAAGAAGCCTGCTCGCAAGACTACGGCACGCAAGGCTGCTAAGAAGCCTGCAGCTCGCAGATCCACAGCTCGCAAGGCTGCTAAGAAGCCTGCAGCTCGCAGGTCCACGGCTCGCAAGGCTGCTAAGAAGCCTGCTCGTCGGGCTCGGCGCGCCGCTTAAGGCACGTTTTTTCAATTATGCATGTTTCAGACTGGGCATCTGGAACGTAATTAATTGGAATTTGAATAAACAAGACCGATGCAGCGATTTCGCTCCATCGGTCTTTTTTTATGGATTCTTCGATTCACGCACTCGCCGAAAATGGCTCGCCCGATCTCAGATATCAGAGACGGGTGTACGGCGACGCTTTTGAGAAAAAGCCAGTGGTTGCTTGTTATTTTATAGGTTCTTCGATTCACGCACTCGCCTTTAAGGCTCGTACAATCTCAGACACGGCGTTCGACCATCAATTTCTTTAATTCAGCTATGGCTTTGGCTGGATTTAAACCTTTTGGGCAGGCCTTGGTGCAATTTAAGATCGTGTGGCAACGATAAAGCCGGAAAGGATCTTCCAGATTGTCAAGGCGCTCACCTGTGGCTTCATCGCGGCTATCCTTGATCCAGCGGTAAGCCTGCAACAGAATTGCAGGGCCAAGATAACGATCTGAGTTCCACCAATAACTTGGACAGGACGTGGAGCAGCAGGCGCATAAAATACATTCATAAAGACCATCGAGGGCCTCTCTATCTTCGCGAGACTGTTTCCATTCGGTCGGGGGGGTTGGTGTTTGCGTCTGGAGCCAGGGTTGAATTGAGCGATGCTGAGCATAGAAATTCGTCATATCGGGCACAAGGTCCTTGACGACTTCCATGTGAGGCAAAGGATAGATTGTAACGGCACCTTCATAGTCTTCAATGGCATTCAAACAAGCCAATGTGTTGGTCCCACCGATATTGAAGGCACACGAGCCGCAGATACCTTCTCGGCATGAACGCCTGAAGGTCAATGTTGGGTCGATCTCGTTCTTGATCTTTATCAGGGCATCCAAGACCATGGGGCCACAGGCATCAAGGTCGATCCAATAGGTGTCAATATGTGGATTTTGCTCATCCTCGGGCGACCAGCGGTAGATTCGAAACTCCTTCCAGCGACCGGTTGCTTCCGGACTATTCCAAATTTTACCGTTTTTGAGAGTCGAGTTCTTTGGGAGCGTCAGTTGGACCATCTTGATTACAGCTCTTTTATGGTTTTCGCTTTCAGGTTAGATACCCATTTGAGATGATTTCATGCGGCTTCAAAGCACGCGTGTCAAATTTCAAAGTTAGCCAGGGGCGGGCGCTATCCAGTTCTGTATTTCTTGAGCTGATTTACCAGAGTTAGCAGTTTCTCGGCGACCTCCAAGCCCGTTTCTACGCTGGATTTCATTGTCGCACGATCCTGGATCAGACGATTGAGACGATCTTGACACTCACCCAAGCCGAAAAACAATTCCTCAGGTGCGTCGATTTCACCGTCCTCCACGGCTGACATGACATCATAGGCATTTTGTGATGCGAGAACGAGCATAGATGCCACATCGTTGATCAGCTGGAAATAGATGCGCGCAGTTTCCGTAGGTATGCGGGGGCCGTGGACTCCGAATTTTAGTGGCGAGGAGGCAGTGCCACCCTCACCGCAGAACATCTCAGGGTGGCGCTTGAAGCGTTTGAAAATTTCAACAAGGCCGAGGCAACAGGATTCCAGATCCCTCAAAGCGATAGAAGCCTTGCGCTTGGCGCGGGAACGTTCGGGTGTCTTTTCCTGGGCAACCCAGTTGATGGTGGCGATGGATGAGATTGCTCCCAGTGCCGCCAAGGCAGGTAAAACGACAGAAAACGGATCAGGGGCACTTCTCGTGTCTGATGGCACGGTTTGCTTGGTTTTGGGGCGTTTTTTTGGCGGTGGTGGCTTGGAGCTTTTAGCCAACTGAAAAATCCCCCACGTATGGCTCCCCAACCTGGAGAGCCTTTAACGAACAACTCTTGGCGCGTATCAGGGGCCTTCTTACCAGACAAATTCAGTTGTGAAGCCTTTGGGGTGACGCAAGTGGGGGAAAAATTGTGAGGAACAGCTTATTGGCATCACAGGTCCTGTAAATTAAGGGATTGAAGTCTGTTTGTTGCTCTCCGGTCATCACTCAAAGGTTTAGAATTGCATTGCGGGTTGGAATGCGCAGACAGTTCCTTAATACACCCTAGCCTTTGGTTTGATGTAGGCGATTTCATTGGTCATGGTGTAGGTGTGAACCGGGCGCTCATCGAGCGTCACTTTTTTGGCTTGGCTGTCAGCCCAGCTCAGGGTGTGCTTCATCCAGTTTTCATCGTCGCGATCTGGAAAGTCTTCACGGGCGTGCGCACCACGGCTTTCCTGACGGTTTGCTGCTCCTGTTACGGTAACGGCGGCCTGGACGATGAGATTGTCGAATTCGAGTGTCTCGATGAGATCGGAGTTCCATATCAAGGATCGATCGGTGACCGAAACGTCTTCGATGCCCTTCCAGATCTCGTTGATTTTTACGACGCCTTCTTCCAGGACAGGACCGTCACGGAACACGGCACAATTATTTTGCATGGTGCGTTGCATATCAAGCCGGAGTTTGGCTGTGGGGGTGTCTCCCTTAGCGTGGCGGAATTTGTCGAGCCGCGCGATAGCTTCTTCACCGGCATCTTTAGGAAGGTCGTTTTGGCGATCATTTTCGATGGTTTCAGCACAGCGAAGACCAGCAGCGCGTCCAAAGACCACGAGGTCAATAAGGGAGTTGGAGCCGAGCCGATTAGCGCCATGAACCGAGACGCAAGCGGCTTCACCGATGGCCATCAGGCCGGGCACGATATGATCGGGATCGCCATTTTTAAGAGTAACGACTTCGCCGTGGAAGTTTGTTGGAATGCCACCCATGTTGTAATGGACAGTTGGAATGATGGGGATGGGTTCGCGACGCAGATCAACACCACCGAATATCTTGGCGCTCTCGGTGATACCTGGCAGGCGTTCGGCGAGGATTTTGGGGTCGAGATGATCAAGGTGCAGGTACATGTGGTCGCCTTCGGGACCGACGCCTCGACCCTCCCTGATCTCGATTGTTATTGAGCGGGAAACCACATCGCGCGAGGCGAGGTCCTTGGCGTGGGGAGCGTAGCGTTCCATGAACCGCTCACCTTCGGAATTCGTCAGATAGCCGCCTTCACCACGTGCACCTTCGGTTATCAATACGCCTGCGCCGTAAACCCCGGTTGGGTGGAACTGGACGAATTCCATATCCTGTAACGCGATGCCGGCGCGAAGAACCATGGCGTTGCCGTCTCCTGTGCAGGTGTGCGCGGAGGTGCAGGAGAAGTAGGTGCGGCCATATCCGCCGGTTGCCAAAATCACACGTTTCGCACGAAAGCGGTGAATGGTTCCATTTTCCAAACACTGAGTCATGACGCCACGACAGGTACCTTCGTCATCCATGATGAGATCGAGCGCAAAATATTCGATGAAGAATTCTGCGCTATGACTTAGGCTTTGGCCGTAAAGCGTATGAAGCATGGCGTGACCGGTTCGGTCGGCGGCTGCGCAAGTTCGCTGTGCTGGCGGGCCTTCGCCGAATTCCGTTGTCATGCCGCCAAAGGGACGTTGGTAAATTTTACCATCCTCGGTGCGGCTGAAAGGGACACCGTAATGTTCCAACTCATACACGGCATCGGGTGCATGGCGGCATAGGTACTCGATGGAATCTTGATCACCGAGCCAATCGGAGCCTTTGACGGTGTCGTACATGTGCCAGCGCCAGTCGTCCTTGCCCATGTTCCCAAGAGACGCTGCGACACCGCCTTGAGCCGCGACCGTGTGAGAGCGGGTGGGAAAGACCTTGGTAACGCAGGCGGTTTTCAAGCCGGCTTGCGCACATCCCAATGTGGCACGCAGGCCAGCGCCACCTGCGCCAACCACAACGACATCATAGGTGTGATCGACAATTTCGTAAGCCTTGCCGGTTATGCTGGGTCCTTCGGCAGCGTTATTCTTATTTGCAGAGTTTGCCATAAATTATCAGGCTCCGAAGCTTAGTTTCAGCACGGCCCAAACACTAGCGGCGCCAATGAACACGGAAAAGAATGTGTTCAACATCAGCGCTACGATTTTGGTGCCTTCACTTTCGATGTAGTCCTCGATGATGGTCTGCATGCCAAGCCGCATGTGGATCACACCGGACAATATAAGTAACAGCAGCAACAATGCCGTTAAGGGATATGACAGGGCCTCACGGACAGTTATGTAATCCGCCCCGGCCAGAGAGATGATCAACCCCATAAGGTAGATCACCAAAAACAGATTTGCGACCGCGCTCACCCGCTGCAGCCAGAAGTGTGATGCACCCTCCTTGGCCGAGCCGAGATGGTAGACTTTCTTTAGTGGGGTGCGCATGTTCATTGTTTTTTATAACCCTCAACCGAAGACCAAGACTGAAAACCAGACGAGCAGCGTCAACGCCACCGAGAAAACAATGGTTCCCCAAGACAGAAGATCGACAGTTTTGATATCCAAGCCCCGGCCCGTATCCCAGATGAAATGACGAATGCCGCCAAGCATGTGATGGATCAGAGCCCAACTGTATCCAAACAAGATCAGATAACCGAAGGTTGACCCGAAGAATTCACTGGCAATACGAAATTCAGCTGGGCCGGAAGCGGCTGCAACAAGCCACCACGCCAACAAAACTGTACCAAGATACAAAGCGGCACCGGTGATGCGATGAAGTATGGACATCACCATGTTGATGAGTGGTTTGTATATTTGCAGATGAGGGGACAGAGGACGCTTAATTTTGGTTCCCACCGAAGTGTTCGTATTGGCCATACGGCTCTCCTAACACACCTGTCGCGAAAATTGACTAGTCAATGGTCGCATATTGGTTTTTTTAGCGTTTTATCCTGCCAAATGCTTTGCTGCAATCTATTGCTGTTATAGCTGGAATCACCTTCAACTAGCGTGGAATAACCAGCCAGATATCCAGATCGAGGAGAACGCCCTCTTTGTATTTTCCCTCTTCGTCTTTTAGTGGAAAACCCTCGGCACTCATATTTTTGACAGCGACCAAGCGCACCCTTAAGGCCCCGATATCGGAGCGATCAGGGATTTCAGACTTATCTAAAATTTCCGACCAGGCATAAACGGTGTCACCAGCAAACAAAGGTGCAACGTGACGGCCAGCGTTGATGGCGGCGATGTGAAAAGCATTTTGCAACCCATTAAAGGAAAGCGCACGAGCAAGCGAGATGATGACGCCGCCGTAGATGATGCGTTTTCCAAAACGGCCCTTAGATTCGGTGTGCTGATTAAAGTGCACCTTCGCCGTATTCTGATAAAGGCGGGTTGCCATGGCGTGCTCGGCTTCTTCGATGGTCATGCCATCCACGTGGTCAATTTTTTCTCCAACCTCGTAGTCTGCCCATCGATAGGGCGAGCCGGCAAGGTCGAAGTCGTACTTGGAAATGTCCAGGTGGGGGACTGCCGAGCCGAGCTTTGATGGTTCGAGGGCGCTTGGTAGGTCGGGTACAACTGTTTGCGGTGCCGGGCTGGAAAAATCACGCTTTCTCACCATGACCCAGCGTATGTATTCGATTACGATATCGCCATCTTGGTTGCGGCCAGTGGAGCGGACGTAGACAGTGCCGGTCTTAGCGTTTGAATTTTCCTTCAGGCCGATCACTTCAGAGACGGTGCTCAGAGTATCTCCGGGATAGACGGATTTTACAAAGCGGCCGCCTGCATAACCAAGATTTGCAATGGCGTTAAGTGAGATGTCGGGAACGGTTTTACCAAAAACGACGTGAAACGCCAGCATGTCATCTAGTGGAGAGCGCGGGTAGCCTATGGCCTGGGCGAAGGTGTCGGCTGACTGAACAGCAAAGCGCGGGCCATAAAGACTCATATAAGCTGCGACATCTCCCGTGGTGACGGTTCGAGGAGTGGTGTGCTTGAGGATTTGACCGATATGATAGTCCTCGAAGAAATTGCCCGAGTTTGTCTTTGTGGTCGTCATGCTCTGGATTTTCCTTCGAAAGGATGCAGCGGATTTGGCCGCGTGTTGAGAATTGCTGTGGCCGTGCCAAGCCTGGAACATCGGCCGGAATATGGCGGGGCCGGCGCGCAAGTCAACTCTTCAGGTTGTCGCTTTAGGCAGATTGTCTCGAAAAATTGATATTCATGCCTCAGGGAGGCGAAATAGGTCAGATTTTTCCGGTCTTGTTGTACGTGAAGCCTGACATGAAGGAGGACCGGGGCAGTATGGGGGGCCTGAATGGTGTGTGGATCGGTAATCGGTATATGTCGTGGTGAAGTCATCACAGCTGGGAATTGAGCTGATCTTCACTCATTGCCAGTGCTCCGGCCAGCGGGATGGTGCGTTCGACCACATAGGGGCCTCCGCCAGTGATTGGTTTTGCGGAAAACAATGAAACATGGCTGACGAGAAACGATTGGGATTGAAAGTTGGCATTGCGGGAAAGATACTTCGCCAGGGCTTCCGCTCTTGGATAGCGAAGCCGTGCTATGGTGACATGTGGGTGAAAACTTCTTAGTTGTGGAAGAAGACCGGCGGCGCGGCCTGCTGTTTCGTGAGCTCGTGCCAAACTTAGAAGTTCGGGCCCGGCTTCCACACCAGCCCAGATCAAACGAGGCTGTCGTCCTGCAAAGGTGCCGAGGCCCTTCAGGCGCATCTCGAAGACACGAATGTGGTTGATCTCATTTACGAAATGCGCGAACTCATCGGCTGTTCGGTTGTCGATATCGCCGGCAAAGCGCAATGTGAGATGCAAATCATCAGCCTCAATCCAGCGCGTGCCTGGCATAGGCTGGTTCAAATCTAAAATCTGATCCTTGATTTCTTCTGGAAGAGCGATCCCTGTAAATAAGCGAGGCATGATCTTATTCTCCCCCCAACAGTGAGTGGTGCGAAGGAAACCCGCATGACGATCCTGGCATTTCGTTTTCTCGGTGTCAGCCCCTTTTTCCCTCGCAGAATATCTTTTGTGCTTAGATGTGGGTTCAGGGCGTTACCGTCTTTTTTCCTGCTACATCCGTACAGAGGGCTTTTGCCCGTTTCAGCAGGTCTTCGACCTTGGGAATAATACGCTTTACGATTTCAAGAATGCCTTTGGGGTTGGGATGAAGGCCATCTGGTAGATTTAACTTTGGATCAAGTGCCACGCCTTCAAGAAAGAATGGGTAGAGCAAGACATCGTGTTTGGCTGAGAGTTTTTGAAAAATGGGATTGAAGGCTGCTTCGTAATCTTTGCCCCAATTTCGTAGTGCACGCATGCCGGTAACCAGAACGGCAATGTTTCGGGCCTTAAGCTTGGTTATGATTTTGTCGAGGTTGTCATAGGCTCCTTGAGGAGAAGTGCCGCGAAGCGCATCGTTTGCGCCTAGTTCCAATATCACCGCATCTGTTTTTGTAGAAACAGCCCAATCAAAGCGCGCCAAGCCACCACTCGTTGTATCGCCGGAGACGCCTGCATTGACGATAATAACTTTGTGACCTTTCGCTTTGAGGGCTTTTTCAAGTTGTGCTGGAAAAGAAGCGCTTTGCTGGAGCCCATAGCCTGCGGTCAAACTATCGCCGAACGCAACCATATGAATTGGTTCTCCTGGCTTGCAACGCGCTGGATCCATGCCATCGGCCGCAGAGGATGTGCTGGGTACAGATATGAATACTGAGCTGATCAGCGTCGATACGAGGATTGCCAGTGAACACATTTGCGTCATTCTATGGCGACACTGCTTATGACCCATGTTTTTGCCTTACCAATTCTTCAAGTGAAAGAGTGCGAATATGAACTTATACATCCAGCATATTTGCGAGCGATCAATTTTTCATGATCTGACCTAAACATTCCAAATCGGTCGGAACCATGTTCCCGTGTGTCATCTGGTAGAAGTGCTGTGGGCATTTTTACAAGACCACCACTTCGTATTTAAGTTAGAAATCACATTTTAATGGCAGGTTTTTCGAATTCATGAGTGACCCATCAAAACCTATTGTGACATTGCGGGATGTCCATCTGGCTCTGACCAGCCGGGCTGGAACAATAGAGATCTTACGTGGGGTTGACCTTGAAGTTCCACTAGGTCGTTCGCTGGCTGTTGTAGGCCCATCAGGATCTGGCAAAACCTCGCTACTTATGGTGATCGCGGGCCTGGAGAGGGCAACGTCAGGTATTGTTGAGGTTGCGGGACATGACTTTGGCCAGCTAAATCAAGATGGTCTGGCACGGTTACGCGGGACAGATATCGGGATTGTATTCCAGTCGTTTCATCTGGTGCCGACCATGACGGCACTAGAAAATATCTCCCTTCCGCTTGAGCTACAAGGGCGCGGGGATGCATTTGAAATTGCAAAAAGTCTTTTGCGAGAGGTGGGCCTTTCCGATCGCGCTGGACACTTTCCTGCCGAGCTTTCGGGCGGTGAACAGCAGCGCGTTGCAATCGCTCGTGCGCTATCAACCCAACCAAAGTTGATCCTCGCTGATGAGCCCACTGGAAACCTGGACACGAAAACCGGTGATCAGGTAGCCGATCTTCTGTTTGATTTGCAAAAGTCGTTTCGCACCACATTGATTCTCATCACCCATGACGAACGGCTTGCTGCACGTTGCGAGACACGGGCACTCATGAACGATGGCCGGATTATTGAGAGTCCTTTGAGTGTTGTGTCATCGGCTTCCAAGGTCGAAGCGGGATGAATAATACTTGCGCTAAAAATTTAAATTCAAGCGATCTTTTCGCCATGCCTTTGTCTCCTGTCGTTGTGCTGGCACGGCGCCAATTGCGTTCTGGTTTGTCTGGGTTTTACGTGTTCATTGCCTGTATCGCGCTTGGGGTGATGGCCATTGCCGCCGTGGGGGCTCTAACAGATTCAATGCGTGATGGTCTTTCACGTCAGGGCCGGGTGATTCTGGGCGGTGATATTCTATTAAAGCGCGTTCATACCCGTGCCTCGGAAAACGAGCGGGCAATTCTCGATGAGATGGCTTCTGTTTCTGAGACTTTAAGTATGCGTGCCACGGCGCGAACAGAGGATGGAAGCGAGCAGAGTCTGGTTGAATTGAGAGGCGTCGATGCGGCTTATCCCATGGTTGGCAAGCTGTCATTGGGATCAACTGAAGAAAATACTGCTGCTCATATAGGTGAGGGCGCTGCTGTTGAACCATTGCTCCTTGAGCGTCTCAATCTCAAGCTTGGTGATAAGCTGAAAATCGGTACGGCTGATATTGAAATCACGTCCGTGATTGAAAAGATCCCAGATGCACTTTCAGGTCGCCTGAGCTATGGTCCGAATGTACTGATGTCTCTTGATACGCTTTATAGTACGGGTCTCGTTCAACCGGGCGCTCTGTTGCGTTGGCGCTACGCACTCAAGATAGATGGTACTCAAGTTGACGAGGCGGCACTGGGTAAGGCACGCAATGAGCTGAAGCGCCAACTGGCAGGGCATGGCTTTACGGTAACCGATGCGCGAAACCCAGCACCCCAGATCCGATTTATGCTGGAGCGACTTCGTCAATTTTTGACGCTGGTTGGTTTGACCTCTCTTTTGGTGGGCGGTGTTGGTGTTGCGAATGCCGTTTCGGCGTTTGTCGACAAGAACCGAAAGACCATTGCGACGTTAAAAAGTATTGGGGCAACTGGAACGCAAATCTTCATATTGTTCCTGGTGCAGGTTTTGAGTCTTGCTCTGGTGGGCGTGTTAATTGGGCTTGTGGTGGGTCTACTCGTGCCAGGTCTTATTGGATGGCTTTATTCCGATACGCTGCCAATTGTTCTTTCTCCTTCGGTTTCTTTTACCACTGTGTTTACTGCCATTTCTTATGGCGTTTTGGTGTCCTTGCTGTTCTCGATCTGGCCACTTGGACGTCTGAGTCAAATGGGCGTCACGGTGTTGTTTCGCGATGAGGTGGGTGAGGGA
Source organism: Alphaproteobacteria bacterium (assembly GCA_024275435.1). Lineage (GTDB taxonomy): Bacteria > Pseudomonadota > Alphaproteobacteria > Rhizobiales > Hyphomicrobiaceae > JAJRZC01. The sequence goes on from JAJRZC010000402.1 coordinate 27,000, forward strand.
TCGGCATGGCCCTCAGCGAAGATTATCGTGGCAACGTGTGTGCTTGCAGGAATGCTTATAGCTTTGGCGATTTTCAGTTCTGATGCGCGTACGCTTGCCATTTATTTTTGCCTCAGCACTGCTTTGGTGTTTGCCTTTTTTGTCTTTCTTGGCACTGCCTTGACATGGGTTGCACGCAAGGCACCCCATCCTTCTCAGGTTACTTTAACGTTGGCGCTGAGAAGTTTGGCCGCTCCGGGGGGATTAACGAAGTCCATTGTGCTTTCATTGGGAACCGGACTTTCCGTGCTTGTGGCGGTTACTTTGGCCGATACCTCTTTTCAACAAAGGCTGGAAAACCGGCTGCCTGAAACATCTCCCGATTATTATCTTCTGGATATTCCTGCTGACGGACTGGGTGAATTCAAGAGCCTTGTTACTCGGTTTAGTCCATCGGCCACAGTGCGCGATGCGCCAATGCTGCGTGGTCGGCTGGTGGCTCTGGCCGGTCGGCCGGTGGAAGAAATAAAGCCGCCAGAAGGGGCGCGGTGGGTTTTACATGGTGACCGGGGCATTACATATGCCGATAAACTTCCTGAAGGTTCAAGACTCACAAAGGGTGCTTGGTGGGCCAAGGACTATTCAGGCGAACCGTTGGTTTCTTTTGAAGCGGATCTGGCGGAAAAACTGGACCTTGATGTTGGTGATACTGTGAGTGTGAACATCCTTGGCAGGGATATTACCGCCCGCATTTCAAACCTTCGCAAAGTTGATTGGGACAGTCTCGCCATAAACTTTGTCATGGTGTTCTCGCCAAACACCTTGAAAGGTGCGCCTACCAACCGTCTGGCCACGATTAAGTTTCCCGAGCACACGACCTTGCGAGAGGAAGCTCAAGTGGTGCGGGCGCTCTCAAAGGCGTTTCCCACAGTGGCTCAAGTGCGTGTGAAGGATGCTATTTCTTCATTTCATACAATATTCAAGAAAATCATGTGGGCGGTGCGTGTTGCGGGAGCGTTCACGTTATTGGTTGGGGCGCTGGTACTTGCTGGGGCGTTTGCGACGGCAAGGCGGCGGCGGGTACGCGATTCGGTCATATTGTTAACTCTGGGGGCGACGCGCCGGCAAATTCTTGCAGCTCATCTCATTGAATACCTGATAATCGCACTTGTGAGTGCTGGGTTTTCAATTCTGCTGGGATCGGCAGCAGCAACGCTGATTTTAACTCAGGCGATGGATATGCCTGTTTCGTTCTCATTGGCCAGGGTGCTTGAGATATTGTTTATCGCTAGTGGTCTTATGATACTGTTTGGATCGCTAGGCACTTGGCGGGTATTGGCAACCCGGCCGGTAGCTTATCTCAGGTCCTAGAGTGTGTCAGTGTCCGGAGTAATCCGCCACTGACATAACTTATTGTTTTACAGTGTTATTTCTACTTTAGGGTAAATGTCCTTAGGAACTTTGCCATCGAAATGGAGCCATCTGGGACCGTTTCATCCTTGTACATCTTGAAGTTAGCTGTCAGAATCCCCATTTGTTCCAAAGAATGTGTATTTGGGGTTCTTGAAAGCGTCACCCTTGAGGGTCATATTTCATCACGAACCACAAATTTTGAAAAAGCCGCTTTAAAAGGGAACTAAGCGACATGGCAGAACTAGACGAACGTTACCAACAATCGGGAACCGCGACACGCACTGGCGTGGCGGTTGATGAGGGCCTGCGCGCTCACATGCTCGGTGTTTACAACTATATGACAGCGGGAATCGCATTGACGGGCGTTGTTGCCTATGGGCTGCTTCAGTTCACAACGACCACTGATCCTTCGCTGGCTGTTGCAACCTTGCGCAATGGAACGATGCTTACCGAATTGGGCCGTACGCTTTATGGCTCACCCATTCAGTATGTTCTGATGTTTGCTCCGCTCGCGTTTGTGCTGTTTTTGAGCTTCCGTGCTCATAAGATGAGCGTTGGCGCCGCACAAATTGCGTTTTGGAGTTTCGCGGCTGTTATGGGGCTTTCGCTTTCTTCCATCTTCCTCGTCTACACCGGTCAGTCGATCGTGCAGATTTTCTTTGTAACGGCGGCCGCATTCGCTAGTTTGAGCGTTTGGGGTTACACAACGAAGAAAGACATCTCTGGTTGGGGTTCTTTCCTGATCATGGGTGTTGTGGGAATTATCATCGCAGCGATCGTCAACCTGTTCTTGCAGTCCAGTGCATTGCAGTTTGCTATTTCAGCGATCGGTGTTCTCGTGTTTGCGGGCCTAACGGCTTACGATACGCAACGGATCAAGGACGAGTATTTGGTGTTGCGCCATGATACAACAATGCTTGCCAAGTCAGCAATCTTGGGCGCATTGAGCCTATATCTTGACTTCATCAATATGTTCATCTCGATGCTGTCCCTGTTTGGTAACAGAGAATAGGGAACGATCTTTGGGCTTCGGCGGTTTTGCTGACCGGCGGGCCTGATCCCTAGATAAGATCAATAAAAGCAGCCTCTTCTATTTCGATAGTTGGGGCTGCTTTTTTGTTGCCTGGGAAGCCCTTCGGCGACCTTTCGTTTTTATCTTACTGTTGCTGGAGCCACCTTGTTAACCCACCTGGGTCGCAACCCATTTTTCCACAGCAGATCACGCAATCACCTTGTCATGGTCAAATTCACGACTCCTGCCGGTCAACGTTGAGCCCTAATGTTACAGGATATTACAGATGTTGCCTCACGGTCCGGTCTGAATAACGAGGCCCTGGTTCTTTAAGCCCCCTAGCCCCCCGGGGCCACTTTGGAAGGATCGGACCGTACGGCACAGTCTCCTAAGTTCGTTACTACCTACTTCTCCCTATCTCCTACGCGAGGACCGGTTTCCCCCAAACCGGTCCTTTCGCCGTTTATGGTCTAAGTGCCTCACGATTTAGGCTGGTGGACCTTCCCCTAGACGTTATATGGATTGTTCAAATCAACACCCTCATTGAGCGATTGGTTCCGGGCTAATTTTTTTCGTTCAAGTGAATCGTTTCGCGAGTGTTTTTTCCCAGCTTCCCCTTACCAAGAGGATTTAGTGATGGCGTCTGTGAAACAACGGTCAAAAAGTGCAAAGGCCTTGACGCAGTCGAAGATGGACAACCCGCTTTTAAAACCGTGGCGTGGGTCATTTGGTATGCCGCCGTTTGAAGAAATCCAACCAGCGCATTTCCTACCGGCCTTTAAAATTGCCTTAAAAAAGCATCGGGAAGATATTTTATCGATTGCTAAAAATGAATCACGTCCGACGTTTTCCAATACCATCAAGGCGCTGGAGAAATGCGGGTCTGAACTGCAACGTATCTGTCGTGTTTTCTATAATCTTTCTGGCTCTCATACGAACCGCGAGCTGCAGGAAATTGAGCGAGAAATTTCTCCAAAGCTCGCGGTTCATCAGTCCGCGATATTTATGAATTCTGCTTTATTCAAACGTGTCGAAGAGCTGTATTTGAAACGCAATAAATTAAAGCTTGATGATGAGCAACTACGTGTCCTGGAACTCTACTACACTTGGTTTATTCGTGCTGGAGCTCAGCTAAAAGCAAAGGATAAAAAGCGCGTTGCTGCAATTCAAGAACGCCTGGCTACGCTTACGGCTGCGTTCATGCAAAATGTATTGGCTGATGAACAATCCTGGTACCTTGAGCTCTCATCAGAACGTGATCTTGCGGGACTGTCTGAGTCTATGCGCTCGGCCGCCAGACAGGCTGCAATGGACCTAGGGCTCAAGAAAAAGAATGCTCATGCCATTACGCTGGCACGTGCCAGTGTCGAAGGTTTTTTGACGCAATCGACCCGCCGGGATTTACGCGAAAAGGCGTTTAAAGCCTGGGCTTCGCGCGGAGAAAAGAGTGGCAAAACAGACAATCGACAAATTGTAGCGGAGGTGGTCGCCTTGCGCGCTGAACTGGCCGATATTCTTGGGTTTGAATGTTACGGCGATTATGCGCTTCAAGATACCATGGCGAAGACTATGGAAAACGCCCGGGGTCTGTTGGATAGCGTGTGGCCGGCAGCGGTTGCGCGTGCGCAAGAAGAACACAAGGCGCTTTGCGAACGTGCGCGATCTGAAGGTCAAAATTATAAAGTTGAAGCCTGGGACTGGCGGCATTTTTCCGAGAAGGAACGCAAGGCACGGTTTGATCTCGATGAAGCGGAACTGAGGCCCTACTTGCAGCTGGAAAATATTATCCAAGCGGCATTCGATACGGCAAACAAGTTGTTCGGGCTGAAATTTACCGAAGTTGAGAATGTGCCTGTCTATCACCCCGATGTTCGTGTGTTTGAAGTCACCGATAAGAAAGGTGAACATGTTGCGATATTCATGGGGGATTATTTTGCCCGGCCTTCCAAACGATCTGGAGCCTGGATGTCGAACTTCCGGTCCCAACATAAAATTGGCAGGGATGTGCGACCGATCATAGTCAACGTGATGAATTTCTCGAAGGGCGCTGAAGATTCTCCGGCTTTACTGACGTTCGATGATGCCCGCACATTGTTTCATGAGTTCGGGCATGCGCTTCATGGCATGTTGTCTGATGTGACCTATCCTGCCATTTCAGGCACGTCCGTGTCGCGTGACTTCGTAGAGCTACCATCGCAGTTGTTTGAGCATTGGATGATGCAACCGGATATCTTGAAGCGTTATGCTGTGCATGCTGAAACTGGAAAATCGCTGCCGGTGAAACTGCTAAAGCGCTTGAAAGCCGCCCGCAATTTCAATCAGGGATTTGCGACAGTGGAATACACGGCGTGCGCCATAGTTGATCTTGAACTGCACAAGCGATCGACGTTTCAGGGGTTTGATACCTCAAAGTTTGAGAGCCAAGCACTTTCTGATATCGGAATGCCTAGTGCCATTATCATGCGTCACAGACTTCCTCACTTTATGCACATCATGGGCGGGTATGAGGCAGGCTACTACAGTTATCTTTGGTCGGAGGTCATGGACGCCGATGCCTTTTCTGCTTTTGAAGAGGCTGGCGATATTTATGATAAGAAAATCGCCCGCCGTTTGAAAAAGTATATCTACTCGGCCGGCAATCGACGGGACCCTCATGAAGCCTACAAAGCTTTTCGGGGGCGTCCGCCGGAAATTGATGCCCTATTGAAGAAGCGCGGCTTTAAACACTAAGAACCGCGATCAATCTAGTTGGTTAGCCAAGA
>JAJRZC010000403.1 GCA_024275435.1 Alphaproteobacteria bacterium
CTCGACGCGCTAAATCAACAATGTTAGTCGTTTCCATGGTGGTGTATCTCCTTTGGTTGGGCTGCTGTCTCACAACAACAAATCAACCAGATACGCCGCCAACCTTCAAATACTCAAACACCAGATTCAGTCATAACTCCTATTTGCCTCCGTAGAAGGGCTGAGGAAACAGCGCAAAAACAGGTGGGCGGTAAACGATGGGCAAACAATTTAATGTGGCGTGGCCAATGGCCCGCATTATGAAATCATCCAAGAATGGCAAAAAGATTTGCGTTGGTATCCGGTATCAATGGAGCAATGGCGAATGGCAGAACCGAATGGATGGGGAAAAGTCGCACCCCATGTCGGAACTGACATTTATCCCCATTCCACCGGAAGAATTGCATACAAAACCTCCCCATAATTAGCCTGCTATTTATGGGGAATAGACTGTTCACAGAATGGTGATATAGAAGCCTGAAAATTACTTCAGGGATAAGAATTTGACCAAACTTGATAGTTTTATAGGCCAGCTCGAAACCGTAAATAAAGCGGGCGATATCCAAGGTATGATCGAAGCGCTTCAAAGCACTTACAGTGTTGCAAATGTTGTTTACCACGCCCTAAACTTGGATGAGGGGCCGTTTGCCGCCCTCACCTACTCCCGAAAATGGATGGCGCATTATCAGAACACAAAATACATTCGCGTCGATCCTGTGGTCAAAAAAGCAACGCAGCAATTCCATCCGCTAGACTGGAACCGCTTGGACTGGAGTTCGCGCGGCTCAAAAGCCTTTTTAGGAGATGCGATTAGCGCAGGCGTCGGCAACCAAGGCCTTTCAATCCCGATCCGAGGACGCAACGGCCAGTTTGCGCTGTTTACCATCAACGACAATGAAAACGATGCGAGTTGGTCAAAGTTCGTGGCTGAAAACCAACGTGATATGATGCTGATCTCGCATCACATCCACCAGAAAGCAAACGAGCTTCTGTGCCGTGAGGATGAACCGGAGCTCGCCAAGCTCTCTGTGCGGGAAGCGGATGCGCTCACCTATTTGTCCAGAGGTTTAAACCGCGCCAAGGTTGCCGAAAAAATGCAGATTTCAGAACACACATTGCGCGTTTACATTGATACCGCCCGCCATAAGCTCGGGGGTTCAAACCTCATTCATGCCATTTCCATTGCCCAATCAAAATCTCTAATCATGCCATAAAAATACCCCAGCCATCAGGCCGGGGTAAATCCTCCTTCACCACAAAGGAAACCGTTTTTTAGAATGTTAAGGCTGTGCAAGGCGGCTGACCGCCCTGCCCTTCCGTTAGCCAAAGTAATCAGGCAGCCATGCATCAATCCGTGCTTTTTGGTCCGCACGCAAACCCAATGCCTTTTGCGCCTCCTCGTCACCAAAAAGCTTTTCGAGATATGCCGCTTTCTCGCCCTTTTTGAGCTTGGCAAAGGATTTTGTGTCTTTGTGGTCCGCCGTTAAATCGAGAAGCGACAAATGCAGGGCATCAAGATAAGCCCCGTTCACCCGCTTGAAGAAATTCTCCGCCGTTGGGGTCCAGACGCTACGGATATTTGCGCCGGATACTTCATCAATCACCGCCGAAAACGCCACATCCCCACCCGTCAACAATGCCGCAAGGTGGCGGGCAATTTCCGCATTCCGATGCTTCTTACCCTTCGCCTGAAACGCTTCAAAGATTTTAGCCAAGTCCGAATTCCAATCCTCCGAGAGACCTTCGCTAGGCTCGGTCAAACGGGCATCCAGACAAAAGCCGGTTTCGGTTTGCGGTTGGTTGCGCGGGTGATCAAAGCGCATTTCAAAAAAGCGCCGATAACCTGTATTGCCAGAAAGCTGGAAAGCCAAAAGATCAAGCAACATTTCGGCTTTATTGACCATAGCATTCTGCCGTGCGCCCAGCTGGATGGCTTTGAGATCATCCACAAGTTTTTGCGAATACGGCGATTTGGGCTTATTATTTCCTCGATGTTCAGATTTGGCTAAAACACCCGCTTCAATCGCCGCTTTCTTATCCTCACGCTTTACCAGTCCGCCCGCAACCGAAACCTGACCATTGTGCGAGACGTTTACAATAATGCCGCCAACAGTCTTTTGCGCCTCGGTATACTCTCCATCAACAATGGCATGCAGCAAAGCCAGTTCAGCCTTTTCATCGGCATCAAGATCATCTTGGTCTTCCAACACGTCAAACCGCTGGGTTTGCTGCTCTGACAATACCCCCTCAACCGGATAAAACCGCTCATAGCCGCCCTGCTCGATATCCCAATACCCAACATGATTACCCTCAACCACTTCGGCCCATTTCCAGCCCTGTTGCACCCGAAGATCGTTCGCAACCTTGGTAAGCTTAGAAAGAAAAACGTCATCTAGAATATCAGGGTTATCAAAAGTAACCTGATCAGAAAACAAATCCCCGCCAACAATCCCGCCCGCTGCTTTGTAATCCTCAACCCCGACAAAAACCGCTTTCCGGTCTGTGCCACTCACGGCCAGAGGTTTAAGCATATTTTTCATTTGATGCGCAGATATTGCTTGCCCGCGCACTTGCTCCAACACTTCCAAAGAAAGCTTTTCATCATCGGAAATTGTAAAAGCACTGGCCATGCTAAGATTGATCTCGCCAGCTTTCAAAGCATCCAACACAGCATTAGGCAGGTTAAACAGCGCAAGGCGACGATACACATGCTTTTCCGTCACCCCGAACACCTTGGCAATACGCGGCACCCCAAGGCTCTTATCAAACATCTTGCCAAAGGCGCGAATTTCGTCAGCGGGGTGCAGATCAGTCCGCGCCGCATTTTCCACATTGGCCCATGTTTCGGCCATATGGGCATCCACCGCCAGCTTAACAGGCACATTTGAAAGGCTTGGCTCCTCCACCACCGCAATTTGCAACGCTCGTAAGCGGCGGCCACCCGCCACAATGCCAACCTTGCCGTTTTCATCCAGCAAGCCGGAAAGGTTTTGAATAAGACCGCAAGCCACAAGGCTTTGCGCCAGAAGATTGATTTCATCCTCCGCAACATCTTGGCGTGGGTTCAAATCGGAAAGGTAAAGATCGCCAAGGTCAAAATATGCGATTGCA
>JAJRZC010000404.1 GCA_024275435.1 Alphaproteobacteria bacterium
ACCACTTGCCAACCGTGCCTCATCCGCGATCAGATGAACGCTCTTGAAACCCAGCCCGTATTTTCCTGTTACGTCTTGTCCCGATCGTTTTTCGGAAACATTCAGCTTGAGCATATTTATGAGATCGCGGCCGTATCCGCGGTTCTCGCCGTCCTTTGGGTTTGGCCCCAAATGGTTGATTAACCGCCCCCAGTGAACGATTCGAAGGCTCTGCTTGGAAACCTCGACACGAAAGCTTCCTGTTTCCCCTCCGAGTTGCTGATAAGCGTCGTCTGCATTCTGAAATAATTCGAAAAATACCCGTGCAGAGGAATAGCCATAGTCGGAGATGCGTTCGCGCATGGCAGCCAGCAATTCACGAGCGGCTTCGGGTGTTTCCAGATCTTGCCAAAGATGACGTTTATAAGGCTTAACATCACCCCCACCAACCTTGCGTGCCTCTTCGTCTGCTTTGCGATGATACTTCGTAAGCGCATTCCAGACAGTGCTGTCTACGGGTGGTTTGAGCTGTTCCAATTGACTGGGTAAACCATCGGTCATGCTGTTTTGCACAGACTCAACAGTCGCCTGATTAACTTTTCGGCAAACATCAACAAGCGTTTGCAATGCAGTCAAATGCCTTGTCTCAAATCCAAGGCTGTCTTTTGCCAGAGTAAGGATTGCCCCCGAAAGAGCCGTCGGAAAATCGGTATGTGAGCCCTTGTCGAAGAGGCCAGAATTGATCGTAACCGTAATTGGGGAGGTGTTGTCAGACGTTGCCGGTGAATAATGGCTGTTACCGAGGATCAAGCTGGCATTATCCGATAAAGTGGGCACTTTGATACGTTCACCGAGGATAGAGGTGCATTCCACCATGCCGCCTTCTGCAAAGTGGAATACGAAATGTTGACTATCTATGACCGTATCTGGAGCCAAGTCATTGATAATATCATCCAGACTCCGGCGAACTTCATCAAACGTCCGCCCAGCGGTGCTGTGTATTTTATCCACCAGCGGCTGCACATCCAGAGAGCGCCCTGTTAAGGCGATCAAGAGATAGAGCATCTGGTCCGGGGCGGTATTTTGTAATTTACCAATCAGGGTTTCCAGCGAAATCAAACAGGTTGAACTCAAATCATGTATTTCGGCTGTCGCGCTGCTGTCTTCCGGTTTCATGACGACGGAAACTTCGGAGCCTTGCGCTGGCCGAGCAAAATATTCAATCAGTTTCGAATGTAGAAGATGGTCAGTAGATACGCCTTCGGCACCCGCAACAACTTGCGATGCTTCCCGCCAGCTACCCGCGGAAGTGGGTACCCGTAACCCGTCTAAAACCTTGTTTCTTTCGCAGGCTTCCCAAGTGGAAATACCTTTGATGCCATGAGAAAAAAGGCAAAGCGGGGCGTCAGCATGTACATCAGAGAAATTCGCCCCGCCCAGAGACTCAAACCAGGCTTTCGCGCGTTCAATTTCGCCTTCTCGGACAATTCCAAATGAAGAAATGAGCTTGGAAACCAGAGCTTCCGGAAGGTCATCCCCTTGGCGCAGAACCGCAGCCAATAACGTCCAACCGGGTAAATCAATACTCACGCCGGCAGCCGCAACTTCCTTAGCTGCATCGATCGGGAAATCCTGCGCGCTACCTAAAAAAGCTACAGGTTTCTTGTCATCAATCATCAGACCAAGTAATTTTAGCGAATTGTCTCTATCAGGAAGTATGTTCCATTCGTGAAGGCGGCCAAAACCGGGGTGATCGCGCAGATTGGGCGAAATCTTGCTTTTGGGCAAAAAAGCTTGACCCTGGTCGTTCTCACTCAACACTTTTAACGCCGCCTTCTCGATATCGTCACCCAAGTCGAACACATCACTCGGAGACCACCCAATTCGATTTATATCAGTCAACCATAGACAGGATTTGACCTTGCCGGTTAAGTCTTCGGGTAGTTCGTCATGCACCACGAGCGCATCAAGGATCAAATCTCCATATTGGCTTGGCTCAGGCTGTCCGAGACAAAGCCGGATTTGGTCCAATGGGCCCCAATCAGCGATCAAACCCTCTTGGCGCTTACGGACTTTCGTGTCCGCGCTCAGCTCCACAAGTTCGGCTTTAGCGCGAAGCGACACAGGTATAGGCCGGCCTTTTGTTTCCTTGCGCAAATGCGACGCAAAAGAAAGCTCGCCGTTTTCCCCGCGGTGAATCGGCAATTTTTTCAGGATGTCATCATCTAGCCGAGACAATAGAAGAGCGGAAACCTCCTCATCACTGAGGGATAGGCTTGGAAAGCGCTCTACATTTTTTTGCATAACGCGTCCGAGTTCGGCCGCGTCCAGACTGCGAATTTCTAAAACTGCTTGCTGTTCCCGGTTTAGGGCATCAGTGATTTCGGTACCCAGCCTAAACGTTTTATCGCTGCGGGATATTAAATTATCGAGGATCCTGTCCAGCCCGGGAAAGGGATCCGCTGTCATTAATAACGAAACATTAGTATCTCCCGCAGATTTTCTGCCTGCCGCTAGCATCCGTAGGGCTGAACGGTGATGGTCTTCTTTTGAAAAAACCTCCTTAAGAAGAGACGCTCTCTGCTGGGCATTTCCAAACTGTTCGGCCTGTCCTATCAGCTTGCAAACTGCATCAGCCGTTCCCTTGGTGAAGCTAATGGGCCAAGGCCCGGTTCCGGCATCAGCAAACAAAACGGCCGCACGCCCGGTCATAACCAGTGTTTCAGTGGAGGGAA
>JAJRZC010000405.1 GCA_024275435.1 Alphaproteobacteria bacterium
CGTGTGGTCAGTACGCGGGTTTTGCCGGTGCCCGCCCCCGCCAAAACAAGAAGCGGACCGTCCAGTGTCTCGACCGCCCGGCGCTGCTCGTCATTGAGCCCGTCCATATAAGGGGGACTAGTCCCCGGACCAGTCCCCAGTCCAGTCTGCAGGCTGGCCTGCAGGCTCACCTGTGGGATCGACCGCGCCAGCGCCCTCTGCGACAGACTCAGGCTAGGCCTGTTTGTTTTTGGAGTGGTGCCGGAGGGTTCGGAGCTTGGTGTGTCTTGCTGATGTTCGGCGTGTTCTGCTTCCGCATAGGCTTGTGCAATCTCATCGGCAGACAGGTCCGCGGAATGATCTGCAGACTGGTCTGCAGACTGGTCTGCAGAACTATTGGAAGCTTCTCCGGGGGCCTGACCGGGCGGGTCGAAATTCGGCAGGTCGTCGGGCATGCGATCTTCGGGCTCCTGATGAGGGTCGCCGCCGTCTGAATGGCTATGTGGGTGATTCGCTGTCATCACCCCACTATATCACGGCTTTAGGGCAGGGTGGGTCTTTGATCCCGTTTTGTTCACGGGGATAAAATTTATTCTCAGTCCCAGCCCCACACTCTACAGTCATCCCGGGCTTGGCCCGATATTGACTACTGGGGTTCTGATTTTGCGGAGCCGACATATTTGTGCGGAACCGTTGTAGCTGGCTAATAGGCGAGATTGTCTCACGGGGAATAAAATTTATACTCAGTTTTGGCCCCACACTCTACCGTCATCCCGGCGGAGGCCGGGACCCAGTTCAGCTTGATACAGGAGTGACGCGGAGATAGTGCGCGACCTTGAAGCACAATGTAAATTGAGGTCAAAACATTCGTTTTTCTGGATGCTGAGGACCGCCGCTTCACCCGACAGAGCGTTACGGAATATCAGTTCAGCACACCGGGCCAGAACTTGTCGGCCTTGGCGATATAACCCTTCTGGTCTGAGTTCCAGCGCTTGCGAACATCAAGCGAGTAGTTGAGATAGAGCTTGTTACCGACAATCGACCAGGCCTCGGGCACGGTCATTGCGGTGGCGCCAAAGCTAACGGCATAGGCGCAATAGCCACCATATTGTGGCGCATATTTTTCCGGGCTGGCGACAAACAGGGCTTTGTTTTTTGCAGTGGAGAAATGCCATTTGGCACCTTTCCAGGAATGTGAATGGTCAGCCACGCCCTTGACCGGCTTTCTTTCAGTGAAATAGGCCACGGGATCATAACCGTTGATGGCGATTCCATTGCCCGCATTGGTATAGATTTCGGGTGATGCAGCGACCAACTCAGTTGGTAATGCCGCGCACAATACCGCTAGCGCAACAGCCATTGTGCTGAGGCTGAGAACAAATTTTCTGCGTCTGGTCATGATGTGCTCTGGTTTGCCGGTTACTGCTGGCGAAAGCATAGCACAGATCAGGCGGCAGATCGCCCGGCCATGGACAGAGCCTTGGTGCGGTATTTTTTGAGTTCTTCAAAACGTTTCTTAACCCGTCCGAGCGCTACTTTTTTGGATGCCCGCGCAGGTGTCTGGGAATCAATGCCCCGTGCGATTGCAACCGCATCAAGCTGGGTTACGTCTTCGTTTTCTGCGAGCTCTCCGCAGATAGCCATAAAGGATTCTTCGTCTTTAAAGTTTGCGGTTAATCTCTCGATGAATTCGTCTATTTGCTTCTGATCCAAGTTGCGCCTCGGTGTTTTGCGTTTTGATTTGGGTTTGGATTTTAACGCGGACGCAACTGACTGAACCAATGCCGGAATGTTAGCTGATTCATTTGCTTCGAGGAATTGCCGGAACTCGAGTAAATCCTTCTTGTAACCTGCTTTTGCACAGTTTTCGATGAATGCGCTTGCCTGTTTCAGTGCTGCTAAAACCGTTGAGACATTGGGTGGGGACGAGTTAGGCTCTGGATTTAGCTCTTTTGCTTTTTTCAATAAAGCGGTGAGTGACTTGGCTTCATGCCCATCGAACATCTTCAGAAGAAGACGCAGGTTTTCCGGCACGTCGCTTGTTCCGGACGTTTGCAGAAGTTTTGAGAGTTCTAAAACCCAGGTTTTAAAGTCTTTCGTCTTCATTGATCATCCCCAGATGTGGTCTCCCAGATTATCAAAGATTCGACGGATTTCACGAAGTTGTTGGGTGTCGTGTGGATCAAGATAAGCGATTCGATGACCGGCATGGCGCATGAGTTCTGGTTTGTCCAAGACTGATAATTCGAACGGGACTACATTTATTATATCCGTGCATCTGCCCTGCTTCATGGCTTCACAAAGAATTTCATGCTCTCTTTGCTCGTCTGGGCTGCTTAGCTTTACTATCGTTCCGACCACAGTTATTTTTTTAAGATATGGGCAGAAATTATTGCGGCGCAAGTCATCGATTTGCGTAACGAACTGTCCAACGGCTTCTGTTGACAATAGATCCATTACCGTTGGGATGATAATGTGAGAGCTGGCGCAAAGGCTCTGAATGGCTCCGGTTGTCAAGCGCGGCGGTGCGTCAATAATGATTTTGTTGAACAGGGAATCTCCTTGAAACAAATCAGTAAACTGATTTGTTAATCTAAGTCGAAGGTCGTCGTCGAACTCTCCTAGCAACCATTTCACCATCAAGCGGTTTTCAACTTGCGCGAATGGATAATTAGAGGCGATAAATTTGGCTATTGGCTCAATCGCATGGGGGATTTCTTTTGTGTGGTCCAACCCTTTGATAAGTAGTTTGCCGGCGCTGGTATCTTCTCCGCCTGTTGTGTTCTGGTTGTCATCGGGCAAAGCCATAGACGTCAGAGAACCCTGATAGTCGAAATCAATACCGAGGATGGATTTGTTGGGGGCTGCTCGATGTTTCGCGCAATGCCCGATGAGATTGGCGGCCAGCGTTGTTTTGCCGACACCACCCTTCAGATTGGCGACTGTTGTGACGTCATATCCATTGGGTGCAGCAGTGTTAATGCGTGCGCCGTTTTTCAGAGGAATTGCCAACCAGAGCCCGTCCTGTGAGTTCACTGCATCAAGCGCACGTTTCAGTTTTTTCGCGTTTCGCCGGGATGTCGTCAGCCAGCGCCAAATACGGCCAATCGTTTCAAAAATCTTTTCGCGGAGCAAATAGGCAAAAAAGGGAACGATTATGACGGTTATAAGTGTCACTACAGCAGTGTTGGACATGGATCAGATGATCTCCAGAGACTTATACTTTAGTAGGTTGCATATTGTTCTAAGTGATTACTTCTAAAGTTTCCAATGGAATCACTATCGATGCTGCATCCCCCACCCGCCAACTACCGAAACCCCTCAATATCAGCTCCCCTTTCACACGCGAACTACGCCGCTTCCAAATCGCCAATTTCGACAATTGCTTCACCTTGTCCGAGCAATGTGAGTGCGTCCGGCAATAGTTTGGTGAAGATCTGAC
>JAJRZC010000406.1 GCA_024275435.1 Alphaproteobacteria bacterium
AATGATCTTCCGTCAGATGAAATGGCACCCATCTCGCCACTGTAACCGGCAGTTAGTGTGCCGTCTGCGGCGACTGAATAAGTGCCCGACCAAGACGAAAGTAGTGTGCCGGTTGTTTTTGCCAATTCCGTAACTGTGACATTTCCCGATCCATCTGCAGTCATTTCCACGCGTGAAGCGGCGGTATGACCTCCTTGGCTTAGGCCAACCTCATCATCTCCTATTGCATTGACAACATAGGTGCCATTCAAAGTTGCGTTGGACAGTCCCGAACCTTTTTTCATTCCGACGCTTACGGCAACCATGTTATCCGACAAGTTTGTATCTGCTATGGAAAAAGAAGTTCCTCCCTGTGAAACGACACCGATGTAAGCGCCTCCAGCAAGGGTCAGTGTGCCATCAGAGGAGACAGAATATGTCGTTGTGAAGTTGTCCATGGTTCCAGCGGAGCGACTGAGATCAACGGCAGTAACATTTCCAGCACCATCGAAAGTCATTTCGCCGCGTATCGTCATTGTATATCCACCTTGAGTGATCCCAACTTCATCGTCCATTAAGGTGTTGACAACGTAAGTGCCATTCAGGGTTGCGTTAGACAGCCCGGTACCTTTCTTGATGCCGACGAAAAGAGCTACAGCATTATCAGACGCATCGACGTCAGACCAGCTAAGCGAGTTCCCGTCTGCTGCAACAATGCCAACATCCCCCGTGCCGAAGGTCACGGTACCGTCAACTGCAACAGAGTAGGTGGATGAGCCTCCCGGTGACACACCTGTCGAGCTTGCCAGTTCAATAAAAGACGCATTGCCTGCACCATCAAAAGTCATTTCCATGCGATTGGTTAGAGAGTATCCTCCCTGACTGATTCCAACTTCATCATCCATATATTGATTAACAATGTAAGTACCGTTCAGGGTCGCGTTGGACATTTGGTTGGTGCTGGCGGATGTTGACGCCGTGCTGTTATCTCCGCCACCACCTCCACCGCAACCACTCAAAATCAACATACAACCCAATAAAACTGCACCAATTCGAATCATTGTCTTGCCTCCTTTTTTCTGAATATCAGGTTACCAACGAAAAAACCCGCACCGGGTCCGTTGCTGGACCAAGTGCGGGTTTTGAAGATCTCTTTCGGGGGCTTTAGGCCGTGAGAAGAGTTAAAAAACTAACCGCAAGTTATGATTTTTCTGGATGTTTCTGCTGTTGCTATGGACCTTGGTCGATAACGGGTTTCACAATCTCCGTCTTCTCAACATCAGTCACGCCACTCTGATTGATATTAATCACCAGCTTGCCGGTAAAGTCCTCCCCGACTAGGCCAAGCTCTTTCAGTGCTTTCATCAATTCCTGATCCAGCTTTTTCTTCTTCATAGCCGCCGCCCGAACGAAAAAAGCCCGCACCAAATCCTTTGAAAGGATCAAGTGCGGGCTTTCCAGTTCTCATTATATGGGACTTCTAGGACTCAAACAGAGTTAGAAAACTAACCGCCAATATTCGACTGTTGTTTTTTATGGGATTACTTGAGGCGCTCTTGCCGTTCGACGACAGAAATAGACCCCTCATTGAAATTCAATATAATTTTTCCGGTATAAGCGCCGCCCACCAAACCGAGCGATTTCAGGGTATTGCCCAACTCGTTTTTCCAGTTGTTAGACAGACGTCGCCTCAGACCCACTCTCCGAACAGCTTCCATCGGCACCCTCCTTCTGAATTCATTAAAGTGGCATCTTGCCCCCCCCCCCACGTGTGTCAACTAAATTGTGTTGAAAATATCTTAATTTCCGGCTGGTTGTGAATATTTCGCATCAGGGGACGTGGGGACGTGGGGACGTGGGGACGTGGGGACGTGGGGACGTTCATAAGATTATAAGTATCGCCCCCGCCCCTGCATACCCTACAGTACAAACAACAAATCCTTCACCCCAACTTGCGATCCACCCCCCGATACTGAATCGCTTCGGCCAGATGCAGTGTCTCAATCTGCTCAACTCCGGCGAGATCGGCAATCGTGCGTGCCAGTTTAAGTATCCGCGTAAAACTACGCGCCGACAGGCCAAGCTTATCCGTTACCTGCTCCAAGAGCTGATCACCCTTTTCATCCAACCTGCAGAACCGCCGGATATGCCGGGCCTGCATCTGGCTGTTGGCGTGGAGGCCGAAGGAGGTCAGGCGATCGCGCTGGATCTTGCGCGCCTGGTTGACTCTTTGACGGATGGTGACGCTGTCTTCGGCGGGGGATTGATCGGTGAGGTCCTTGTGCGGCACGCGCGGCACTTCGATATGCAGATCGATGCGATCGAGGAGGGGACCGGAAAGGCGGCTACGATAGCGATGGAGCATGGGTGGGGTGCAGGTACAGTCATGTGCTGAGTCGCCCCTGCAGCCGCAAGGACAGGGATGTGGAGCCCTTTACCAACAATTTAAAGTTTGACCAA
>JAJRZC010000407.1 GCA_024275435.1 Alphaproteobacteria bacterium
AGAGAAAAACGCCGCAGCGACCTTATCACTAACAGGGCCACCACGCTAAAATCAAAACCTGAGAAAAACAAATGACCCGCAGGTGGGTCAGTTCCTCGTGTCGCTAGCGGGTCAATTCCGGATGTCGCTTGACAGGCAGCTTTGTGCCATTTGTGTAGATAAAGTCATTATGAGAGGTCGATCCAAAAATTTCAGCTTCGTAGGCGAGCTTTTCAAAATTTCAGCTGGGGGAAAGTCATAGTCCCGATACCTCACTCAACGAAGCGCTGAATCGCGCCTACGGGGAGTATAGACGCTTTTGTAGAGTCAATTGACTTCTGCCAAAAAAACGACCGTCAAGAAGTTCGACTTTATCAACACAATCTGCCATGAGCAGTCATTTGCCTATGATGCAATGGCGCTTTGCAAGACAGCAGGCCAATGTTACCCCCTTCTAAAGCAGATTAATAGAAATTGAGCGCAGAGGTCGCAGTTTGGTCCAAAATATTCGACCACTTCCTATGCTAGACCAAGCGCCATGTTCCATTCTAGGGTAGCTATCGACGCTAAGATGAGATGCGCGTCGCAGCCCGTTTCTTGGTACCAATTTTCTTTGGGGGGCTGTCTGCCAAATCTGCTTCTTCTTTGGCAAGGCGCATTGCTTTGAGGTGGGCGGTTTTTTTACTGTTCTTCAGCGCTATTTCTTCCCGCTCACCAAGGGTCTTTTGCTCGGCTTTTTCAATCGCTGTGAAGCGGCTTTCGGCCTGCGTTCGTGAAATACTGATCATGGATTGATCCTTTGTTGAAATACCAGGGCCGCCCTTGGAGGTGGCCCTGGCATGTTGTTAGTCGGCCAGTTGAAGGTTCGTTGCCGATACCTTGCCGTCGCGGCCATCCTCAAGGTCGTAGGAGAGCTTCTGGCCATCGGCGAGACCCGAAAGCCCAGCACTTTCGACGGCGGAAATATGGACAAATGCGTCCTTGCCACCATCATCGGGGGCGATAAAGCCGAAGCCTTTTGTGGAATTGAAGAATTTTACGGTGCCGTTAGTCATGGCTGATGCCTCTTTAATTTGCCCGGCGCCTGAGGCGAACGAGCGGGTTCCCATCCGCGACATGCGTATGGGGCCGAAACGTTCACATAATCAGGGGGAAGCCAAACAAACCGGCAAGCCGGGAGATCAGACAGCCAATGATGGCTGGAAACGTACATCGCATATATGGCCAATCACAGCGCTAGTTCAAGCCCGGTGAGAAACCATGCAAGCGACAGGGTGGTCGTGTGCTATCCGTACACATCCTTCACGCTATTAATCACACTCACTGCGGAGGTGATCGAGTTGAAGGTCAAATCGTCGGTGCCATGGGGAAATTGCTGAATCGGCCTTTAGAGCCTGATCCAAAAAGAGTTGAGTGATTTCAGTGGTTTGTGATTCTGTTGGTTTGCAGACTAACAGGAGATCAACATGGCCTGGACCGAAATCACTCGCAAACATTATGAGCGGGACTGCCGACGCTACGCAAGCGACATGACGAATGATGAATGGGCATTGATAGAGTCTTTCATGCCGGCGCCCAACCGGATAGGTCGCCCGCGCAAGACGCAAATGCGCGAGGTTATAAACGCTCTTCTTTATATGGCTTCGACCGGTTGCCAGTGGCGGTTCCTACCGAAGGAATTCCCGCCGTTTTCGACGGTTGAGAAGTATTTCTACCGCTGGCGTGACGAGCGGTTCCTTGAAAAGATCAACCATCACCTTATCTTTGCGGCGCGTGAGAGGGCGGGCCGGGAAGCCCAGCCAACGGCGGGCGTGATCGATAGCCAGTCAGTGAAAACCACGGAAAGCGGCGGCGTTTCAGGCTATGACGCAGGCAAGAAGATCAAGGGCCGAAAGCGGCATATCCTGACC
>JAJRZC010000408.1 GCA_024275435.1 Alphaproteobacteria bacterium
AGCGTGCTAACTATAAATACAGCTATTTTCTCACGCAATACCATGTCGTTTAACTCCCCGCGGACAAGACAATGGTCGAGAACTACAACTGACATCTCGAACACGACATAATCCGTGCACGTCCCACAGGTGCTAAAATGGCAAATCATGCGCCAATTTGCAAACGAAAAAGAATGCAATGGGGCTGGCCCTTTATTCTTGGGGCAGAGCTGAGCGTGATTCACAGTTATTTGTGAGGTCTTTTGCTTTTTGGAAAGCTAGACGTGTCGGTTTGGGGTCTTAAAATGATGGTTGTCTTGAAGAATTTTCTTCAACTGTTGGTAATGCCCTTGGCAAAACTAAGTTCCAACGGAAAATTCTGACACTATTCAAAAGCAGTACCCATCAAGGGACTCGTCGAGGCTGGTTGGTTCCAGTCCTCAATTTCATCCAAATGTTTAAGTCGACGTTTGATCATCAACTCTGACATCGGGACTGTGAAAGCATAGCGATCGCGGGAAAATCGATAGAGCATTCCAATTTTGGTTAGTTCCTCCAAAAGCCGATGTGTCGTTTCTGAACTGCTCTTTCCTTCAGCAAGCTCTTGTGTTGCTTTGCTTACATCTGTTTTTGAGAAGGAAGGCACATCTTCGCTCAATCTTATTATCGTCCTTAGTAAATCTTGCTGCTCTTCATTTGTTTTGTTCCATAAAACCGCAAAGAAACCTGTCTCAATTCTCTCAAGGGCTGAGTGTGTGGGGAAGCTATCTATGGTGAGTTGGCCATTCATGGAGGCATATTGTTCTGTGAGCTCTTTACCCAAGACTTGAACAAGAAATGGGTGCCCGCCTGAAAGCTTTGCAGCTTTCAGGGGCAACTCGGGGGAAATATCTAATGGGTATTCTGTTTGCGAGATAGGTTTGGATATGGCAAGCCAAGCTTCTTCAAGGCTTAAACGATTGAGATGAATGGTATGGGTGAGAGAAGAATCATTTTCTCCAAGATTGATTTTGTTGGCTTTCTCTTTTTTGAAACCGGACAAAAGCAGCAAGGATGGTGAGATGCCTGAACAGTTTTGAGTGGCTGAAACTGTCAAATACAGTTTTTCAATGAGACTATCTTTATGGCTTTCATTGCCAATCAAATACTGAGCTTCATCATAAGCGATGAGAATGCCCCTGAATTCAGCATTCCGTGCAAGAGCTCCGGCCTTCTCAAGAACTATCCGAAGTTTATCTCTTTGATTGCCGTCAGCGTTCTCGTAGGCATTTTGCAGCGTCTGGAAAACCAGTTGCTTGAGTTTGATTGCATGGTCTGATGATTTGGTACGTGGTTCGTTAGAAACCACCGTTTGACATGGCTCCATGTTATCTGAAAGAGCCTCTGCGAGATCCAGGATAATCCGCGAATAAAGTCGTTCCTCATTTATTGTTGAAGATTTAGAAAGCTCATTCGTAACGCAAATCCATTGGGCCTCATGTGCTTGTTTTTTAAATTGCTCCATAAGCGCGGTCTTGCCGAAGCCATGGTCCCCACCAATCAAGATATTGTTAAGAGGGGAAGTACCAATTAGCATCTGGGCAAAAAGTTTTTGCTCGAAACTGCGACCCGCGAAGAATGGCGGAAAGTGACCAGCTCCGGGACGGAAAGGATTCTCGATCTTGATTGGTTTATTCATATGAAGATTTGAGCTGTTCTCTCGGCTGCGACAATTCCAGTTGAGCCAGATGTTTGAAAAGTCAGAACTATGCAGTCTTTTGAGGTCCCATCCTATTTCGTTTGAACCATCTTAAAATATTAAATTTGGTGGGGTTTTCAAAGCGACGCGCGGCCATCATTTCTGTTTTTGGAGCAGCAAATGCATAGTGACCTGGACTGGAAGGGTAGATAATACTTTTCCGGTACAGTCGTTTTAGCTTGAGCTGGATTTCCTCAACGTCTAGGTGCTTTGCGTTTTCAGATATTTCTTCTGCAGAAAATTCAAGGCTTTCATTCTGTTTTGCGTGAATGAGTGTGTTTAAGAACGAGCGATCATTTTTTGAAAGACTGTTCCACCGTGTAGAAAAAGAACCGCCATCTAAATGATCCAAGATAGCATTGGAGGGAAACTGTACCTGGTCCAGTGAGCCGGCCTTGCGTTTCATGATTTGGAAAAGTTCTCTTCCAAAGAATTGTATGAAACACGGATAACCTTCGGACCAGTCCACTGCATTTTTTAAAAGACCATCGGGGCAACGGCTCAATTGTTGATAATGTGCAAAAGGAATTTTCAAAGCTTTCTCGGAATCCTCTCGCGAGAGGCGGTAGAAAGGTATGAGGTGAAACATTCGTTCCGTATATGATTGACCCGATGTCAAAGCATTGAATAAATGAGGGAGACCGCTTAGCACGAGCTGTACGGGTCTGTTTGTGTCCGCAGTTTGTAGGGCCTTAATGGTTTCGACGAGCATCCCTAAGGGGTTGTCTCCAGGGATGGCACAATCATTCAGCAGGTGTGCCTCGTCGTAAGCGACAACCGTACCTTTATAATTTGCTTCAACGAGACCTGTGAATATTTGCTGAGCGACTGCTTTAAGTTTATCAACAGTCAGACCCGGCGCTTGAGTGTATTCATTTTTTAGGATCTCAAAATAGTTGCCACCTGAGCGCTCCTCGAAGGACTTTAGTGATGTGGCAAGGTCAGAAAGAAAACGTTGTGCCATGGCTTCTTCATTTTGTGGGGGAGCGTGAGAAAGATCACTCCCAACCCAAAACCACCCTTCCTTCTGAGCCACGCTCCGCATGTTTTGAAGAAAAGAAGTCTTGCCGAGCCCATGTAAGCCGGTGATGACAACATTTCCCGAAGGATCAAAATGATAAAGGCGCTGTTTCCAGATTTCGATTTCTTTATCTCGTCCGCACAATACAGGGGGGTACTGGCCTGGCCTGGATGAAAAGGGATTTTCCTTCACACTAAGCTGGTGCATGTGCTTGTCCGTGAGAGTTTTTAGCGGGACATAATTGGTCGAGTTCGACTATGGCGATCTGGATCGAAACCGAATTTGTTTGAACACTTTGGTTCAAGGAAAAAACCACTCAAATCATATGTTTCTCATAAGTCCGTGGGCAGATGACAGCATGACTATGTGTCAAATATTTGTACACGGAATAATTGTATTTTTGAACAGACGCTATTAGAGGTTCCGCGTCCTGCCAAACTCAAGGCACCCGCGGTCAGCTTGTTTGGTTTCGAGTTTCGCTTTCTGCACACTCAGCTTTTCCAGGTCGTTGAAACGCGGGTCTATCAGGTTTTCATGGGTCAAATGTCTTTGAGGGGATAAGGGATTATGCTGTTGGGCAGAATTTGTTGACGGCCGTTGCTATATTAATGGGGCGAACATTGTTTGCTGATGGGAACGGCAGCTATGCTGTCGATGCTACCGTTTATGGAATTCACTGTGGTTTTTTCGTAGTGCTCAATTTGCAGGGCTCGTGTCAATGACGACTGCGATCAAAATTATAGTCCTTTGAAAAGGAAACTCATCGCAGCCGCTGAGTTAAGATGGAAACCGCAATGACCGTTGGCGACCCCGAAAAAAATTTCGAAAAACTATGGAAAACCTTTTACAATAGGTATCCGTTTTTCGAACTAAGAAACGTTGATTGGAAAAAGCAGTACGAAACCTTCAGACCCGAAGTCACAGCTAAGACCAGTGATGTTGAACTCTTTGAGATCTTCTGCCAGATGCTCAAACCATTGAACGATGGGCACGTCGAATTGGAGGCCAAACTAAGCGGGGATCGAAAGAAACGATTTTTCACACCGGAGGAAAAGCCCAGATTCTATCGCGAGTTCACCAACCGACAGATTAAACAACTCTTCAAAACGACTGAGAAAACTCTTGTTGCCAATGGTTTTGGGCAACCTAGGCAGACCAAGGCCTGGATGCTTCACTATTGCAGGTCCCGGGCAATTGGTTACATTCGGATCCTGGAACTTGAAGATGTTAAAAAGCGGAAACTGATTGCAGCGTTGGATTTGATTAGCCGTGATTTCAACGAACTTGACGGCTTCATCATCGATATCCGTGACAACCCTGGCGGAGACGATAGTACTGCTATAACCATCATCAATCGGTTCTGCGATCAAAAGCGGATCGCCTTCCATAGGAAGACGAAAATTGGCCCGGGCGAAGAAGACTTTAAGCCGCTGAGAACCTGGCACCTCGAACCGCAGGGTGATGCACAATTTACCGGGCCAATTGTTCTCTTGACCTGTGATTCTGTATTCAGCGGTGGAGAGGCCTTTGCGCTGGCGATAAAGCAGCTTCCATATGTTACAATTATAGGGGATCACACCAACGGCATATTCTCTTACACGCTCGATAAGAAACTCCCCAACGGTTGGAAATACTGTTTGTCGTACCAGAAGTATTTTTCAGCCGACATGGTGTGCTTTGAAGGCAAAGGCGTACCGGTTGACATCGAACTGTTTAACAAGAAGACCGATATTGAAAACGGTGTTGATCCCTTGATTACCCGTGCTCTTGATGTGTTGAAATCCAAGAACACAGGAACGGTATGAAGCACGCTTTATGGTGTCTGATGGAGCGTGCGTGGCGATTTGATCGTTGTCCCAATCACAATGGTTTTTCTTCATCTGAGACCGTTTACCTGGCAAACTTTTTCTCTTCGCCATAAGTCACCTCACCGTTTGCTCAAGTATGTCTGCCCTCTCGGCTTGGCTGAGCGTGGGTGAAGGGGAGCATTAAATTGTTCGCACGGGCTCAGCGGGGCTGCCCTCGTAGGTGTCTGTGAGCATATTCATTTCCTTGAGGACCAGGGACAATGGTAGCAGTGTCGTGTCCCGCTCAAGGACTGCTCCGCCCATCACCGTGGCGCCGAAGGTGACGGCGCAGCCGTCCTTGATGTGGGTGCGCTTGACCTTCAACATCATGTTCTCAAATGAGTGGAACTGCAGAAAGCCATCGAGAATACAATCGTTGCCAAAGCTCACCGCGTTCCAGTCGGAGCACTGCATCGGCTCGGTAACGATGGTCCGCTTGCCGATCCGACAGCCCATCCATCTTAGAATGGAATTCGATAGGATCGTCCCGGCGCTAAGTCCAAGAGGTCCCCTGCACCAGGTGAAGAAACAGTCCTGCGTGAAGAAGTAGGCAAAGTGTTGCCACGACCAGAAGGGCGTCGCGTGATCCGCTCCCCATTCTTTGCCGATGAGGGCCTTCTTGATCATAACGCTGAGCAGAATCAAATTTGCCTCTGTAAGAATCAAAGCTAGGACCGCGCTAATGATCGGGTCAGCGTCCAGCCGCAACAGACAAATATACAAAATCGTGAAGATGAGCCCCTCGGTGATACGCAGAGCCCCGATGCTGAAGATGTCGTTTAGAAAGACCCGGGTCACAAAGAGCGGGAAAGTTGGTAGTCTGTGGGTTTCATTTTCCGCTTCAAATGATGCACTGGCAAATTTAACCGGTGGGTTTCCCGCCACCGTGATCGGCTCGCCAAGCCGTGAGCGTATCTGTCGTCGAAACAGGATATCATTGCCCGGTGTTGAAACTCCCAGAAGAAAGTTGGATGGGAATTGCCCATACTCAGCCACGCAGTTGTTACCGCTGAAGAAATTCTGGGGCATGTCGAGCTGACGTAGCTTTAAGTGCTCGGCGCCGTAGTCGAGCATATTTGTAAAACAGCCATTGGACCAGAAAACCTTGGAGTCGGCACTGGCTGCCTCCGGGACAAGGTTGAACATGACATCGCATTCCGAGGCACCCAACCGCGGGAAACGCAGTCCGGCAAGCCCGCGCAGGTACTGCCCCGTAATGGTCCAGGTCCATAGCCCCTGAATGCCGTTCATTATAGTCATTCGATACATCAAGAGTGCGCCCTTGAGCCCGCGTGAGGGGTAGAGCCCGGGAGATGTGGCCGTGAAGCGGACGAAGAGGCAGCTCAGCAAGGAGGTTACGACAACGGTGAGCCATGTGGTGATGAAAGCATAGAGGGTTAGGTTCCAGACAATCTCGTATAGCGGTGTCACCATGAAATAGTTTGCGGTAATCTCGGATTCTCCACCGCGTACGAAGGTGGTTAAACCAGCGCCGGAAAGCTCAGCTTCTCCAGCCACTATGAAACTGCGGGCGAACCAGAATATGGCGGCGGCCGGGACGACGTTGAGGAAGAAAAACACGACAACCTGCATCAGGATATTGAGGGTCTCCAGCAACCAGATTGGCATCTTTTCCCGGCAAGCGTTCGCGGTACGCGTCAGCTCCATGCAGCGGCCAGACAGACGTGCGGGAGCACCTTCCCACATCTCATTTGGGCCCACGTCGGCGAGGATCGGGGTAAAAGGAGTAATCCAGCTACCACGGCCCACCGTCACATTGTTGGCGATAGCCGCCCGCATCCCGATCTTGCAACCGCTCTCAAGGTGCACAGGTCCGATGTGCAGGTCCTGACCCAACCACCTCGTCGTTCGGACATAGGCCCCGGTCTGAATGGCGACATTGTCCTCGATTGAGAGCAGGTCCAAAGGCCCGGACAGATAAGCATCATGCGCGCATTGTAGATTTTTCCCAACACTTGCACCCAGTTGTCGCAACACGAACGCCAAGAGCGGTGCGCTGCGATACATTGCACCCAGAGAGAGGAGCACCGTATTTTCTAACCGTCCGATGCACCAAACCCTCAGATGCATTCTGCTCCATTTGGGATACACACCTGGGGTCACATTATTCTTGTAGACGTCACCGCCCATGAAGAACTTTATCAACATGGCCCAGAGCAGGATACTGAAGGGCAGAACGAGGCCAAACAGGTACAGGAAGAAGCCGACGACGATGAACGCCCAGACGCTTGCCGTGGTGAAGAACGTCCCGATTTCAATGAAGCCGAACACACTTAGAAAAATCACCAGCCCCGGGAAATACAACAGTATCGCGAAAAGGATCTGCAATGCGGTGAAGTATCCGATGGAAAGCACCTGAGCGCTGGCCTCATATTGTTCGTCTTTGGACTCGTAGGCTTTGGCAGGGGTATCAGGGATCTTAGAGGTCTGCTGGAGTTGCCGAGGACGTTTGGCTACTTTTCGTACCGTGTTGCAGTCACTTAGCAGCGCGCGGACCGGCACCGTCCATCCGGCGGCTTGTAGGCGTTGCGCCAGGCGTGCGATGAGGATCGAGTGCCCACCAGACTCTGTAAAACCATCGTCCAATCCCACCGGAGTCCCGAACACGGACCTGCAGATCGCCAGTACTGTCTCACATTCAGGCTCCAAGCGCGTATCTGCTTCAGATGGTTTGACTTCCCCTTTGCCTTCCACAGTTTCGTGTGCGCCGACCCGTGTGCCCTGGCCAGTATCTTTCGTTTCCGTTGTGGCGCCTTTCATCAGATGAGATAGGTTTGGCAATCTTGTCCGGTCAATCTTTCCCGACACCGGCTTCATGATGAATTTTTCAACAAGGAAGATCCTTGAGGGGACCGACGGCTCTGGAAGTTGTTTGGCGAGAATTGCTCTCACCTGCGCAGACCATTCCTGCGGCGCGGCAGCGACCACCGATATTTTTTCTTTACCAATCGTAGGTGCAGTGACGAAGGCGACGAGTGCCTCGTTCTGGTAATCTAAAACGGCAGCCTCGATCTCAGGAAACTGCGTTTGGAGAATGTCTTCAACAGCTTGAGCCTCGACACGATGACCGCGCACCTTGAGTTGTGTGTCGATTCGACCGAGGAAATGCACACGCTGCGTCACGGTATCGATTTTACATTTGTCGCCCGTTCGGTAGAGGCGGCCGAACTGAGGGTGTATTATGAACTTCTCGGCGGTTTGCTCCGGCAAATTGCGGTACCCGCGCGCAACGTGCAGCCCGCCGATGCAAAGCTCTCCAACCTCCCCGTGCGGCAGGGGGCGGAGTTGGTCGATTTCGAGGATGACGTTGGTGACGTTGGCAATGGGCGAGCCGATGGTGATCGGTTCTCCCGGTCGCAGGCTCTGACGGTTCGTGTCCGTGCTCGCCTCCGTGGGGCCGTAGGTGTTGATGATCTGACGCCTGCCGCGCGTCCACGGCTCAACAAGTGCACTGGGGAACGCTTCGCCTGCGGGTACAATGTAGCGACACAGCGGATAGGGGAGATCCAAGTGGGGATTTGGTGTCAGGGTGGTTAGCAGCACCGGTGGACAAAACAGAACCGTGACTTCGGCTTCACGCAGAACGGGTACGAGGTCCGGTCCGGACCGGACCTGCTCTTTTGTTAACATAACAACGGCGCAGCCTGACACCCAGGCGCTGTACATTTCCGAGATGCTGCCATCATAGCCCATCGACGAAGTGAGCGAGGTCGCATCTACGCCCGCAACAAGATCGAAGTAGTCAGCGTAACTCAGCGCCAGATTCACGTAGCCCGCGTGTGGACACTCCACACCCTTTGGCATGCCAGTGGTTCCGCTCGTGTAGAAGATGGTTGCGAGGCGCTGTGTGGGATCATCCAGCCAGGTTGGAGGGTTTCGTCGGTGCACCGTTTCCGGCAACGTCAGGATGTCGAGAGTCGCGACGTCGCGGAACTTCTCTTGACCGAGAGTCAAAATGACCACCGGTTGTGCATCAATGAGCATGTGGGTAATCAGGGCGTCGGGCAAGGTGGTGTCTAGAAATAACAACGTACCGCCGGCCTTGAGAATGCCGAGGTGAGCGGCCACGATCTGCCAGTTGTCCTGCGGCATTGCCACAGCTACGACCTGGTCCGGTCCAGTAACGAAGGAAGAAAGGGCCGCTGCAACGTTCTCAGCCCGCGCGTCGAGTTCTGCAAATGTCAAGGACTCTCCGGTGTGGGGAATTTGCAAGGCTGTGAAATCGGGAAACCTCTCGGCGGAGCGAGCGAAAACCTCTGTGAGCCACTTGATTCCCTCCTGATGCGGTACGTTTACAAAACGGTTATCGCCAAAGACATCCGTCAAGCTGTACTCGCAGGTATCCGTCTGCTCATGGGGCAGCTTCTGCGCTGCCCAAAGGTAGCGCCTCCATGCTATAAAGGTCAGCACGAGGAAAACCATGAAGACGGTTGCTAGAAAAACTGCCACCAAGAATTTTCCTCACATGGTCTTGACGTCAATCATCAATTTTGTCCCCTCGTTGGGCAAGGCGACAGCAGAGCGCTTAATCGAAGTATTGCTGGAGTGTTCCTTTTCGGCGGATGTCCAGGGTAACGCAATGGAAGCCACCGCCCATCATTTTTGAATGCCGTAGTTTCAGTGGGATGACATCAAGAGCCTGCTTTTCCAAAAGCTTGATTAAAGCCGATTGATCTCGATCGACCACGACCAGATTCGGATTGATGCTAAACGCGTTCATATCGATCCAGTCACTGCCAATGCTTTTGGAAAGGTAATCGGCATCCTTATTTCCCGTATTCTCCATCGGTGGGCTGTAAATGACTTTCCACTGTTTGAAGATTTCAGGCAGAGTATCATCGTTGATACGAGCAGGATTGCAGAGCATCAAGCCAGGGCGCAAGGCGACGAACGTCGAGTCGATATGGCTGCCATAATAAACATCCTTTAGAAAATGAATGCGAAACTCATCGCCCAAAATCGACTGTAGCCAACGCCCTCCCAATTCGTTACCCGTGGCGCTGACCAGGTACAACAGGTCCTTGCCAAAACGCAGGACGTTTGCAGCATCAAAGGCCGGTTCATCGTCGCGCGGTGTGGGCTTGTCCAGATCAACATCAAACAGTGAATCTAACAACATCGGTTTGGGCGCGCTGTACCACTTCGCGCCTGATTTCATATATTCCATCAGCAAAGTGCGATAGCTGAAGGTTTCCTGGGCGCGGCTGCGGATGACATTTGGCGTTTCAATAATTTGGTCGCCAATGACCAGCATAATGTCGCGGGGACAATAATTGTAGTAGCCCTCAGATTCCCAATGGATGGTAGAAAATTTGGCATCGTGTTGCCATGTGTCTGGGCGCCTGACGGTAACCCCGGCATCTTCCAGAACCCGGACAAATTCATTCAAATCTTCTTCTGTCTCTTCAATGATCTTTTGAGGAAACGGGCCACGCGGTATCTCTGCCAATGAACGATCGGGAAATTCGGCGAGTTGGGTGCTCCGGTCGGGTGTTGGAAACCGCGCATTCAACGGATTTCCTACAATAACTTCTTCCAGTTGATCCCATTCATTCCAACTCCAAACACTTGACATAAGTAGCGTGCCTTTATCTGTTCTAAAAGAGCGAGCCCCGCCCTGTTTCTTGCGAAAACTATTTACTTGTTTGCCCCGTGATTTAGACATGATCCAGGATTGAGAGGCAGTTGAAAGGCTCTGAAAAACCTGACGGATTTAAATACAAAGAACCTGCCAATTTAAAACCCCTCACCATCGGGTGGAATTGCTGAAGAAGTCAGGCAACGCGATTGCTGAGTTCGATGAAATTGCTGTTTCAAGGACAAAGTTGCCCACTGCGATATCAAGAACGCCAAGCCCGAATGGAGAAAATATGCGCGCCCTGTCATGATCAAGTGTGACTTTCTTTTCCAGAATATCGACCAAGCTACCTGAGACAAAGTCCCGATTACCTGTCTTTTGTTCTGCAAGATGGAGCGAAGTATTTGCCTTCAGGCAGTGATCCACATCATCGACAATGTTTTGCGAAGCCAGGATGACGTTCGTACAAATATCGCGCAACGACAGATGCAGGACAGTTGGCGCATGCTCAAACAGCTTTTCATCGGCAAGGTAGGGGGCCAGCGTTGTGGTTGTGAACAATATCAAGGAGCCATCGACTATTGCATCTTCCATCCGGTGGTGAATATCCACCTGCATGTTATACTGATGGCGCGCCCAACTGCTGAACTGCTCAGCCTCTTTAGGATCGACATCATATAGATTGAGCTTTTGAAATTTCCAGTTTCGAAACAGGAGCCACTCTATGGTTGCGCGCGCGATGACCCCCGTTCCGATAATACTAAGCGTTCCTTCAAATGGGTTGGTGGAAATATGTTCCGCCGCCAACGCAGCAGAAGCCGCTGTGCGCGTGGCGCTTATCAGCGACGCCTCGATGCAGGCAATGGGATAGCCTGTTGTTGCATCGTTCAAAATAAGAACTGCCGATGCCCGGGCTAAATTTTCGGCTGTGTTATCGGGAAAACTCGATATCCATTTGATGCCGCTTTTTTGAACCGCTCCGCCCAGATGTGCTGGCAACGCAATGATGCGTGCACGAGGTTTGTCTGGATACCTCAGGAAATAGCTGTCTGGATTTACAGTATCTGCGTGCGCATGAAGACGATAAGCTGCTTCTACAGCGTCGAAAACCTGTTTCCTATTTTCATTGATTGCACTTTTAACTGTCGAGCCCGTAACAACGTGGAACGTCGGAGCAACTGCCAAGATAAATTCTCCTAGGTTCGCGCAAGCATCTTATCTTCAGAAGCCTTGCCTTCAGCCATAATGACATTCTCTACCCAGGCAGGATCATAAATCGTGTCCAGATATTTTTCGCCAAGATCTGCCGATATTGCCACGATGGTGTCTCCGGCCGCGAACTCGGAAGCTAGTTGTTGCACGGCGGCAAGGACTGCTCCGGTGCTTCCCCCCACAAGCAGGTGATAGTCTCGAACGAACGAAAGACAAGACTCGACCGTCCTTTCTTCTTCTATTGTTACGATTTTATCAGGATTAGCGAGGGCTGCGAGTTCTGGTCTCACGCTTGTCCCAATGCCGGGAATATTTCGTTTGCCGGACACACCACCGAATGTAACCGAGCCCATCGGTTCGACAGCGACGATTTTTATTGACGGAAATTCATCATGAAGTCGCTCGCAGATGCCGCACAGTGTGCCGGTTGTGCCGGCCCCTACAAAAACCCAATCGACGTTTTTAAACTCATGCGCAATCTCATTTGCGGTTTGCTCGGCATGAATATTTTTGTTGGCTATGTTGGCGTATTGATTGAGCCACACTGCATTTGGTTCTGTTTTCAGAATTTCATCTATTATCTTGAACCTGGCTTCCAGGTATCCTCCCGCACTGTCACGATCTTTAACTTCTACAACTGAGGCTCCATAGAGTTCCATACCCTTTAAATTGGCACGCGTCGCATTTGGATCTGTCACACAGATAAATTTGTAGCCTTTTATGGCACACACCATGCTGAGCGCCACACCGAGATTTCCAGATGATGATTCAACGATTACGGTTTCGCCGGGTTTGGCGATTCCGCGCTGCTCAAGGTCCTCAACAAGCCCTTTTGCAGTCTTTACCTTGATCGACCCCGTTACATTAAAACCTTCCAGCTTCAGGAACACGTCGTGGGCTCCTGCAAATCCACGAAGCCGGTAAAACAAATCACGAAAGATGAGTTCTAATGGTGACTCGATGATCATTACGCAATATCCCTTAGCAGAATAACCTGCCCAGTTTCTCAAATAAACTTTTCGTTTAAGTGCCTCGCCCATATAAAATTTACTATGTGCATAGCAGAGATAGAGGTACGACGGACCGGGACATGCAAACCTTTTTGAAGGTCAAGAACCGTTGTAGGGGTTTCCATCGCCACCGACTGTACCACAAGGAACAGATCGGCGAAACTCGAACCGAAGCGATTGCCAAAACTTGGTGAAGGCCTGCAGAAACAGGACGCGGTGGTCAAGGCTTTCGGGTGATTGTGGTGGTCAAGAGTGGGGCGTTTGCGCCGGTGCTTTTGGCATTGCGGGCACTTGGTGCCAATGATGGCCGCTTTATTGAATAATTCCGGGCCAAGACCAGTGGCTCAAGTCAAATGGTGCCATTGTTGAGATTGATGTCGGCAAAA
Organism: Alphaproteobacteria bacterium; assembly: GCA_024275435.1. Taxonomy (GTDB): domain Bacteria; phylum Pseudomonadota; class Alphaproteobacteria; order Rhizobiales; family Hyphomicrobiaceae; genus JAJRZC01. The sequence continues at coordinate 12,793 of JAJRZC010000408.1, forward strand.
GAATAAGGTGCCTGTTCTTACGATCTCAGGCTGGAAGACATTCAATGTGATCCTGGCGACAGCAAACGAATTTCTCTATTGGTCAAGTTGGAAACTGAAGCGCACTTTCTTGGGTACCTCGCACACATTTTGCGATCAGACGACCAACCGGCATCTTTTGCGCAGTATGAGAAACTTATCGACAAACCATTGGATGACAGAGTGATTGATATTCTAGTTGCTTGGATTTCGAAACAGGTCGCACTATGGCCAACTCATTATTGTCACGAAATAAATTAGGGTCTTTTGAGTAGATTATTTCAAAAACAAAAGCGGCATACCCCTCACAAGTATCATTATACCAACCGAGATGACGACACCGGCGAAGAGC
>JAJRZC010000409.1 GCA_024275435.1 Alphaproteobacteria bacterium
AACCGTCGGCCAAGATGCGGTCAAGTTCTGCTTCATCGGACATCAGGCGTTTGATCTCATCTGCTAGCTTGCCCAGGGTATCAACGCAAACATCGCTGAGCGCCGATTTGAGTGTTGAAAATTGTGCGCCGCCAAATTCGCTCAAAACTGCGGACTTGGATGAGCCGGACAGGGCCGCGTAAATGCCGACCAGGTTTTGAGCTTCAGGTCGATCTTTCAGGCCTGCTTCTTCTGAGGGTAGAGCATCGGGGTCAGTTTTAGCTTTCCTGATTTTTTTGGCAATGGTGTCCTTGTCGTCGGTCAGGTTGATCCGAGATAAATCTGAAGGGTCTGACTTCGACATTTTCTTAGAACCATCACGTAAGCTCATGACGCGGGTTGCCGGTCCGGTTATGACTGGTTCGGGGAGAGGAAAGAATTCACCATCCTCGAACCCGGCAGCTTGGATGGAATCCTTAAAGTCCACGTTGAATTTCTGGGCGATATCACGGGCGAGTTCCAGGTGCTGCTTTTGGTCGTCGCCCACAGGAACGTGCGTCGCTTGATAGGCGAGGATGTCGGCTGCCATCAAATTAGGGTAGGCGAACAAGCCTACAGAAGCGTTTTCACGATTTTTACCCGCCTTCTCCTTGAACTGGGTCATACGGTTAAGCCATCCCAGGCGAGCGACGCAGTTAAAAATCCAGGCCAGTTCAGCGTGCGCTGATACCTGGCTTTGGTTAAAGAGAACAGACTTTTGCGGATCCAGTCCGGCTGCAATATAGGCGGCCGCGACCTGCCTGATGGAGCGTTTGAGTTGTGCGGGATCCTGCCAAACCGTGATGGCATGAAGGTCAACCACGCAATAGATGCACTCGTGCGTTTCTTGAAGTTTGATCCACTGCAACATGGCCCCAAGGTAGTTGCCCAAATGCAGGCTACCGGTGGGTTGCATTCCGGAAAAAACACGCTCTTTGAATTGCATAGAATAGCCTCTTGTTTCTCAAGGCCGCCGTTATGGACGCTCACGGGAAGCGAATCAAGTGGGCGAAAAGAAACGTGGGGTTAAGGTTGAATTGCATCTGACTACAGGCTGATCTGCTCAGCGCGATGTTTGCTTACGTAATTGGCTGAGATCAAAAACGCCCGTTACGGTGGTGAGGGCAAAAAACGTTACCATACCTGCGGTGACGAGACCGGCCAGTGCGGTGACTTGAATAAAGAGGCTTTGCTCTCGTGCGAGGTAGGGAGACATTGGGCCGCCCAACCACCAAAGCACCCCTCCCATAATAACCGCTGAGATGGTTATTAGCGGAAGGTTTTTCATCAATTTACGATCTGTGGCGTAGTTGTTCTGACTGGCCAGTTTACGCCATAGAAGTATTGCATTGAGCCATCCGGCGCAGGACGTGGCCAGGGCGATACCGACATGGGGATGGTAGCCCCAGGACTGAAAGAGGAAAAACAACGCCAGTGATCCAATGACATTGACGAGCATATTGATGCCGGCAAAATACATCGGAGTCTTGGTATCCTCGCGGGCGAAAAAGGCTGGTTGAAAAACCTTGATAAGAACGAAACCAGGCAGTCCGATTGCAAAAGCGGCGAGCGCTTGAGCTGTTGCATGTGTATCATCCGGCCCGAAAGCGCCTCGCTCAAACAAGACCTGGATGATGGGTTGGGCCAAAACTGCCAAAGCGATAGCGGCGGGCAGCGTGAGAAGAAATGCGAACTCCAACGATCTATTCTGGGTTTCCATGGCTGCTGAGTGATCGCCGGCGCGCAGACGTCGTGATAGCTCAGGGAGAAGCACCACACCTATTGCCACTCCGACAAGTCCGAGGGGAAGCTGGTAGAGACGATCTGCATAATAGAGGTAGGAGACCGCGCCTGCTTGAAGGGACGCGATAATGGTGCCGACGACGATGTTGATCTGGGTGATACCGCCCGCCAAGATGCCGGGGATACCCAGCTCTACGAGACGCTTCATGGAATCATCATAACGCGGGCGGCGTAATCTGAGTGGAATTCCTGCGCGTTTCAGCGAAAACCACAACATTGCCAATTGTGCGAACCCGGCAACCAGGACGCCCGTTGCCAATATGATACCAGCGTTCGGCTCTCCGCTATAGCCTAATCCAATGGCGATGGAAATGGCGGTGATGAGTATGAGGTTTAAGAGTATGGGAGCGGCAGCGGCGGCCCAGTACCTATGCATCGAGTTTAGAACGCCTGAGATAAGCGCGACGATGGACATGCAAAACAGATAGGGAAACGCGATCTGAGTCAGCAAAACAGCAAGTTTGTATTTCTCAGGATCTGAAATAAATCCAGGAGCAAGAAGACTCATCAACCAAGGCATTGATAAAATGCATACCGCTGAGAAAATAATGAGAATAAAACTCAGACCGGACATAGCGGTTTCTGCAAAGTCGCGAGCCTTTTGCTCACCTTCGCTTTCAAGTCGCTTTGCAAACAATGGCACAAATGCGGAGTTAAATGCGCCTTCACCGAATAATCGGCGGAACAGATTGGGAAACTTAAAGGCGACGAAGAACGCATCGGCAACCGCGCCAGAGCCCAGTGCAGCAGCGATAAGAATATCGCGGATAAAGCCGAGGAAGCGGCTCACCAAGGTCAGGCCACCGACTGTGGCAAAGGCTCGATAAAGTATCATGTCTTGGACTTTGAAATGAGAAGCACTGTTGGAAGATGTGAGTCGAGCCTATTCCGATATCCGGCTCTTTTGTTCCTCGGGTGTGCCGAAACGATCGAAATATCGCGGGTCGATCTCTTCGACGGGTAAGATGATCAGGACGTCTGTTGTGTCAAACTGGTGGTCGATAACGGCTCCATCACCTATAAAAGCTCCCAATCGCAGATAGCCTTTGATCAAGGGTGGCACCGCCTTCAAAGCAGAACGAATATCAATATCTTCCTTCGGCATACGGTTCATCGATTGATAGAGATGGTCGTGAGCTTTGCAGTGCCACTTGGGTGGGGCTTGGGCGTTATGATGAAGGAAACTTAAGGCTTCGGCGTGAACATCAAGATCGGTGCCAGGGAAGCTTGCACAACCGATCATGACATCGACTCTATGCTCTCGGATGTAGGTCCAAAGTCCGTGCCAGAGCAATGCGACGGAACGTTTGTTGCGATATGGCTTTAAAACGCAAGATCGGCCAAGCTCCATAAAACGATATTGTGGGGAGCGTGCTGCTATGAGTGGCGCGATATCGTATTCGCTTTGAGTATAGAAACCCTGATGCCGTTCAGCGACTTCCTGGCGTAACACACGGTAGGTTCCAACAACGGGAGATCGGCGACTGGGTGTCCAGATATTGCCACTGTTTTTTCCGCCATCCAGATCTACAACGAGGAGGTGGTCACAAATACTATCAAAGGCGTCTTCATCGCGCCGACGCATTTTGGCAATCTCGTTTGGCTCTGCCGACATTTCCTCGTAGAAGACTTCGTAGCGCAACTGTTGCGCCAAGCGAATATCCTGGATTGTCCGGGCGAGACGAACCTCCAAAGGTCCAACGCGACCGTATGTTTTTATTGAAGGGGTTCGCTTTGATTCCACCCATTTGGAAGATTGCCGGGTGTTTGAAACTGCCCAGGGCGCACCGTCAAGGCTTTCTGAGAGCGGCCTTAAAGCAGCGCGGTGGCGCTTTATACGCGTCATTCTCGATTACCCCGTTCAAATCCAATATGGTTGCTGCAGGTTTCTACGACCCTTGATTGCTGCCTGTTGTTTAAGGGCGTAGGTCTGTCATAAAATTGAGTTGTGGGCAGCTTAGGGCGCAAACAGGGCCTTCTAGAGCCGAACCGATAGCTGGCGGGCTGCATTTAGACCGAAGGTATTGGGTGCGGTCAAGCGGCAATCTGTCAGGAGACCGTAGAATTTGGGGCGACGAGCATATCTTTTTCTCCCTGAGGAGTTTCGTTCGTACACCAGCGTTTTATGAGGTTCGTGAGTTCATGCGCTTCGAAAGGTTTTGACAAGTAATCGTTAAGCCCATTTTGAAGGTAACGTTGCCGGTCTTCTTCGAACGCGTTGGCGGTGACAGCAATTATGGGTGGACATTGGTGCGTGGCGCCATTTGAATTCTTGTAAAGTGATCTGATCTGAGCCGTTGCTGTTACGCCATCCATATCCGGCATCAAGATATCCATTAAAATAAGATCCGGTCTGGCTTTTTTCTTCCCGATAGCTTCGCGCATGTACTCTACCGCTTGCGAACCATTTCTCACACAAACGGATTTATGGCCTGCCTTTTCGATGATACGTGTGGCCAACAGCTCGTTAATTGCATTGTCCTCGGCGAGCAGGATCAAACGTTGTTTTGTTGGAGCAGGCTGAGGCGAACTGACTTCCCATTGATGTGTAGAATTCGCTCCTTCGTTTGCTGCGGAAGCGGATTGATGCAGGATCGTTCGAGGTGCATTGAGTTCTCGCAGAAGGGAGGATGGGCGGACGGGCCGGATGAGGTGCGTATTATATCCGGAGGCATTGAACATCGGCAAAAGGCTTCGTTCGTTGGCGTTGACGGCCACGAGACCCTTAACGTCTGGGCATGATTGCCGTGCCTGATCCAGAATTTCTTTTGCTTGTGAAATGTTACAGCTTCCATCGACAAGAATTCTATCAAATGGTTTGTTCCTGCATGCTGCCTTTTTTATTTCCTCGATTGCCTTTGCAGGGGAAACCTGAAGACAATCAATCTGATGAGAAAGCAAGATTCTGGCTTGTGTTTCACATTCAATTTTTCGCTCTGAGACAAGAAGAACTTGGTTCGCTGGAGAAGTTTGTGGGTTTTCACACTCATCGCGATGGAGCTGTCTGGTGAAACCGAGTTCCTTGTTGTTTGACTTTGAATCTGTTTCCACGCTCGGCAAAACTAGCGAGAATGTTGACCCCTCACCTTGAGAGCTTTTCACAGTCACATCTCCGCCCATTGCCTGAGCGAGACGCTTCGAGATAACAAGACCCAGACCTGTGCCGCCAGCGTGGCGACGAACGGCGTCTTCGGTCTGTTCAAATTCCTTGAACAATGCATTGCAGTCTTCCAAAGACATACCGATACCGGTATCTTTGACGTCAACTCTCACCATTTTACCGGCACGGGAAACCGAGCTGACGGCAGGGTTGGGTGATTGAACTGTTGCGGTGATTGTTATGCCGCCATTATCGGTAAACTTTATGGCGTTAGAGAGCAGGTTCAAAAGGATCTGATGTACCCTGGCTTTGTCCCCTTTTAGGGAGAGCGGACAACCCGGCTCTATTGCCCATGATAGCTGCAACCCTTTTTCATGGGCGCGAGGGGCGAGTAGTTCGACGACGCTACCAATGCATTTCTCAAAATCGAATGGGTCGTTTCTTAGTGCAATCTTTCCAG
>JAJRZC010000029.1 GCA_024275435.1 Alphaproteobacteria bacterium
CGTATTAAACCGTACTTTCCCTTAGCCCACGGTGTGCCGCGTGTGGATGATCGAAAAGTAGTGTGAGGTATCATCTTTGTGATCCGTAATGGCGTGCGTTGGCGGGATGCACCATCAGACTATGGGCCTCATAAAACGCTCTATAATCGGTTTGTTCGTTGGAGCAGATTAGGCGTTTTCGACAATATATTCAGTGCGTTATCTGCCCAAGGCGGAAGCCCAGATATCTTGATGATTGATGCCACCCACCTTAAAGCCCACCGGACTGCTTGCAGTCTGCTTAAGTTCAAGGAAAAGAAAACAGTCCAATGGACTGTTTTCCCGACGAACGGGATGTTCCCCGCCGTATTGGACGCACAAAAGGCGGTTTGAACTCTAAATTGCATGCGGTCTGCGATGGTGAAGGTCGCCCGATAATCATGTGCCTGAGTGAGGGGAATATGAGCGATCATGTTGGAGCAAAGCTGATCTACCCCGCTTTGCCTGAGGGCGCTTCCCACCTGCTTGGTGATAAAGGTTACGACAGCGACGAATTCCGCGCCGCGCTCAAAGCCAAAGGAATAACACCCTGCATTCCGCCTCGAAAAGGCAGGAACTTTCCCGCCGGATACAGCAAAACCCTATACAAACAACGTCATAAGGTTGAAAATATGTTTGGTAGGCTGAAAGATTGGCGGCGCGTAGCAACACGATATGACCGCTGTGCCCACACCTTCTTTTCAACAATATGCATCGCTGCTATCGTCATATGGTGGATTTAATGAGTCCTGAGCCTAGGTGTTTAGTCTCGGCATTTGATGTCCTAAATATGCTACAAACTTCGGACTCGTGTTTGTCCGAAAAATGTGGCATATTTCGGACATGATTACCGTGAACAGCCAAAAATCTCTGCCTGAAATGATATTGGATCGTGTCTCTAACGCGTTCAGTAAGGTTTGGACGCCTGGTGATTTTGCCGATATTGGCAGTCGTGACGCGATCGACAAAGCTTTGCAGCGTATGATCAAGAGTGATCAGTTGCGCAGAATAGAGCACGGGCTCTATGATAAACCATCCTTTAATTCACTTACTGGAAAGCCAACGGTGCCGGATTACCGCGCTGTTATCGACGCGGTGGCGCGCCGGGATAAGGTGCGATGCCTGATCGACGGTATGACAGCGGCCAATCAACTGGGCCTCACCAACGCTGTGCCTGCAAAGATCGAAATCCTAGTCGACGCACGACTGAAGCCTATCAATTTGGGCAATCAGAAGATCGTCTTTAAGAATGCAGCACCAAGTCGGCTCTATTGGGCCGGGCGACCTGGCATGTATATCGTTCAAGCTCTTCATTGGTTGCATGACGTAATGGCAAATGATGTGGAAAAGTCGAAGATTGAAAAAACCATCAGCAAGCTTCTAAACGATAAGCAAAACGGCATGAAACTTGCCGTTGATCTAAAGACTGGTCTATCCGCTATGCCGATTTGGATGCAAGATATTCTTCGCAAACCTCTGGCGCTCTCGGGAAGGGCACTGGACCATGAATAATGAAGGTTTTTTAGAAATCATAAATGCGCGCGCCTCGGACCGAGCTGACCTTTTTCTCGCAACGGCGCAGCGTTTGGGCGCACCACTGGTCAATATTGAGAAAGATTTTTGGGTCTGCTGGACACTCAACGCGCTCTATCATCGACTCCCCAAAAAGGTCCACGGCTTCTTTTCAAGGGGGGCACATCTCTGTCAAAAGCATATGGTCTAATCAATCGGTTCTCTGAGGATATCGACGTCACGGTCTTTCGCGAAGATCTCGGACATCCCGCTACACCTGCTGAGCTTGCCGTTCTGTCCAACAGGAAACGAAAGGCGGCGCTCGATGCGATTGCCGAAGACTGTCGGACCTACATCACGACCGACCTGTTGGCCGCTGTGTCAGCGCTTCATCTAGAAGATACGAAAGGTAAGGGACGAGTTGAGATTGACGAAACCGATCCCAGCGGGCAAACACTCTTAGTTTGGTATCCACGCGTAGACACATCAAATACGGGATATGTGCAGGCGGCCATCAAGATAGAATCTGGAGCTAAGTCCGCGCTTGATCCCAATAAGCCACGAACCATCACTCCCTATATCGCAGAAGACGTCACAGCAATTGATCTGGCGGTTCCCGACGTCACGACGATCGATGCGGAGCGTACCTTCTGGGACAAAGTCGTCATCGCTCATGGCTTGCGCAACTGGTTTGATCGTCGCGGTGAGCTCAAACAGGACGGACAGCGTATTTCAAGGCATTACTATGATCTACATTGCATGCTTGCGACAGAAGTCGGGGCTAATGCTCTTGCCGATCGAGGACTCGGTGCCGACTGCATAGAACATGCCAAAACCTTCTTTAACCGACCGGACTTCAATTTAGCAGCAGCAGTACATGGATCATTCACACTCCTGCCAATTGGCAATATGACGAAGCGATTAGCGATCGATTACGAAAACACAGTAGCGATGATCTTTGGTGAGGCTCCGGATTTCGATGCGATCATGCAATCAGTCGCCGAAATCGAAAAAGTATTGAACGCACAACAAGCGCATTCGAGGTAACTATGATTACGCGGTAATGACCTCATTGTTGCGCATAGATTGGGCGAAAGTTGCGCGTAAGCCCTCTAATCTCTCTTTATTCTGCCAAGGTTACGATAATTCCCAGTTATCGTAACTGAAATGAGGGCCAAGCTTCGTGGTGACAAACGCAATGTGCTACGATTTGGCAAAGTTCCATTTTGAAAACTAAGCTTTGGCCGCTCAATTTAATGGCCAACAATGCATAGAGTGACCTAAATTTGGATTTTTTCTGCTTCCGTATTGCTTCCGTGAGCAATTTAGAAAATCAATATAGGTTTTATAAGTTCAGTAAAACACTGATTTCATTAAATAATTTGGTGCACCCGGCGCGATTCGAACGCGCGACCTCTGCCTTCGGAGGGCAGCGCTCTATCCAGCTGAGCTACGGGTGCATTTTGTTGAAACCAAGCTTGTCAACGGGCGAAACCTAAACCAGTTTTCTTCCATGCGCAATCAACTAATCCACGGTAATTGATACACTAAAAAACGGTCATGTGAAGCCATAAGCATTTCCCCTCATTCGTGCGCATGCATTTACTTAAAGTATGCGGTCATAGCCTGTTCATATCACCCAAGGCAAACGCGCGCACTGTTTTTCATAACG
>JAJRZC010000410.1 GCA_024275435.1 Alphaproteobacteria bacterium
GGCAAAGGATGGCCTCGTTAAATGTTTTGATGAGGCGACCGATGGATACGTTCGTGCGGAAGGTGCCGTTGCGTTTATTATACGGCGTGAAGAAGATGCGGTGGCGCGTGGTAGCCGTATCATGAGTGTTATTTCATCTTCGGCTATCAATCATGATGGCAAGACCTCGGGAATAGCGTTGCCCAGTTGCGAGCGTCAGGTGGAACTCATCCGTGCCGCCCATGCTGCGGCTGGGATTGACCAGAGCACGATCGGTTTTGTGGAGGCCCATGGTACAGGAACATTTCGCGGTGATGAAACCGAGCTTAAGGCTCTCAATGAGGTCTTTGAAGGTGAACGCGAGAGCACAAATGGAGCAGGGCCGTGTTTTGTGGGGTCTGTTAAATCGAATGTTGGTCACCTGGAAGCCGTCAGCGGTCTTGCTGGTGTGCTGAAGGCGGTCTTGTGTTTGGAACATGAAGAGATCCCTGGACAAGCCAATCTCAATAAGCCCATGCCTGAGGCTTGCGTCGAGGGCAGCCGGGTCGTTGTGACACCGGAGCCCATGGCTTGGCCTCGCGGTGGATCACCGCGACGAGCTGGTGTGAGCTGCCTTGGTTTTGGTGGGTCGAATTCGCATGTTGTGATTGAAGAAGCTCCTGTGCTGGAAGATGACAAGACCGGACCTGATAGATCATTTCATTTTTTGAAATTGTCTGCGAAAAAGCCTGAGCAGGTGGCGCAAATGGCTGCGAACCTGCGCGATGCTGTGGCGTGTCAGCCAGAGCTTGCACTTGGAGATATCTGTCATTCGGCAAATATCGGGCGGGCTGATTTTGAAGAGCGGGTAGTTATTGTCACGCGTTCACGCGATGATCTGGTTAGTTCACTAACGGCGTTGTCTGAAGGGCGTGTTGAAGAAGATTTCTCCAATATTATCACAAAGGGGCGGGCCAAAAGAAAAGGTCGCAAGATTGCTTTCTTGCTGACGGGTGAAGCTTCGCCCCGCCGCGGTATGTGCCGTGGTTTGTACTTGGCTGACCCTCGATTTGCAGCTTTTATTGATGATGCCGATGAAACGGTGGAGAAGGTCGCGAATGTCAAATTAAGCGACTTGCTTTATGGAAAAGACTGCGATGCTACATCAATCGTAGATGATCCTGGTATTTCTCGCGTGGCACAGTTTGTGGTTCAGTTTGCCTTGATCAGGTTCTTTGCTGTTTTGGGGATTGAACCCTCTTTTGTTGTCAGTGGTGGCATTGGCAATCATCTCAACAAGGTTTTAGCGGGATCGGTTTCCTTTGGGGATGGCCTGAAGGCGGTCTATCACAATCAATCTTCTGACATTGACGAGAGCTTCAAAGCCTCACTTGAGGCAGTGATTGAAGCTGGTGCCGATTTGCTCATTGAACTTGGGCCACCTTCTTCACAAGTTCTTGAGGTTATTTCAAAGGTTGAAGCTAAACGGGATGTGGTCGTAACTTCATGTATTACGCTTGGTAAGGATGATGGTGCGCAGTGGGCAAAAGCACTTGGAACAATCTACACTTGTGGTGTGAATGTTGATTGGCAGGCGTTAGATGCACCGTTTGAATTTAAGCGTCTGGTGCTGCCAACCTATGTTTTTGACCGGGAGCGTTTTTGGTTTTCTGATGAAGCCACTTTGCCTGGCACCATAGAGGACCAGAACAGAGCCAAAGTTGAAGCGTCGCCTGAGACCGTCGTTCCCACAAGTGTTGAGCCTTTTCATTCAAAAACCAATGGTACAAAAGGCCTTGATCTCTTTCGGGTTGTTTCCAGGGCGGAGGTGTTTGAATTTGTTCGTGAATGTTTGGCTTCAGCGACATTGATGCCAATTGACGAAATCAACGAAGATACGCGTTTTCAGGATGTGGAACTTGATTCAATAGCCGGATTGGAGCTTCTGCTTAGGATTGATAAAAAGTTTGGAGTCATGCCGGACCCGGAAATGTTCTGCGAGGATATGACTTTCGGATCAGCCATTGATGCCTTGTTTGAAATTGTCAAAGCTCAAGCTGGGAACGGGCAAACATTGCCTTGTGAAATTGAAATTTTGAAGCCAGCAAATGATGCCTTGAGGAAAACTGAGTCTGAGTCTGGGTCTGCTGAATCTAAAGCCCAAGGAAGCCAGTTAAATGGTCATACTCTGAATGGTCATTGTTTGAATGGGCATAGATTGAATGGAAATAGTTCTGTGCCTGATGGTGATCTTGCTGTCAGTGAGACACGTTCGCTTCTTGAGGAGATCAAGGATCAGATAAATCCAACTGATTATTTGATGGCAGTACGACCGGACTTCACAACAGCATTGCATGAGATGCTTCTTGATGTGGATTTTGATTTCGCGCTTGGTGATCGTGTTAGCGGGTCACGATTTGGCAAGCCCGTGACCGCCATTGATATGCTCGGCGGTTTTGGTTCCACGTTGTTTGGTCATAACCATCCGGCACTTGTTGCAATTTTGAAAGAAATGCTCGAAGCGAACCGTCCAAAATTCATGCAGATGTCTAATCGCAGTGCTGCTGGAACACTGGGCAAGGAGATTGTTGCGCGGGTCGCCAAGCTGACGGGACGAGATTATAAAGTGGTACTTGGTAGCACTGGCGCGGAGATGGTTGATGCTGCCTTGAAACATGCTTTGTTCGAGTGGAGTCAGCGTCGTGAAAGGTTTGTTTCTGCTTGCTCTGGAGATGAGCTGAAATTAGCGAAGAGGGTATCAAAACAGCCTGTGGTGCTGGCCATTGAAGGCAGCTACCATGGTAAAACACTGGGCGCGTATAGCCTGACCTGGAATGCACCTGGGCGAGATGATTTGGGCCTTCAAGGTCCATTCGAAGTGGTTTGGCTGCCACGAGACGATGATGAGGCGGCCGTTGAGATCTTCAGACGCTATCAAAGTGAGATTGCAACATGTGATGGTAAGGTTCGATTCAATCGCATCGCGGGTTTGTTCTTGGAACCCGTACAGGGAGAGGGTGGAATATTTCCACTAGCCAAGTCCTTTGCAAGCACCTTGAGCGTGCTGGCTGATGAAGCCGGTTGCCCGATTATTGTTGATGAAATCCAGTCGGGCATGGGGAGAACGGGAGCGTTTGCTGCTGCCTCTCTTATTGGACTGCGTGGTGATTATTACCTATTTGGAAAAAGCCTCGGCGGTGGCCTATCGAAAACCTCGGCGTTGTTGATTGATAGCGAACGCTATGAGGAAGGGTATGGTTTTGCCCACACCTCAACATTTGGCGAGGATGATCACGGTGCGTTTATCGCTTTGAGGGCGCTGCGTCTTTTGGATGATGATGATATCGAGTCGCGCTCGCGTGTTGCTGGCGACTATCTGGTCAAGAGATTGAAAGAGGTGCAGGCGCGCTATCCCAATGTGCTGTCGGATGTGCGCGGATGCGGGTTGTTGGTTGGTATTGAATTGGCCAGCCAGAGGAACAACAAGTCGCAATTGATCAGCGGGTTATCGGATCAGAAACTGCTGGGTATTTTCTTTGCCAGCCATCTTTTGCATCGTCGTGGTGTTCGTGTTGGCACGGCGCTGTCACGTCCGTCGACAATCCGGTTTGAACCTTCCGCTTATATCTCCCGTGCTGATATGGACTTTACGGCCAAGGGTGTGGAAGCCGTGTGTGCACTCATCCATAAGGGTGATGCTGGTGATTTCGTGCGCCACCTTGCTCAAGGTTATCGCATGAGCGGTCAGACACCGTTTCAGATGAACGATCACCCTGCGGGTGGCAAGAAAGAAGCAAATGTGGAATGTCGTGTGTCTTCGAAGAAGCAAGCTGTATTTCTTGGCCATATGATCGATTCTGAAGATATTGGTTTGTTGGACAAGTCGCTGTTGAGTTTATCGCCGAGGGAGCGGGAAAACCTAGCTGAGCGGTTGGTTGATCCTGTGCTTGTCAAGCGGGTGCCGATGATGACGTCGTCTGGTGACTCTCTTGATTTTGAACTGCATACCCTACCGCTTACCAGCCGCGCAATTGTCGATGCTCTTCGCGAAGGGAAATCGGCGAAGATTGTTGAACAGGTCAATAGTGCCGTTGCTCAATTTGCCGATAAGGGGGCGCGTGTGGTGGGGCTTGGTGGATTGTTGTCTGTGGTCACACGAAATGGCCTGGCGGTGCAAAACGACTTCAAGGATTTACAGATAACCACAGGAAATACCTATACGGTGGCGCTTGCGGCCGAAGCTGTGATGCGCTCGGTCGCGGAACTTCATATGGACACCTCGATTGAGAGGGTTGGTCTTATTGGAGCGGGTGGCAATATCGGCTCGACGTTGGCGCAGATCTTCAGTGAGCATTTTCATTGTCTGCGATTGGTCGGTCGAAAAGCATCCATTGGGCGTGTTGAGCGCGTCGCGTATAGGATTTATGATGCTGCGTTGTTGGCACTGCAGACGAAAGAAAGACGATATCTTAGAGGGTTAGCTGCGGCGCTGGCTTCTTCCAAAGTCTTGTCGTCTTTGAATTTCAGCAATGGAATTATGAATGGGAACGGACACGCCTCTGCTCCAAATGGTTCTGGTTTGAATGGTGAGGGCGATACACCAGGTGCGCGGGCTCGCCGGAAAATTATCGAGCACTATGGAGAGGATCCGTTCCTACCGGTGAGTACAAGTATCGAGGATTTAAAGGATTGCAGCATCATCGTTAGCGCCTCGAATTCCATAGCCCCGATCTTGACGACTTCGAACGTGGGGGTTGCAACGCGGATCATTTGCGATGTTTCGGTGCCCAGTGATGTTGATCCGGCGCTTGGTAAAGCTCGACCAGATATTACGGTTATTCGTGGTGGTGTTGCGAAAGCTCCCGACAACAATAGCTTCACGTTTGATATGATCGATCTACCGCAAAACCATATGTTGGCCTGCATGACGGAAACGGCACTGCTGGGTTTTTCCGGCAAGCAAGGTTTTTCTACCATCGGCGATATTCATGCCAATGGTGTTCGTGAATGCCATGAGCTGGGTCACAAGTATGGTTTTGGGCTCGGTTACTTTTCTCTGGAAAAGCCGTTTTCCGTTGAACTTGGGTGAGCTAGGGGAAGTCTGACCCCCATCAATACCTTATGGCGATAGAGGCTTCGTGAGTGGTGCCCAATGAATAGACGGGAATTGCATTTGAGCCGCTTTCGCCAGTGGGGGGACGGAACCAGAAATGAGCGCTGACGATCGCGGCTAAGTCATTGAAATAAATGGTGCTGCCGGAGAGATTCGAACTCTCGGCCTCTCCCTTACCAAGGGAGTGCTCTACCCCTGAGCTACGGCAGCGGAGGTGATCTTGCGGGCCTGCGTTTGTTTGCGCGCAGCGCGTGCCCGTTTGGCTTCTTGTTAGGGACCCATGAAGAATCGGAGCGGACAGTGGCATAACCGTTCCGTGACGGCAAGCGAGCTGTGAAAATTGTACCTTTTTCAGAAAATCTGTAAAATTTTTGTTGGCGTTTTTCGGTTGAATTTTAGATTTTTTTCTAATGATGACTGGTTTTTTTTGGGGTTGCGGTGGGTTTTTCAGACTTGACCCGAATTCCGTGCTTAGCTGTCTTAATCAGGCATAGTGAGAAGGTTTTTGGTTGACGTGCAAGTTTGCTACCGGCGGTTTTCTGCATAGATTTTCAGCGAAGATCGGAGTTGAGACATTCATGGGGGAGATAAGAGCAAAGTGCCGCAAGGGAAGGATAACAAAAGCGCGGATCGTGCGAGCCGTTTGGCTGCCGAATTGAGGGAAAATCTCAAAAAACGCAAGGATTTGGCGCGCAAGCAGGCTGCCGCGCAAGGCTTCGGTGATGATCGTGACGATCGCGAAGGCGAAGGTGATGCAGGAGAATAATACGGATTTAATTGTTCGGTTTCAGCCTTAAAGTCTTAGCTGGTTGACGTGTCTGCCCCTGAAAGAGCACACATCTCAAGGTAGCATTTTCTCAAGTGCTTTCATGTGGGGTGAGCCTTAACTCATTACTGGTTTCCAGATAGGTTTTAAGGCTGAATAATCGATGGTTTTATGGGTTCTGGGGGGGGTTATAGTGGATCTTTCTGAATTATAGTGCCGCCCAAGCTCTTAGCCCTTGTTTTATGGTGCTTCTTATTGGAAAACCGCACCACACTTTATGGGGAAGCATTCTAGATCATGACGTTAAAACTTGCGCATTAGGCATTGATTGGTGTGGATGCTTTCACACTAGGGGGCGTGTGCTTGCGAATTGGGAGCTAGTGATCAAGTTGGTCAGAATTTTCCAAGTCTGAGTTTCTGGCGTTGGGTGGCACGTTTTGGGTTGTGTCACTTTGTTTTTTCCAAAAACACGAGATTAAAGGGCGGCATATGGATCGCATCAAGATCATCGGCGGTGTGCCGTTAAATGGTGTCATTCCCATTTCGGGGGCAAAGAACGCGGCTCTTCCGCTTATGATTGCAAGTCTTTTGACAGGTGAAAGACTGACCCTGAAGAATGTTCCCAATCTTGCCGATGTCAATCAGCTTGTTCGGATCTTGCGTAACCATGGGGTTGATCTGGCGGTCGATGGAAAGCGTGCCGGATCCGGGGTGCTGCTTGGAGATACATTTCATCTGACCGCTCGTGAGATCGTCGACACAACGGCACCTTACGACATGGTCAGTCGCATGCGTGCGAGCTTTTGGGTTCTGGGTCCGTTGATTGCACGCATGCGGGAAGCGCGGGTTTCGCTTCCTGGCGGGTGTGCCATAGGTACACGGCCGGTTGATATGCATCTTACCGGACTGAAGCAACTTGGTGCTCAGATTGATATTGATTCAGGTTACGTGGTGGCGAGGGCACCTAATGGTTTGCGTGGAGAGCGCATTACTTTTCCCAAGGTATCAGTGGGGGCGACGCACCAAGTGCTGTTGGCTGCTGCGCTTGCCAAGGGTGAGACTGTTATTGAAAACGCTGCGCGCGAACCTGAAATTGGTGACGTTGCCTCGTGCCTTCGCAAGATGGGTGTTGAAATCGAAGGTATTGGGACTTCGACATTGCATATCCAGGGAAGAGACCAACTGGATGGGGCTATTCACACGGTTTTGCCTGATCGGATTGAAACGGGAACATTTGCTTTCGCTGTGGCGGCAGCGGGGGGCGATGTACTGCTGAAGGGCACGCGCTATGATCTTTTAAGTGCTGCGTTTGAGGTGCTGCGGGAAACTGGCGCGCAGGTGGAGGAAGTTAGCGAAGGTGTTCGGGTAACGCGCAATGGAGAGGGAATTGCGCCGGTTACCATTGAAACGCAGCCGTTTCCAGGATTTCCCACCGACCTTCAGGCTCAAATGATGGCTTTAATGGCGCGCTCGAGCGGCACCAGTGTGATACGAGAAACGATTTTTGAAAATCGTTTCATGCATGTTCAGGAATTGGCGCGTTTAGGGGCGGATATTCAGCTTCATGGAGATACGGCTACCATTAAAGGTGTTGAAGATCTGCATGGCGCGCAGGTGATGGCTACTGACCTTCGTGCATCGGTGTCTTTGGTTATTGCGGGACTGATGGCTGAAGGTGAGACGATGATCAACCGCGTGTATCATCTCGACCGGGGATTTGAGATGCTGGAAGAGAAGCTTTCGTGTTGCGGGGCTCGTATTGAACGCGTGCGGGAGGAATAGCGGATTGGTCGAGGAGTAAATTGGAGCTGTTAACTGATTTGCTCTGCGTTTTGAATTGTTGTCGTTAGCTATCTTGTTGACCTTTCAATGTTTTTGCTGATGGTGCTGTAAGAGGCGTGAAAGCTAGCGTTGTTTAATTTAGCGCTTGTGTCCTGTTGCGATTGAGCGAATGGGCAGCTATCACACCTCTTGAGTGGGCGTTGTTTTTGTGCTGATCCGGTGAGGTTTATGAACGATCTACCCAATAAAGATTTGAAGCTCATCGCCCTTGATGAACAGGACCTCTCTGTTATTTCAGCGCATCTTCAAGACAGTGTCGTGCGGGTTGGTAACTTTGACTATAGTCCGCGCACCAAGCAATTTGCCTGTGTGGTCAATCGGTTCGATTGGATAAGTGCCGGTAAGGGTTTTGGTATGATGAAGTCTTATCAGCGCAGGCAGTCTGGTCTGCGGTTTGAAAGGGTTTTGTCGGTACGAACGTTTAAGATTGATTGGAAAGCCAAGGATGATGTTTTGTCGTTGCTGGCGCTTAACTTTAAAAAAGGTGATCCCCCGGGGGGATGGATTTCGTTACTGTTTTCCGGTGGCGGCATAATAGAGTTGAATGTGGAATGTATTGAAGTTGAGCTGCGTGATCTGGGAGCTGCCTGGACAACGCGTGCCAAACCAGTTCATCCCACGAAGGAATAGATGGACTCTGGATCGGTAGTGCCATGAACAAGAATTTCTAAGAGGTTTAACGGCAAAAATGGCAAAACGGTTCGCGACGCGTGATCCTGAATTTGATGCGAAATTTGAAGAGATGCTCTCTCAAAAGCGGGAGGTGTCTGAAGACGTCGACAACGCAGTTTCCAAGATCATTGACCAGGTGCGTTCAGATGGTGATGAAGCACTGGTGGAGCTTTCTAGAAAATTTGACAATATCGACCTTAATGAAGTTGGACTTCGGGTTAGCGAGAAAGATGTTCTTGATGCCGTAGAAGCGTGTTCATCTGAGACGTTGGAAGCTCTTGAGTTTGCGCGCGCGCGTATTGAGGCACACCATGAACGTGATTTTCCGGAAAACCTAAGATACAAAGACGAAGTGGGTGTTGAGCTTGGTTGGCGCTGGACTGCTGTTCAATCTGTGGGGCTATATGTTCCTGGCGGGTTGGCATCCTACCCAAGCTCTGTTTTGATGAATGCCGTTCCGGCGAAAGTTGCTGGGGTGGAGCGTATCGTTATGGTCGTTCCCTCACCGGGTGGAGAACTGAATCCTCTGGTTCTTGCTGCTGCCAAGCTTGTGGGTGTTGATGAGATTTATCGAGTTGGTGGCGCTCAGGCTATTGCGGCACTGGCTTATGGAACAAAAACCATTGAGCGGGTGGTGAAGATCGTTGGGCCAGGGAATGCCTATGTGGCTGCGGCAAAACGACAGGTATTTGGCACTGTGGGCATTGATAGCATTGCCGGGCCTTCAGAAGTTTTGGTTATTGCTGATCGTCACAATAATCCGGAGTGGATCGCGGCGGACCTTCTTGCCCAGGCGGAACACGATACAGCGGCGCAGTCGATTTTGATGACAGACGACAAAGACTTTGCTTCTGCTGTGGAGGAGGCTGTTTCCAGGCAGCTTAGTGATTTACCCCGAGGTAATATCGCCGGGGCCAGTTGGAATGAATTTGGCGCTGTGATTGTTCTTGATGACCTGGAGCAGTCGGTTGCTCTTGCTGATCGTGTTGCGGCAGAACATCTGGAGATTGCCACGCAAAATGCCGAAGAGTTGACCCTTAAGATCAGAAATGCCGGTGCGATTTTTATTGGTTCGCACACTCCAGAAGTTATTGGTGACTATGTGTCTGGTTCTAATCATGTCCTGCCGACGGCGCGTAGCGCACAGTTTTCGTCCGGTTTGGGGGTGTTGGATTTTATGAAGAGGACTTCTCTTTTAAAGCTCGATGCGTTGTCGCTTGCCGCGATAGCCGAACCTGCAATGACGTTAGCGCGTTCTGAAGGTCTTGAGGGGCATCGTCGATCCGTTGAAATCCGACTAACAAACAAAAGTTGAGCAAAAGGGATCTATGCCTGAAGCTTCCACGCCTGTGAATTCCAAAGAACGCCTTTTCGAGGTTGTCCTCGGCCAGGAAACTGTCGCGCATCCAAACCCCAGTGTTGAGCATGAGCGTGAAGTTGCGATATTCGATCTACTGGAGGGGAATTCTTTTCAGCTTGATGGCTTGAGCGAAGGCCCCTACCGGCTTTGCTTGTCTGTGGAAGATGGGCGGCTTGTTTTTGATGTTGGAAACGAAAGTGTTGAATCGCTAGCCAAGCATGTAATCCCTTTTGTTCCCTTTCGACGGATCATCAAGGACTACTTTATTGTCTGTGAAAGTTATTATGATGCGATCCGCAAGGCGCCCACGGCAACAATTCAAGCCATTGATGTGAACCGTCGTGCACTTCACGATGAAGGAACGGGTCTTCTTGTAGAGCGCCTTTCGGGTAAAATTACCATGGATTTCGATACCGCACGGCGGTTGTTTACGCTTGTTTGCGCATTGCACTGGAAGGGATGAATTCTTGCCGGAGGCAACAGGTGCATTGTGCACTGGTCCGATAGGAAAACGACCTGATTCTGTGCTTTTTGTTTGCACGATGAATGCTGTTCGCTCGGTGATGGCGGCGGGAATTTTGCGTCATCTGTGCGGCCCCAGTGTACGCGTTGATTCAGCTGGCGTGAATGCGGGCGCTTATGATCCTCTTGTTGAAGGTGTGATGGATGAAATAGGTATCAGCATAGCTGGTCACCGATCGAAAACCCTCGATGATTTGAGCGGGGATGACTACGATCTTATTGTGAGTTTAGCTCCAGAGGCTCACCACAAAGCGCTTGGCTTTGCACACGATAAGAATTTGCCCGTGGAATACTGGCCGACGATGGACGCGACAGCTGTGGTTGGGTTTGATGAAGATGAGCAGCTTGCTCGAGGCTACCGTCAGGTGCGGGACCAGCTGTTTACTCGCATCAAGAACAGGTTTGGGGTTAAGGGTAGTCCCAGTGTGTGACGTGGATGAGATTTGTTGTGGTGACGGGTGACTGTTAGGTTCAGTCAGTTTTGTTCTTCTTCGACGATAAACCAGGTTTCCTGCTGACCGACGCCTTTGATGTGTATTTTTCCTTTCGATTGAAGCTTGAACTCGCGGTTGAGTTTTTCATAGCATCCTGGGCAGGTGAGTATTTTGCCTGGTTCACTTTTGCTTTCAAGGCGGGCGGCTAGGTTTACCGGATCTCCCCACACGTCGTAGCTGAATTTTCGGGTGCCGATAACTCCAGCCATTACCGGTCCGGATGCCAAGCCCACGCGCATGGAAAGGTCCAGTCCGGTTTCTTCACGCACATCTTTGACAGCACGAAGCATATCAAGGCCCATTCTGGCTAAACGTTGGGTATGATTGACTTGCGGTTCGGGGATGCCTGCGGCGACCATATAAGCGTCGCCGATGGTTTTGATTTTTTCCACGCCATGTTTCGAGGCCAAGTCATCAAACCTCATGACGAGGTTGTTTAACAATTCAACGGTCTTTTCAGCTCCGAGCTTGCGAGCCAGTTCGACGAAGCCGGTAATGTCGGCAAAAAGGATTGAGGCTTCGTCGAAGTTGTCAGCGACGACATCTGTGCTTTCAGATTTCAATCGTTCAACGATGCTATCGGGAAGGATGTTGCGCAACAGCGTGTCGGTTTCTTCTTTTGCGGATTCAGCAAGACGGAAGGCATAGTACACGGCGCTGGCAAGTAACACGCCGGTGGAAATTGCTGCTTGTGTATAGAGGCTGTTTATGAACTCCGGGCCGGGCTTTAGTATGGCCGTCTCCGCTGGGAAGTTGAACCATGCGACCAGATGCAAAGCGATGCCGATTATGACTGCGGGAAGTGCAATCCACCATTGCTTGATGCCGAAGACAACGATGGAGGCTCCGGCTGCAATGAAGTATTGAAGATGTATGCCTGAATCACGACCTAGGTAGTAGGTGAACACAAGGAGTGCGGCATACTCTGTGATGATGATAATGAGACCACCACAAGCATCTCCGAAACGATGCGAGAAGGGAACCGCGACGGCTGTGAACATGAGGGCAAAGTTGAGCAGGATGACGGGCTTGTATTCTTCGAAGCCCAATGCCATCTGTTGGAGCGCATATCCAAGGGTGGAAATTCCTATCAAGTAGGCGAAAATGTTCATTACAACGAGACGACGTTTGGTGTCGGGTGGGTAACCCTGCGTTCCGGCTTCACTCAATTTCTTAAAGAAGATTCGAGAGTTCTTTAGAAAAATTTGCACACGAGGTGTTTTAACTTTTTCAATCAAGTGTGAGGCTTGGTCGGCTGTTGTCTTTATGATTTTGCTTGAGACGCTCATTTCCTGCCGGCCTTGCAATGATTAAATGCGATCATAAATAAGCGTCCCTTTTGTCGAGCGGGCAAGTTCAGAGGTATTCTTTTCGGTGCCCTTCAAAAAACGGGGGCTAGCTGGGCATAGAGAGACACTGTTGGCGTGAGCTTTCCTACGCTATTTATGTCTTGGCTCCATTTGATCTCGAATTTGGCAATACTACCTATCATTTCTGTTTGCGATAC
>JAJRZC010000411.1 GCA_024275435.1 Alphaproteobacteria bacterium
AAAACAGCGCTCACGGATATTGCTGCACAGATCGATCACGCCTCACAAAAAATCGCACCCATACTCCTTACCGAACGTAAGGATACAAAAGCCTTAAACGAAAATATAACTGACATCGAAGCCATTCCGGCAGTTCCCTCCCAAAACCCGAGCTTGGCAGAAACAGCGGAAAACCTGGCTCTGCGCGCTGAGCACTTTGCAACACTCACCGCCGCCACCACTCAGGCTTTGCGTATGAAGGCACCACCCCCACCAGCACCCACGCCACGTGAAAAACTGCAAGCCTGGGCAAACGCCAATGCTATCTTTTTCAGAACCGACAAGGACTTCTCAAACCCACAAAGAGCCAACCGTAAATTAGATAAGCTTGCTCAACTGACCAAAGAGGCTGGCAGCCTTATCCGTATTGTCGGGTTTACCGATGAGCAAGGCCCCGCGGCCAGTAACTCCACTTTATCGCTTTCACGTGCCAACAAGATCAGAAGCATGCTCATCTCAAAAGGCGTACCGGCAAGTCAGCTGGTGGCTGTTGGGCGAAAGAACGCCAAAGAACTATCTCCGCAAGTCGGGGAGCAAAGCCCCAACAGGCGTGTTGAGTTCGAACTTGGCTTCATTGGTGAGCGAGCACGATGACCACCTACAAAATCATGCTGCTGGGCGAGATTGGCGTTGGAAAATCCTCTCTCGTGCGCCGCCTTGTCCATGATGAGTTTGATTTTGACTACAAACCTACGCTCGGTGTCGATATCTACCGTTACGAAGTCCCGCCAGCAGCACCAGACGATAGCCACATCACGCTTTTAATCTGGGACACCGATGGCAATTTTTCCGATCAGATATTTCGCCACGTCTACATGCGCCAAGCCAACGCCGCCTTGATCATCTCCGACGTCACACGTCCCCAAACCCTCGAAGCCATGGCTAGCCTCTCCCTAGGCTTTCGAGACGCTTTCCCAGGGCGCCACCACGCTCTTATCATCAACAAATTAGACCTGATCCAGGGCAAAGATACCCCACAATTACCAAGCAACCTGGCTGACAATCCCCCGACAATCATAAATACCAGCGCAAAAACCGGTCAAAATGTCCAAACAGCATTCCATGAAGCCGCAAGAACCATCCGTCGGCGCGAGGAATGACATGAACCAGCAGCTCCCAGCCCCCTTGGTAACTGTAAGCACCATCCTCGCCGATAGCGGAGCTTATGGTTTGGTGTGGATCGACACGGCATTTGATGTCACGGCGAAATACGGCTCGTTGGTCCATGACATAGAAATCTGCACCCCCCTTGCTGAAGCCATCCCAGCCCTGTTTGGCTATGAAGACGATATAAAAGCCCTGGCAGGACAGCCGGGTAAACTTTTTGTCTTGCCAAATATATCCATGCACACCTGCCGGACTGAAAAGCCGGAACAAAAGACTCCCCGGCTCAACATCACAGCATTCTGGTCACAAGCTGAAGATCAATTCATCCTTCTGCTAGCGCGCGCTTCAACTGGTTCCCATACCGAAATCGAAATCTCCCATCAAATGCGCAAGCGTCTCATGGCCGAGGAGGCCTTGGCGCAAAAGAGCCGGGAACTCGAAATTGCCAACCAGGACCTTGAAGAGTATGCCGAGATTATCGCCCATGACCTGAGCGCGCCATTGCGCGCCATTCGCTACCTTACAGATGACATTGAGAAAGCTCTCACCCAAAAAGATGCCGACAGTGCCAAAGTCTCCTTGGCCGATCTGCGCACCCAGTCAAAACGCATGTCCTCAATGATGGTTGCTCTTCTCGACTACGCCAGTGTGGGACGCAAAAACGATCTCATCGAAACCCTCGACACCGGATTGTTGGTTCAGGAGATCATCAATTCACTTCCCCACCCCAAGGGCATCAGCGTAACAATGAAAGGCCGCTGGCCCACAGTGAAAACAATGAAGGCTCCACTAGACCTCGTCATTCGCAACCTCATCGACAACGCAATCAAACACCATGACAAAGCTCACGGTTCAATTTGTATTGAGGCAACTAACGTCTCTTCAAGTCAAAACTTCCTATTCAAAATTCAAGACGATGGGCCCGGCATCGATCCCAAGCATCACACAGCCGTCATGCTCCCATTCCGAACAATCAACTCAGATCCCAAAGGCCACTCTCGGGGTATGGGGCTCGCTCTCGTTAAAAGAACGGTTGAAACCGCCGGTGGCACTCTGGAATTGCATTCAGATCCTTCCCAGAAACGTGGCACTGAAATATCGGTTATTTGGCCGGCAAACACAAAACCATCCAGTTAGAGGGACCCCAACAAAAACCCTTAAGCCCCTTTCATCCGACAAAAATTGACAAATAAGCACGAGTTAAGCCTTTGTGTTCCTTGCAAAAATCAGCATGAACCATGATAAATAACCCAAAAATTAAATTCTGTTCCAAAATGGACAAAATTGATCTAGTTTCGGCCAGTCGTACGGAAGTTTTCCAATTTCCAAACGTCACCATATGATCGAGCAACAGTTATTCACAGGGTCGTCCTTGATGGTATCAACATCCACAGGATCAGGCGGAAACTTCCTCGCCAAGAAAAGCGACACCACAAAAGCGCTTAAAGGTCAGTTGCCTTTTTCAAAAGTTCTCATCGTCGAAGACGAAAAGCGCGACCTCGATCGCTTGATCGCGACCTTGAACCTTATGTTCAGCTACAAACTCGAAATCAAAACAGCCTCAACACTCTCAACGGCACTTGATGCTGCAATTTCCCAAAAGCCGGATCTAATCTTCCTTGATGATGTTTTGAAACCCTCCGACAATGCCGATGATACAATCCCCTACCTTCGCCATGCAGGTTATGAAGGTCCCATTGTCGTGATCAGTTCACGGGCAACCCGAAAACGCAAGGCCGAGTTGACCAAGGCTGGGGCCACCGATGTCATCCACAAGGACGACGTTGACAGCGTTCGCGTTTCCGAAGCTCTGATGCGCGTGTTCCCAACCCTTAATCAGCAAGCTTCCCCAGGCAATCCCAAGTCCTAAACCAGACTAGATCATAATCTTATCTCTAAATTTTCACCCTCCCCTTTTCAAAGCAGATAATTTCATGCAAAAGCACCCTAGCTGAGCACAGATAAAGGCGCCTGGAGGAATAGAGCCGCATCATAAAACTGCCCCTCCAGAAACGTGGAAATTCACCGGGTCTAAAAACATGTGTTGCCTTCAGTCCACGCACAAAGAACTCTCACGCACATCAAGTCCTTTCCCGGTTGCCGCGCGCACCATCCCAAGTCAACAATCAAATCCATGAACTTTACACCTGATCAAATGACCATTTTGGGACTGCTTGGCGGCGTCCTGATTTTCCTGGTATGGGGCCGCTGGCGCTATGACCTTGTCGCATTCGCGGCTCTGATAATTGCTGTCCTTCTGGGTACCGTAAAGCCGGATCAGGCATTCGAAGGTTTTGGCCACCCAGCAACGGTTATCATCGCGCTTGTGCTCGTCGTCAGCCACGGCCTGTCGAGTTCTGGCGCAATTGACTATATTGCCCGCTACGTCACAGCGGCGGGACGATCCATTTCCACCCA
>JAJRZC010000412.1 GCA_024275435.1 Alphaproteobacteria bacterium
CCACGCCGCAGCAGCATCAATGGTCGTCACGATGACGTCCCCCTATTCATGACCCGCTGTTTTCCGGCGGCCGGCTTACTAACTTTGCGGCCTATACGAATTTTGATACCGGTACCCATTGCGTGCATTTTAACCTTCACAAATCGGAGGCGTCCATAAAAAACAGAGCCAATGAGTGTTCTTGGCTAATACTTCGGTGGAAGAATCAGTACTTCCTTGTGGATGAATGAGTTATTCAAGGACAATTGCGGAGATTTGACGGCCGTAGTCAGCTTCTTTGAGGTGTTGTGAGCGCCGATAACTGTAAAAAAGCGAATCGTTTTCATAGGTGCACTGCGTTCTTGAGTGTACATTTGCTATGTTGAGGGCCTTAAGGCGGGTAAATACATAGCCAGGTAAGTTAAAATGGGGCTTACTACTTTCCTCTGGGCGTGAGAAATAGCGGCTGTTTGAGGAATCTAAGGCTAAAAGCTTGTTTTGAAACTCATATCCAACCTCGTAGTTTTCTTGATGAATGCATGGGCCTAAAGCGGCCATGATCGAGCTGCGCTTGGCTCCAGCTTGTTCCATGGTCTCGACGGTGGCTTCCAGAATTCCGCCTACTGCACCGCGCCATCCTGCGTGGGCTGCGGCGATGACGCCGTTTTGGGCATCTGCGAATAAAACGGGGGTGCAATCGGCTGTGAGTACGCCGATGGGTAAGCCAGGGGTGGTGGTGACGATTGAATCGGCTTTTGGAAGATTATCTGGGTTGGCTGGTTTCTCCAGCCTGATGGCTCGAGCGGAATGGACCTGGTAGACGGTGACCAGTTGTTTTGCCTGTGGGCTCAGATGTTGTGCGACCTGCGTACGGTTTTGAGCGACAAGGGAGGGAATGTCTTTAGAACCAAACCCGCAATTGAGCTCTTGATAGATGCCGTTTGAGCGTCCGCCAACGCGGGTAAAAAAACCGTGGCGAATGTTTGGTAAACTCAGAAGATTGCCTGCTTCCAATGGTTCGAGCATTCAATTGCTCTCCTAGAGAAACTCCATTTTGATGTGGAGGTTTAGAGTTTGGGTCATGATACCTCAAGGGCATTGCTCTTTCAGCGGGCTAAAGGTGCAAGACTTGTTACGTGTCGCAGAAGTGAAATGGCGTGAAGAATGTGGTTGCTGGGCATTTTTCGACATGGCTTTCTTCCAAGATCATATCAAAGGCTTGAGGGTGTGCGAACCGCAAGTGGAATTGCGTTTTTTATGCCTTTGTGGGGCTTGGCTTTTCCCGGGCTTTTTGGATGAACCAGATCCCCAGCAGGATCATCGGAATTGAGTAGACGATCCCAGGTGTCAGGCCATAGGCTGAAAGCACATGATCGGGGTCGTATTGGCGAAACAGTTCGCAGAATGAGCGTGCAATACCGTAGCCTAGAAGAAATGTTCCCACCATCAGGCCGGGTTTTTTGAGCCCACCGAAACGATGGGTCAGAATCCAAAGCACCAGAAACAGCAACACGCCTTCGGTGAATGCTTCATAGAGTTGACTGGGGTGGCGCGGTGTTGGCTCGATGGCAGCGAAGTTGGGCATTCTTGCCGCTTCTGGAAAGACCATGGCCCAAGGTACATTCGTTGGGCGGCCCCATAGTTCGCCATTTATGAAATTGGCCAGGCGTCCGAATATAAGGCCCAGAGGCACAGCCGCTGTTGTCAGGTCCAGGGAGCTTAAGAAACTCACACCGTTGCGTTTGGCAAATAGCCACACGGCGATGCCGCAACCAAGAAGCGCGCCATGAAATGCCATGCCCCCTTTCCAGACCTGGATTATTTCGATGGGGTTTGCGATGTAGTTTGAGGGTTCGTAAAAAAATACGTAGCCAAGGCGTCCTCCGAAAATAACACCTAGCGTCATATAGATTAGAAGATCATCGGTTTTTTCAAGAGGAAAAGGGGCGCGATTGCCCGGCCATAAATGATCCATGGAAATGAGCTTACGGATATATAACCAACCAAGAAGGAGCCCGATCAAATATGAGAGGCCATACCATTTGATGCTGATGGGGCCCAATTGCACGGCGACCGGATCGATATTTGGGAACGGGATCGTCATGAGACCGGCGCTGGCTAGATCAGAAAAGGCATTTAAGCCGGTCATTACGCTCAGGGTCATCAGAAATCTCCAAGGAGGCTGGATAGGCTCTTGTCTTTTTTGGTGCTCAGTTTGGTTGATGTGTGGATGCGGGCACAGCGATGAAGGCCGAAGGGGTCAAAGTCAAGGCTAGAGACCACTTTCGAGACATCAGGGCGCTTGATCGAGGGCGCTTGCGCTATCATAGTCAGATAAAATGGTTCGGCTTATGGGCCAATGCAGGAATGAAATAAGGAGCAGTATAATGACTCAGACCAGCCACAAGGTTTTTGATGAATTTGCGAAGCTGATGACAGAAGCCGCTGGTGCCGCGCAGGGTGCCAAACGCGAGATGGATGCGATATTCAAGGCTCAGGGTGAAAAAATGCTGCGTGAGATGAATGTTGTTTCGCGCGAAGAGTTTGAAGCGGTTAAGGCGATGGCGGAAAAAGCCCGTGAGGAAAACGAGAAGCTTGAGGAGCGACTCGCCAAGCTTGAAGCCACTGTGAAGTAGGGGGCTTTAATCTGGATTTCTCGAATCACGGTCTCGCTGGTAAGAGCTCGGTCGTTCTTCGGCTGCAGTGACGGGTGTGCGGCAGCGCTGTGGAGTGTGTGAGGGATCTTTTTTGGTTTTTTATCCATTCACGCTGAGTGTGGAAGATGTAGGTCCTTGCCAAGGCTAAGGTCGACTGTTTTGGGCGACCATTTTTTCTCGGCTGTAATTTCGTTATGATTTGTAGAGCAGTTTTTTTGCTTCCGTGGTGGTGATGGGGTTGTGCTGGTAGTATTTGGCGATCCTCATGAAGACGTTTTGCTGATGTTTGACCTTAATTTTTCCTGGGACCTTGAATTTGATGGTGAAACGCTGAAAGACCCAACCGCGCTTGAGGTCTTTTTTTGCGATCTCATAAAGATCGTCGAAGCCCCAGGTTTTTGTTTTGCTATTATATAGGACATCTGTGAACAACCAGACCTTGTTATCTGAAATGGCCATTGCGTCGGGGCGAGCGCGAATGCCTTTGATGAATGAATAGAGGACGAACGGGATCAGGACTAGAACGATTGCGGTATCTAGGGGCATGTCGATTGTCAGCTTGAGAGCAACGGCAAGAGCGACACCGACCAACAGCCAAGCAATACCCTTAAGTATTGTTTTCAGGGCGCTTACATCCAGGGCACCCGGGGCGGTGTGGTATCTGGTGCCTTCTGGGATTGCGGACGCCACCATATCGTCGGCCGAAGGAAATCGGCTTTGATAATTGTCATTTTTCTTTTCCATGACCGCTCCGCTTAGGATGTCCTTGACTGATTCATAGGACAACATAAGGGATGTTGCGCGGTTGCTCCAATGAGCCTGTGTATAATATTGGCTAACTAGGAACTTGACGGCTCCAGCGTTGTTGGCATTTGTGGTGGGGGCTCAATGCTGGATGGCGGCGATGATAGTTGGGTTACAGAATCAGATTGCTGGGAAGCTGGAAGCCCCAGGGGTTGATTGGTATCGCTGGCGCTTGAGACTAATTTTGGAGCGATTTCTGAAAGGTCTTCCACCCGGCGAGAACGGCCGTCAAATTGTGCGCCGCGTTGGATGGAAAGATACTGAGAATTGATGTCGGCATCTACATGTGCCGTCTCATGAAGGGTTACTTGCGCACCATTGATGATGCCTTTGACTTGTCCATGAATATTGATTTCGTCGGCAGCTATAGCTCCGGTGATCTGGGCGGTGCTTCCGATGGTTAGATGTTCACAATGAATTTCGGCGCTGACGGTGCCGTTGATGGCCAACGCACCCTTGCTGCGGATAACGATGTTATCGCCTTCCAAATTGAAGTTTTGACCGATTGTTGTTGTGTCTGGAATTGGCGGAGGTGGGTAGCCGTCCGGGTTTAAAGAGGTGGCAGGCGGCCCGTCACCATAAGCGGCGTTGGGGTCTTGAGAATGATAATTGGAAGGATGCCCATTGTCGAAATTACGAGTTTCCTGAGCTCCCTGGTCGTAACTTGAATTTACCTTGCGTTTAAACACGGATACTTACTCCCCTAAACTCCCATCCCCAGTGGTTCCACTTCTCAAACAGAAAAATTCTATTTTCTATTCGTGAACCAGGACAAACGTATATTCAACCGAGTGTCATGGTGGAATTATGTCGGTGATGCTATCGTTAATTTGGCGGCAATGAGGGGGACTTTTGATCTTTTTGAGATTTGTGAGATGGGAGCTTGAGGGCGTTAGGGTGATTTTGAGGCTATTGTCTCGCCTAATCTGATGTTTTGTGGCGTTCCACAAAGCTATCCATGACGCGTTTCTGGCCGGCTTTTTCGAAATCGATGGTGAGTTTATCGCCATCTACTTGGCTAATCTTTCCATAACCGAATTTTTGATGGAAGACGCGTTCCCCGCATTTGAAATCTGAAATGACTGTTTTTTTCGCAATGACCCTGCCTTCAATGGTCTTTGGAGATTTACTCCATCGGCCTTTTGAGGTTTTTCCAAATTGTTGTTTTCCCGCGAAGTTGTTTTTTGCACGTTGCCAGCCGGGTGTGTTGTAGTTGGATTCGTACGGGTCGCCCGCGGTTTCAAAGCGGCTGGTGGTGGTGTTGGAGGGGGCATAACTGCTGCGGGAGAAATCGTCAGAGACGTTTCGATAAGTACCGCTATGGTTGGCGCTGGCGGTTTCCATGATTTCAATGTGTTCTTCTGGAAGCTCATCAATGAAACGCGAGGGCAGGGCGCTTTGATAGAGGCCACGGTTGCGCCGGTTTTGTGCGAAGGAAATCATGGCCTGCTTTTTTGCTCGTGTCAGGCCGACGTAGGCTAGGCGGCGTTCTTCTTCGAGACCTTTGTGACCGCTTTCGTCGAGTGACCTTTGGTGGGGAAACAAGCCTTCTTCAAAGCCTGGTAGGAATACGGTGTTGAACTCCAGACCTTTGGCGGCGTGCAAGGTCATAATGGAGACGCGGTCGCCATCGCTTTTTTGATCCGCGGCCATAACGAGTGAGACATGTTCAAGAAAGCCTTCCAGCGAATCGAAGTCGTGCATGAAACGGATGAGCTCTTTTAAGTTTTCGAGGCGGGATTCAGCCTGAGGACTTTTATCGTTCTGCCACATGGCTGTATAGCCGGACTCGTCGAGAATGAGTTCGGCGAGTTCCGTGTGACGCAACTGGTTGAGCTGTATCCGCCAGCGTTCAAAACTCTGCAACAGGTCGCTTAGAGATTTTCTCGCGCGTTTTGTCAGTTCTTCTGTTTTGATGATCTCGAGCGCAGCGTCATAGAGTGGGATCTGGCGTGCTTTGGCAAAATCTCGGACTCGTTTTAAGGAGGTGTCGCCAAAGCCGCGTTTGGGGACGTTGACAATGCGCTCGAAGCGCAGATCGTTTGAGGGGTTTTGCGTCACACCAAGATAGGCGATGGCGTCCTTGATTTCAGCGCGCTCATAAAAACGTGGCCCGCCGATGACGCGATAGGGTATGCCGACGGTGATCAAACGATCTTCGAGAACACGCATCTGTGAACTCGCGCGAACGAGGATGGCGATTTCATTCAAGGTTTCATTGTTGCTGTGAAGCTGCTCGATGTTGGAGATGATTGTGCGAGCTTCTTCTTCGTCATCCCAGTGGCTTGTTAAGGTGACCTTTTCGCCGAGATCATCATCGGTAAACAGGGTTTTTCCAAGCCGGTTCTGGTTTTGAGAAATCAATCCTGCGGCGGCTCCCAGGATGTGGCCTGTTGAGCGATAATTGCGCTCAAGCCTGATGGTTGTGGCGTTTTTAAACTCTTTCTCAAAGCGCAGGATGTTGTCGACTTCTGCACCGCGCCAACCGTAAATAGATTGGTCGTCATCGCCGACGCAGCAGATGTTAGGCGAAGCCTGGGAGAGCAGGCGCAACCATAGGTGCTGAGCAACGTTGGTATCTTGGTATTCGTCAACCAGAATGAAACGGAAGCGGTTATGGTACTCGGCCAGGATGTCGGGGTTTTGGGTCAACAGTCGCAAGCATTCCAAGAGCAAGTCACCGAAGTCGGCGGCGTTGAGATCTTTCAGGCGGGACTGATAAGCCGTGTACAACTTGGCACCTTTGCCGCCGCCAAATGACGAGGCTTCGCCAGCGGGTACTTTGTCTGGGGTCAGGCCGCGGTTTTTCCAGCCATCGATCAAGGCGGCGAGTTGGCGGGCTGGCCAGCGTTCCTTGTCGACGCCTTCCGCTTCGATCACTTGCTTCATCAGGCGGATCTGGTCATCCGTATCAAGGATCGTGAAGCCTGACTTGAGATTTATGAGTTCCGCATGGCGGCGCATGATCTTAACACCGATGGAATGGAACGTGCCAAGCCATGGCATGCCTTCTATGTTGCCGCCAAGAAGTGTTTCCACGCGTTCGCGCATCTCGCGGGCGGCTTTATTGGTGAATGTCACGGCGAGAATTTGAGAAGAGTAGGCACGATTTGACGCGAGTATATGGGCAATGCGTGTCGTTAGTACCCGGGTTTTTCCTGTTCCTGCTCCGGCGAGCACGAGAACCGGGCCATCCAGGGTTTCCACGGCTTTGCGTTGTTCGGGGTTGAGGCCTTCCAGATAGCTTGCGGAGGTGTTGTTTATCGATTGCTGAGCTGAGATTGCGCGTTGGGAAATGGATAATTTTTGTCGTGGTTCGGGTTGGTCTTCAGGAGTTGGGTTTTCGGTTTCGCGGACGGGGGAAATATCACCACCTTGATTTGTGTCGATGGGGTTGGAGGTTTGGTTGGTGCTGTATGTTTCTTCGCTCTGTTGTCCCAGAGGCTCCGTCGTGAAGGAGGATGCTTTATTCTGGGGCGAATCTGCGGCATTGGGCAGGTCGAATGGCAGTTCGTCGAGGATATCGGTTTCTTGGATATCGATCGATTGGTTGCCATCGTGGGGGGATAGACTGGGTTGTTGGCGGTTTTTCGCCTGCTTTTGATTCGCTGTCATCTGGGTGATTATACCACTCCTGAGACGGCGGGAATCAGGCGCTTTGCCTGCGTCCACAGACACGAGATGGGGCTTTAAGGACGAAAAGCCGGCTGGGGGAGAGGAAAAAAGGCTGAATGCTGGAGTTTTGAGCTTAGCGGTGGGCCTCGACATGAGCGTCGATCAATTCGGAATTGAAGGTGTGAAGAGCCGTGATGCGATCAACCCAGCCGATGATTTTGCTTCTTTCATGAGGGGCCACGACCGGAATATGGGCGATACCTTCAGTATCGAACATGCGAAGAGCTGTCTTAAGTGTATCTGTGGGTACGAGTCTGGGTTGTTCTTTGTCCTCTATTACGGGTTGTTTCCTGGGTTCACCGGTTTCATTGTCGGGATGATCTGTGTCGAAACTACCTGATATTGGTTCGAGCGGTGTCATGAAATCTGCAACTGTGATGCGCCGCGTTATGGATTGGTGAGGGCCTTGATGCAGGAACATGCCGCGCTTTTCCAGTTGCCAGAAAAAGTAGCTGCGGCCGAGATAAGCGTGACTTAAACCCACGGATATGGAAACGGTGAGCATCAAGGCGATGGTCATTGTGTAACCGCCGGTCAATTCAAAGATAATCAAGATTGTAGATAGTGGTGCTCCTAGGACGGCGCCGGCAACTGCGCCCATTCCCAAAATGGCATAAAGGCCCTGACTGGCACCTACTTGCGGGAACGTGTTGGTGGCGATGAGGCCGAAAGCGGCTCCGGTCATGGCTCCTAAATAAAGTGACGGGGAGAAGATGCCGCCAGCTAAGCGACAGGCAAGGGATACTGCAGTGGTGGCGGTTTTGACAAAGATCAAAGCGATGAGAAGTCCCAAGGATAGCTTTTGAGAAAGGGCGGCATCTGTTGTTTCATAGCCCAAACCTAGGACTTGGGGGAACATGAGCGCGACAGCTCCGACAAATAGACCGCCTAAACTGGTGCGCAGCCATATTGGTAATTCAATGCGCCAGGTGATTTGTTCTGTGGCCATCATAACAAGCTGAAAGATAATGGCGACCACTGCGCAGGTGAGGCCCAGCAAGGCAAAGGCGGGAAATTCCCAAGTTGATGTGATCTGGTAATCGGGAAGATTGAATGCTGGAAAATTACCGAAGTACATCCTTGCGATGACACCTCCGACAACGCTTGAGATGACGATGGGTACGAGGGCGCGAATTGCGTAGTGGCGTAAGATCACTTCGTGGGCGAAAATCACACCTGCAATGGGTGCGTTGAAGGATGCAGAAACGGCGGCAGCGGCTCCGCAACCGATCAAGGTTCGTTGTGCGCTTGGGTTTAAGGAGAACCAATCGAGGAGATAGGCAGAGATTGTGGTGCCTAAGTGGACCATGGGACCTTCGCGGCCGACACTGGCGCCTGTTCCAATGGACAAAGCAGCTAGTCCAGCGCTGATGATGCCCGTTTTGGGATCAATGCGACATCCCCTGACGGATGTGGATTCTATGACATCTGCGATGGAGTGGGCACGGCGGCCAGGAACCCATTTTTCCAGGATTATGCCAACCAATAGACCGCCCAGGGCGGGGGTTAAAAGAATGATCAGCCAGGGGGTCTGGCTTGCTGCGGTGGCGACACTTTCTGAAGTTGTGCCAAGCCAAGGCAGTTGCATGAAACCTATGAGGGAGCGAAATGCGATTGCCGCGATGCCGACTAGGGCGCCAATGAGCGTGGCGAGGAGCCAGATGAGTGGTTGCCGATCGACAAGAAACTCATGAGTATTGGTGATGAATCGTTCTTTGAGAAATTGATGGACTTGATCGAAGACAACTCTTTTTGTTGAGATAAAGGATCGTGTGACATGCAACAACAGTGCTATGGCGAGGGAGTGTGAGTTCCAACTTTGGCGAGAGCCGTTTGGTCTGTTGGTTTGTTTTTTTTTCCTGAAAGGATCGGGTGTTGGTTTGCTCATAGGCTCAATATTTTTGGCGATGGCTTGTTATCTTATGCTGCAGGACCAATTCCTTGTTTGCACCCTACCGCTGAAAGTTCAGATGGGTCAGATGAACTGGTGTGCTGAAAGGTAATATTGCACTGTTTGCTCTATGAATGCCCTTTTTTCAGATAACATCATTGCGGTTGTGCCATAAGAGGGGTGATGTGCTCGACGTGGCGTATGGCCCAGGCTAGACACACGGCAAAATTTGACGTGTAAGCCTCAGAAATTGGCTATGAAAAGGGCGGTTGTTGTAGGTATGTCATACTCTTTGCGAAGGGGTTGTCATAGGTTGAGTATTTTGCGGCACGGCCATCTTGTTCTCCTAGGTGTTTGGAAGGCATATTCTGAACGACTTTTAGGCTGAACATTTTTGAGTGAAACGATTTTTCAGGCTGTGATCAGTCTGGACTTGATGATGCGGTTATTTCTGCGATTGCGGAGGCGGAAGTGAATTCCTTCCTGATGTGGGTTGGCGGGTTACTCGCGGTGATTCTGGCCGCTTTATTTGCTGTACCTAGTTTTGTTGACTGGAATGGATATCGAGGCGTTTTTGAAGAAGAGGCCTCGCGTATTCTAGGGCGGAGCGTGCGTGTGGGGGGAGATGTGAATCTGCGCCTGCTTCCTTCACCATATGTCCGTTTTGAAATGTTAAGTATCGCCGATTCAAGCGGATTGACGGGAGAGCCGTTTTTCAAAGCCGATAGCTTCACCATGTGGCTTGCGGTACCACCGTTGCTTAGTGGAATTTTAGAAGCCGAGAAGATCGAGCTGGAACGTCCGGTTGTGCGCCTGGCTGCGAAAACAGATGGCGATAGCAATTGGGCTGGCTTTTCTATTCGTTCAGGATCGTTACCGTTTGTACCTTCGGGAGTTAGTTTGCAGTCTGTCCATATCGTTGATGGAGTCCTTAGTCTCGATGTTGAAGGTGGTGGACGTTTGGGACAGGTGGAAGGGATCAATGGCGAGTTTATGGCAGAATCCTTGAGCGGCCCTTTCACATTCTCGGGAAGTGTGAACAGCAATGATTTAAAATTTAATGTCAAAGCTGCAACAACTCACACTGATGGTCGCGGTGGCATGCAGCTCAAGATTGTTGCCAATGAGTTTGGTACAAAAAACACCTATAAGTTTGATGGACAAATCAATGGCCTTGATGGGAAACCTCAGGCATCTGGACGGGTAAGTGCTTCGGTTGTTGCTTTGCAGACAGGGCAAAAAGGTGAAGCTGATCTTGAAGTTTCCTCGCAGATTTCCGCTGATACCCGTGGGGCAGAATTACGAGATATTACGGCAGCATTTGAAAGCGTTGGACAACCTCAGACAATCATTGGTGATGGGCGTGTGACGTGGGGTGCTCGTCATCTTGTAGAAGTAAAGTTGACGTCTCAATGGCTCGACCTAGATCACTTTGCCACTGCTGATGTGCAACCTGTGAGCAACGGATCCAAGGGCGCTTCAGCAACGAAGACGGCCAACCAGTTGAGCGACAAGGATAAGCCAGTTGGGCAGGGCGGGAAGGAAGCGGTCTTTAAACTCGGGGAGCGATTGAGCTCCGCTTCAAATCCTTCTGAAAGTGCAGCTGTTGTTTCTGGTGCGCCTTGGCAAGTTTCGCAGGGGTTATTGAACGGGATCGCTTCTCGACTACCTTCAGATTCAGATATCAAAGCGCAATTTCAGGTGGATCAGGCAAACCTTGGCGGAGAATCTGTCAGCGATTTGCGTCTTGTCTTAAGTCGTGATGGCGGTCCGCTCAATATTGAAACTTTACGCGCACGCCTTCCTGGAAGTGGAAGGTTGGAGTTTTCCGGCGTGTTGTCGTCGCATGAGGCTAAACAGGGCCTTTCCGGGCAGATGTTTGTTGGTGGGGCTAGTCTGGCAAAGATCAAGAGTTGGGCTTTTGGAGAGGGCGCCAATGATGGGGCCATCAAAGATGGTCCTTTTTCGATCTCTGGCGACTTGATGTTACGGGAGGCATCTCTTTCGTTGAAGAATGCCCGAGCTGAATTTTCCGGGATTCCTGTTCGTGGCGGCATATCTTGGACGGGCGGGGGTCAAGATGGGCGGTTGTCTGTTGATCTTGAGGCGTATGAACTCGATGGGCGTTGGTTTGGATTAAAACCAGTTGCACTTTCGACTTTGATGGATTCTCTCGGGGCAGGCGCTTCTGTTTTGCAAGATAGTCTTATTGGACTGTCTGATGGCCGTGAAAAAAGTAAATCCGAAGAGAACTCGAAAGGCGTTGTTGCGGGTTCCAAAGGTGCAGGCGTTAAAGAGATCTCGATCCGGCTGAAAACGGGGAAACTCCATAACGGAGGTTATGTCTTTCACAATGTAGATGCGCAGCTTTTGATGAAAGATAAAACTCTATCCATTCCTGCTGTGTCATTTGCAACTTCGGAAGGTTTGTCAGTCAACCTGGAAGGCGAAATTCAAAGTATTGATGCGCAACCTCGTGGTGAGCTGCGCTGGGTCGCGTCTGCCAAGAATGCGCGCGCTGCAAAGCCTCTCAGGGCATTGTTTGATGCCGGGGACTCAGGAGCCAGTGGTGTGGCGGACTTTCTGGCTTCTTCGGCACCGTTTCATTTGGCGGGAAAGATTGATCTGGGCAGTCGGCAAAAGGGTGCTGCCGATCTCGATATTGACGGCAAGGTGCGCGGTGGGCGCCTTATGGGGCAATTGCGTTTTGATGGTGGTTTGAGCCATTGGGGGGGCCAGCCAGCGGATATAACTCTTCGTCTGGAGAGCCCACGATCACGTGCGGTTTTGGATTTGCTGGCACCTGGTGAGGGGATTGGTGCGGATATCACCAGCACAGACCTTCCCATGCGTGGGGTTTTCAAAGCGGTTGGTATCCCATTTAAGGGCATGAAGGCCATGGGACTGGCGCGATCGCAACAATTGACACTGATTTATAATGGATCGGTTCAGGTTGGTGACGCGAAAGATTCAAATGCGACGCTGAAGGATGGCGAGATTGTTGTTTCTGCGCTCCATGCTCGAGATGTTCTAAGCCTTATGGGGTTGCCTGTTGGAGAGGGTATGGAAGCAGCCAGACTGGATGGTC
This sequence comes from Alphaproteobacteria bacterium, assembly GCA_024275435.1. GTDB lineage: Bacteria > Pseudomonadota > Alphaproteobacteria > Rhizobiales > Hyphomicrobiaceae > JAJRZC01. Next base: position 12,095 of record JAJRZC010000412.1, read on the forward strand.
TTGTTGATCTGAAACGAGAGGGTGATAGCTTCGTGTTTCGGCCCCGTGACCTGAAATTTGGTGATTCAACGTTGGCGGGGCGTATCAAGGTTTTCAGCCATTCCGAGGGAGGCAGGATGGTTGATGCTGACCTGGTTATTGATAAGGCACAATTGCCAGCGTTGATGTCGGCGTTACTGGTGCGCCCATCAGGTGAGGAAACGGATGCGTCGGGACTTTTGGCGCAAGGTGAAAGTTTGACTGGCTCGGGTAAGCCAAGTGATGCTTCGAAAAAGGGTCGCAAAGGTAAAGGTACTCGATCGAAAACTGCTGGAAAGAAAGCCAAGATTCCCAAACCTGCTTTGACTGCGGGGGTTCGGCGTATTGAACATCTGTTTTCGAACTCTCAGTTTGATTTATCCGTTCTATCCCGGTTGCGCGGCAGGGTTGGAATGCGCGTGGGCTCGCTGGTGATCGCGCCTGGGCTTGAGATTGTTGATGCCAAGATGGAGAGCGTGCTGAAAGGCGATAAAATCGAGGTCTCTTTAGTCCAGGGTAAGGCCATTGGTGGAACGGCTACTGGTAAAATCACATTGGATAAAGGGCGCGCGGGTGTTGCTCTTGCGGGTGAGTTTGCAATTGAAGGAGCGTCTTTATCAAAGTTTACGCGCTGGGATGAGACTGGAACGGCTATTGCTATGGCAACGGGTGGAGGGTCTATGAAGATAGAATTCTCCGGTCGGGCGCTTAGTCCGCGGGCCTTGATTTCCGTGCTTTCCGGTTCTGGAGAGATTGTAATTTCAGACGCCACAGTAAAAGGTTTGGCGCCTGAGATTATTTCGCTTTCAGCTGATGAAGTGATGGCTCGCAGTGCGAATGCTGGAAATGAAGCTTTGGGTGGGGGTGAGCGGCCTCGTACGCCTGAGCGTGGTGTTGTTGGGGGAGGTGGCGACCTGGAACGTGCTTTGAAAGAAAGGTTGGGTGTCGGCGAGGTTGAGCTTGGTAGTCGTTCGATTGGCATTGAGATTGTTGATGGAGCGGCCCGTCTGACTCCGTTTTCTATGAAAAATCAGCACGGCGTGACAACGGGACTTATTACCATCGACATTGGTCAAATGGCCGTGGATGGTGTTTTCAAGATGTCGGCGCGTGCCAAGGAAGATAAGCAAGCCTGGCCACCGGTAACCGTTGCCTTTGTCGGACCACTTGGAAAGGTTGGATCGGTTGCGCCTTTACTTTCCGTTACCGCCCTTGAACGAGAGCTTACCGTTCGTAAATTGGAGCAGAATGTCTCTGAACTTGAGCGCTTGCGTCGCCTGGACGAAGAAGCAGCCAAACGGCGGCAAGAACGGGAAGAAGAGCGCTTGCGTGAGCAAGAGGCTGCGCGTGCGCTGGCCGCGGAAGAAGCTGAGGCACAAACTGTGCCTGATGTCATTGACGGGGATGGGGCGCAGCAGGGGGCATCTGATCCAGGAGTATTACAAAATAGGCAGCCGGTGCCAGGAGCTGATGGAGATGTGATCGCACCTGATACGACGGTCGCTGAAGAATTGCCCGAAGCAGAAAAACCTGAAAACCGAGTTCGGCGGATTCGTGCCAGAAAGCGGCCCCCGCGTCCCTCTCCAACGGCTGGTGAGCTTATGCGTCAGCAGTTTTGATGGAAGCTTGGGGGGGTGCTTGATGTGTGAGCG
>JAJRZC010000413.1 GCA_024275435.1 Alphaproteobacteria bacterium
AAAAGAGCCCACACGCGATCATACCGAGCGAATGATGACCTATTTCGGAGCACAGGTGAGTGTCACGAAATCAGATGGAAAAACGCATATTGCGCTTCAAGGGCGTCCCGAACTCTCCGGTCAAAATGTCCAGGTACCTGCTGACCCCAGTTCAGCAGCTTTCCTCGTAGCGGCTGCAGTCATTGTTCCCGGCTCTACAATCACCGTCACCAACGTCCTGCTCAATGAAACCCGTATTGGGTTTTATGAAACGCTGCGCGAAATGGGGGCAAAAATTAGCTATCTGAATGAACGCGAAGAAGCCGGCGAAACAATTGCCGATATCCAAGCACATGCCGGCCCCCTTAAAGGCGTCAACGTCCCCCCGGAGCGTGCTCCAAGTATGATCGATGAATATCCGATACTGGCTATCATCGCAGCATTTGCCCGTGGTGCCACAAAGATGGAAGGGTTGGCAGAGCTGAAAGTGAAGGAAAGCGACCGCCTTGCTGCAACGGCGCAGGGGCTGGTAACAAATGGCATAAAGGCAGATGTTAAGGGCGACACCCTGATCGTGCATGGCAGGGATGGAAAGGTGCCAGGTGGGGGACTGGTAAACACCCACCTGGATCACCGTATCGCCATGGCCTTTCTCATCATGGGGCTGGCAAGTAACAAACCGGTGACGGTCGATGATGTGACAATGATTGCAACGAGTTTTCCTCAGTTTCAGGGGCTTATGGAAAGCCTTGGCGCTCAATTTGAGGCCCTAGATGTTTGAAATTCCACCCCTGGAGAGTCTTCAAGCAGCTCTAATCTCAATGAGGATTTGTCGTGACTGATCAAGACACGCCCCTGGTGATCGCTGTTGATGGACCGGCCGCCTCTGGAAAGGGCACGCTGGCGCGTCTTATCGCCAAGCATTACGGGCTCCACTATCTGGATACGGGAAGCCTTTATCGTGCTGTGGCCCGCGACAGCTTGGTCAAAGGGATTGATCTCGACGACATCGACGCGGTGGTTCGTGTGGCCCGTGACTTGGATCCAGATGCGCTCGACGACGTTGGTTTACGCGCTCCCGGCATTGGAGAAGCGGCCTCGCGTGTGGCAGGCATTCAGGAGGTCCGTGCAGCTTTATTGGATTATCAGAGGGCTTTTGCAGCCAGAAAGCCCGGCGCGGTTCTCGATGGGCGTGACATCGGAACGGTGGTTTGTCCGAACGCTGATGTAAAGCTATTTGTCAATGCAACCCAGGAAGTACGGGCCCAACGGCGATTTAAGGAACGACAAGAGGCCCAAGAGAGCATCACCTATGAAGAGGTTTTAGCCCACATTGAACAGCGCGATGCACGCGATACCAACCGTGGCACAGCCCCCATGCGCATTTCCACCACTGCGGTCTTGCTAGATACCACTAATCTCGATATAAAAGACGCATTCGACGCCGCTGTCGGATTGATCAAGAGGAAGATCGGCCAAAAGGGTATGCGGTAACAGACGCATGCCCAATTCTCGTTTGGCGGGCCAACAGTCCCATCATGGCGGCACTCGACCCAAATTCACCAAGATAAACATACCGCGCCTGAGGTAGACCCTTTGGCGGCCATTCTGCGAGGGCAAACCTGTGTTTTTAGGCAAGCCACCGCGATAAATGCCGCTCCGGTAAACCCAAAGGCCCAAGCAATTCGTTGACGCGAAACAAGATCCGGAAAACTCTCCCGAACCTGAGAAACGTCAACCTCATGGAGTTAATAACTAGAGCAATGTCGCAAACGTCAACCTCGAATGAAATGAACCCCACCCACGATGAATTTGCCGCTCTTCTGGCTGAGAGCTTCTCGAAAGATGACATCCGTGAAGGAAGCGTGATCAAAGGCAAAATCGTCGCCATTGAAAAAGACCTTGCCGTAATTGATGTCGGCTTAAAAACAGAGGGCCGTATCCAGCTTCGGGAATTCGATCTACCCGGAAAACCTGCCAACCTTTCCATTGGAGACGAAGTTGAAGTTTACCTTGAGCGCGTCGAGAATGCGCTCGGTGAAGCTGTTCTCAGCCGCGATAAGGCGCGCCGCGAAGAAAGCTGGAACCGCCTCGAAAAGCAGTACGAGGCTGGAGAAAAAGTCACGGGTCAGATCTTCAATAAGGTCAAAGGCGGCTTCACGGTCGATCTTGATGGCGCCGTCGCCTTCCTTCCGGGCTCACAGGTTGATATTCGTCCGGTTCGCGATATCAATCCTTTGATGCATCAGCCGCAACCTTTCCAAATCTTGAAAATGGATCGCCGCCGCGGAAACATTGTCGTATCCCGCCGTGCCGTGCTCGAAGAAACGCGCGCAGAACAACGCGCCGATATTGTTGCCCGCCTCGCGGAAGGTCAGGTTATCGAGGGCCTTGTTAAGAACATCACGGACTATGGTGCATTTATTGATCTAGGTGGCATTGATGGACTGCTTCATGTCACCGATATGGCTTGGCGTCGTGTCAACCATCCTTCCGAAATTCTCAATGTTGGAGATAACGTCAAGGTCCAGATTGTACGCATCAATCCTGAAACTCAGCGAATCAGCTTGGGAATGAAACAGCTTCAGGAAGATCCTTGGCAGGCAATCGAAGCTAAATATCCAGTTGAAGGCAAGTTCAAGGGAACAGTCACCAATATAGCTGACTATGGTGCATTCGTGGAATTGGAACCAGGCGTTGAAGGTCTCATTCACGTTTCTGAAATGAGTTGGACCAAGAAGAACATTCATCCGGGCAAGATTGTTGCAACCAGCCAGGAAGTCGAAATTCAGATTCTTGAAGTCGATCCTAACAAGCGCCGGATTTCCCTCGGCTTGAAACAGACCCAAGATAACCCTTGGGATACCTTCCTCGCATCCCATCCAAAAGGCTCTACAGTGGAAGGCCCCATCCGCAACATCACGGAATTTGGGCTATTCATCGGTCTTGAAGGTGGCGTCGACGGCATGGTTCATCTGTCCGATCTAGATTGGAACCGCCCCGGAGACGAAGCCATCAAGGACTATAAAAAGGGCGACGATGTCACCGCCGTTGTTCTGGATGTCGACAGCTCCAAAGAACGCATCTCGCTCGGCATCAAACAAATCGGTAGCGACCCGGCCGAAGCCCTGGGTGATCTGCGAAAGGGTGCCACAGTGACCTGCGAAGTTGTTGCTGTGCAGGACAACGGTATCGAAGTGAAAATCGCCGATACAGATTTCACGACATTTATGAAGCGCTCTGATTTGTCCCGCGACCGCTCCGAGCAACGTCCAGAACGCTTCACGGTCGGCAACAAGTTGGATGCAGCCGTCACCAGCTTTGACAAGGCCTCCCGCCGTCTCACAGTATCCGTCAAGGCACTTGAGATCTCTCAGGAGAAAGAAGCAGTGGCCCAGTTCGGCTCAACCGACAGTGGTGCTTCTTTGGGCGATATCCTTGGCCCCATGATAACTCAAGGTGGAACAGAAGAGACAGAGGAAGAGGCGAAGGAAGCCTCCTCACAAGCTCCAAAGGCTGAAGAATCTTCTGAAGAGTCTGCATCAGCAGAAGGCGTCTCCAGCAGCGATACAGAAAAACAAGCCGACGAAGACAAGTCCTGACATTGAGTTTGTTACTCCCAAAAGGGTTGAATGCCCTTTCGGGAGGAGCGAACAAACAACTCAATCATCTTTCAGGCAAGATCAGATATGACAGCACGCGATACAAAAGTGTCGCGTGCTGTTTTTCATTGACCAACAGAGCGTTTCAATATGAGACATATGGAAATAAGCCAATTTATGGACCTATCCAGATCTCAGGGTTAATTGAACCATTTTCACATCCCAATTATAAATAAAGAGCTGTATCTATGGTGCCTTAAAAAAGCACCCTTAAGTATGCGAGCGACACAATAGGAATATTATCCCGAGCCAGTTGAACCCGGCCCGGTCATTGCTTAGCTTGAACAGCTACGAAACCTTTACTTATTCATACACATGGCACCTTGCGACCCGGAGTCCAACCAATGAGCGCTGAAACAGAAGTTGTCCTTGACCGTCGGCGTCTGCGCCGAGGAATGTCATTTTGGCGCGCTGCTGCGCTAATCATATTGCTTTTGGCTATTGGTGTGATGCTGCAAAGTCGTGAAGACATCGCAGGATTGCTCGGTCAAAAGCAGATCGCTCGGGTTTCCATAACAGGAACCATCACGGAAGATCGTGATCAGCTTCGTCTTTTCAAGAAAATTGCCAAGGCTGATCATGTCGAAGCGTTGCTTGTTTATGTGAATAGCCCAGGTGGTACCACCACGGGCGGCGAGGCGATTTACGAAGCCTTGCGCGACGTGGCGAAGAAAAAGCCCGTCGTCGCCCAGTTCGGCACAGTTGCAGCATCGGCTGGTTATATCGCGGGACTGGGGGCAGACCACATCGTGGCACGCGGTAATACAATAACGGGATCGGTGGGCGTTTTGCTTCAATGGCCGGAATTGACCGAGCTGCTGAACAAAGTCGGCGTCAAGATGCAGACAATCCGCTCGGGCCCCATGAAAGCCAAACCCTCGCCACTGGAAACCCTTGACGAAAATGGCCGCCAGATTGCTCAGACCATGATCTCAGACGGCTTCGACTGGTTTATTTCCCTGGTTGAAAAGAGGCGTAAGCTGACGGTTTCCAGCGTGCCCGGCCTCAAGTTGGGTAGCATTTATTCCGGACGAAAGGCTCAGGAACTTAACCTGGTGGACGAAATTGGCGGCGAGGCTGCCGCCATTTCCTGGCTTGTTGAGAAGCGCAATGTCACCAAAGACCTGGAAGTCATCGATTGGACACCTGAAAAGGACGTTGGCTGGGGTGCCACGGCTTCAAATAACGGTGTACTCGGTCAATTATTCGGCTCTGGCGGCGCAGCAATTGCAAAATTACTCTCTCATGACCGAATTGTGTCTTCACTCGGCCTTGACGGTCTCGTCTCCGTTTGGCACCCTTCTGAAAACTAAGCAATAACAATAGCTTTGTTCGAGGAGGCGAGCGTGATCAAATCTGAGTTGGTCCAAAGAATAGCGGCGGCAAATCCACATCTGTTTCATCGCGATGTAGAACGCATTGTAAATGTCATATTTGATGAAATCGTCGGGGCTTTGTCTCGCGGCGAGCGCGTCGAATTGAGAGGGTTTGGAGCCTTCACAGTTAAGCATCGCGCCGCGCGTGAAGGACGCAATCCCCGCACCGGCGCGTCAGTTTCTGTCGCCGAAAAATATGTCCCATTCTTCAAGACTGGTAAGGAATTGCGTGACAGGTTGAACGCGCCCTCCAAGGAGGCCTGAGCCGCACCCTGATCTGGGCAATATTTCAGGTTGGTAAAAAGGAAAAACCACGTGCTGCGACGGTTAGTTACAGTTCTATTCATGGTACCCGCCGGAATACTGCTGGTGGTGGTTGCTGTTATCAATCGCCATGAGGTTCAGCTTGTCCTCGATCCTTTCCGCCCTGCAGATCCGGCCTTGGCATTGTCGTTGCCGTTTTACGCTTACCTCTTTGGCTCGCTTCTGGTTGGTATCCTAGCCGGCGGAGCAGCCGTCTGGCTGAATCAGGGACGATGGCGCAAAACAGCCCGTGTCCATAGCCGCGATGCGCGCCGCTGGCATGCCGAGGCAGACCGGCTCGCACGCGAGCGCGACGAACTCGTCACACGCGAAAAGCAGCTCCTGACGGCCGGAAACTAGCGTTTTTTTCGGAACGTCGTATCAACGATGCGCAAGTAAAAAAACTGTATCAACGATGCGCAAGAAAAACCTCACATCGTTGATGCGCAAGCAAAAGTGTGTTTCGGTTTTCCCCTAACAAGCGCGACCAAGAAAAAGCGAAAGCTCTTTGCACCAAAAAGCGAGCCAATGACCGAAGTTAAAATTTGCGGGCTCTCAACCCCTGAGTCCGTTGACATCGCCATCAATGCCGGTGCCACGTATCTCGGCTTTGTTATATTCAACAAAAGCCCACGCCATGTCGACATTGATCGAGCCAAGAGCTTGTGCGCTCATGTGGAAGGACGCGCGCAAAGCGTCATTCTGCTCGTTAACCCTGACGACCCGCTTCTAGATAAAGTGCTGACCAATATTAGGCCCGACATCCTGCAGCTTCATGGTCACGAGACCCCAGATCGCATTGCCGAAATAAAAAGCTGTTATCCCGCCCCCAGAATTTGGAAAGCCATACCAGTCGCAACGGAAAAAGATGTTTCAGACGCACGTCCCTACCTAAGTAGTAGAAAGGCTGACCTTGTTTTATTCGACGCAAAACCCATCAAAGGCAGCAAAGCTCTTCCCGGCGGTAACGGGCTGAGTTTCGATTGGAGCATCCTGTCACAAGACAACACCACTTCAACACAACTCCAACGCCCCTTTGCTCTGGCCGGTGGCTTGACCCCGAAAAACGTAGCAACAGCCATAAAATTGATCGCTCCTTCCATCGTTGATGTCTCATCTGGTGTCGAGAGCGCACCCGGCATTAAAGATCCTGCATTAATCGAAAGCTTTATTCACGCAGCAAAGACAGCTAAGCAGAACCTTTAAATGGTGCCGCGGATTGTTCGCGCGCACCCATCCCATCCTTCCTCACACGTGAAGAACAAATGTCCACACAAAAACAAGCACCATCAACCTCAAAGCCAAACAGCTTCAAATCAGGACCGGACGAGAAGGGCTTTTTTGGCATATTCGGAGGCCGCTTTGTGGCCGAGACATTGATGCCGCTCATCCTCGATTTAGAGCGAGCCTACAACGAAGCCAGGTCTGACGCAGGGTGTGACGCAGAACTCAACGATCTGCTCGCCCACTATGCCGGCCGCCCAAGCCCTCTCTATTATGCCCAAAGGCTCACCGAGCACTTGCGCGAGGTCGCAACAAAAGACGGCCAAACCGGCGGCGCCAAGGTATACTTCAAGCGCGATGAGCTGAACCATACGGGTTCTCACAAAATAAATAACTGTCTTGGGCAGATTCTGCTGGCCCGCCGCATGGGAAAAACCCGCATCATCGCAGAAACCGGTGCCGGCCAGCATGGTGTCGCTGTCGCAACTGTATGTGCCCGCTTTGGACTTCCATGCGAAATCTTCATGGGCGCAACTGATGTCGAGCGTCAGAAACCAAACGTGTTTCGCATGAACCTTCTAGGTGCCAAGGTTCACGCCGTCACAAGCGGAGCAGGCACCTTGAAAGATGCCATGAACGAAGCTCTGCGCGACTGGGTCAGCAACGTTGAAAACACTTACTACATTATCGGCACAGCAGCGGGCCCCCACCCCTACCCGGAACTGGTACGAGACTTTCAATCCGTGATCGGAAACGAACTGCGCCAGCAGATGATGGAGCGTGAAGGCCGTCTGCCCGATACGTTGGTTGCCTGCATCGGTGGCGGTTCAAACGCAATCGGATTATTCCACCCCTTCCTCGATGACGCTGAAATCGAAATCTATGGCGTCGAAGCTGGCGGGCACGGCATTGACGTTCCAAACGGTCATGCCGCCTCCATGAGCGGTGGCAGTCCCGGTGTCCTGCACGGAAATCGTACCTTTTTGCTGCAAAACGAAGATGGACAGATCTTGGAAGGTCATTCCATATCAGCGGGGCTTGATTACCCCGGTGTTGGCCCCGAGCACGCCTGGCTGAAAGAAACCGGTCGCGTTAACTACGTGCCCGCAACCGACAAGGAGGCACTAACGGCATTCCAACTATGCACCAGGCTTGAGGGCATCATCCCCGCCTTGGAACCCTCTCATGCCCTTGCGTTCGTCACCAAGCTCGCACCTACATTACCGCGCGACAACCTCCTTGTGATGAACATGTGCGGCCGCGGCGACAAAGACATCTTCGCCGTCGCCGGGCATTTGGGAATGGATATTTAGACGGCACACGCTTTTATTTCTACGCAGAACAAAACAACAGCGGACGCCTACGATAGATCCACAATAAAGAATCAACACCCTAATCCGTACAAGGCTTGCATGGATGCAGTTTGCCCGGCGAGCACCGTTGTCGAAACTCAAAACATTCTTAAAGACCACCGTTCTGCACAACCACATGATTTATCATCGCAGAAGAACATGCCTAACGTCCAAGTCTTGGTAAATTAATATGTGGGTTTATCTTCGAATTTTTTGTAGTAAGCTATTTCAGGATATTGGTCCTCAATGTGGTCGGCAGGCAATTAACTATTCTCGGCCCTTTAACTCGAAAATTTCATAGGACATAACAACAAGGCTATGAAAGTTGATCAGTTTTAGAGCAGCTGTATCAGGACGATCTGAACCCCATAGGGTGTGGTTCTGGAGTTATTCTTTTGTGCTGGTTGCCGCCTTGGTTATTTCCGTAATCTTCACAAGCTTATTAAAGGCCGACACGCAGCTTGAGCAAAATGCACAGCTAAAGAAACGTATCGAGTCGTTGTCGACCTCTCAGGGGCAGCGCATTGGTTCACAACATGTCGCTGCGGCGAGTTTCATTCAACGTTTTTATCTAGCGCGCAACTACCAACTCGCTTGGAATAACCCAGCAAACATTGAAGCCTTAAAGCAAGCAATCGCGTCGTGCTGGAAAGATGGTTTGCAAGCGATAGATTTCCACCCCAATGCAGTCGGTCTGGATGTAGCCGGTGTAAAAAAAGATGAACTAACCGCCATTGAACGTGACATCTTGCGGACTGATGCGTTGGTTCGGCTTCTCTATCAACTTTATTTTGGCAAGGTTTCTCCCAATCGTTTCGATGCCCATTGGAATTATGATCGCCATCTGCCTGATGGAGACCCTGTCAATATCATCAACCAGGCCATCACGGCAGGTGAAGCCGAAGCAGTTCTCGACCGGGCGCGACTAAAGCACCCTTACTACTTGCGTTTGCGAGAAACACTCAAAACCTACATTGATTACCAGCTTGCCGGAGGTTGGCAGCCAGTTGACGATGGTCCTGCGTTGAAACTTGGAGACAAGGGCCCGCGCGTTACCCAAGTTCGCCAACGGCTCACCGTCACAGGAGAGTACATACAGACCGACACTCCCCCAAGCGACACGCCCGTAAGTGATGTTTTCGATAAGGCTCTATCTGATGCCGTGAAGGTTTTCCAACACAAGAATGACATTGATGTTGATGGTGTCGTCGGGCCAGGAACCTTGCGGGCGCTAAATATCAGCGCACAACAACGCATCGATCAAATCCGAGTCAATCTGGAACGGGCGAGATGGGTGATCCGAACACTGCTGGGGACGAAGGATATTGTCATCGTCAATATCGCCGGATTCTATCTCAAGGTTTTTCTCAACAG
>JAJRZC010000414.1 GCA_024275435.1 Alphaproteobacteria bacterium
CCACCGGGAACCATGTAGCTTGAATGTGGCCACTGCCCGCCGAGAAGTGCGTAGATTTCAACTGGTCTGCCGGAGATGGTGACGCCCAGTTCATAGTTGGTCCCGGTGAAGGGGGCCCAGCGCTTTACTGCCTCTTCGTAATAGGGGCTGTTTTTATAATTCTTGTTGGTGTTGTCGATCATGAAAAGACCGTAGTGATGGCGCGGCAAACTCTGAAGGCTTTCGGTCAGCTGACCAAGGTTGCGGGCGAGTATTGCGTTACGCGGCACTTCGGTTTTCCAAGCCGTGTCCAGGGCCCAGGCGGCACAAGTCAGATGCGAGGCACCGCATATTCCGCAGGCACGCGGCGTTACCACGAGACCGGCCTGAGGATCCTTGTCTCTTAATATAATTTCAAAGCCACGGAATAACTCTGCGCTGGTCCAGGCATTGACCACAACGCCGTCTTGTAGATCGACGCGCACGTCGAGATCGCCTTCAACACGCCCGACTGGCGAGATGTCCAGCGTTTGCACTGCTGCTTGAGACATGGTTTCACTCCGGTTTATTCGTTTTTTATGGCTCTCGACCACCTGAAGATGATCGTTTATTTCGGGAGCGATACCGGCACACTTTAGGGAACCGGTATCGCCGCATGAAGGTTCATCAGGGAACGAAGATATCTTCTTCGGCCCACTGCGGTGCAGCAGCCTTTGCAGCTCCTGTAAGCTTGATGTAGCCAGCCTGATTGACACCTGCTGGAAGATCCTTCGGTACACCCATGACTGTCTGAGTCTTGAAGACGGTACCCGGCTCAAGCTCGAAGAATGGGAATTCCGGCTCCGTGCAGCCTAGGCAGGGCATGCCCGCGCGGGTTTTGGATGATTGACGGTTCCACAGTATGCGGTTGCAGGGGCTATGGGTCATGGGGCCACGACAACCCAGATCGTAAAACAGGCAGCCTTTGCGCTGACCGAATTCGGTTGCGGACACCTTGTAAGCAAAGTGCATGTTACGCGTGCAGCCGGTCTGCGTGAAACTCGTGAAGAAGGTACTGGGTCGCTGGAACTCATCCAGCGTAATGGCTCCGGCATTACCGGTGGCGACGCCAACCAGGATCTGTGTCACCCAGTCGGGATGGCAAGGACATCCGGGAATATTGATGACGGGTAGGCCTGATTTGGCTTTGAAATCGGCGCCAAGAAAGCCGCCATGAGCGCGTTTGAGAAATTGCAATCCTTGCGAGTCCGTGGGATTGGGCGCGGTTGCTGGGATACCGCCCCATGTGGCGCAGTCGCCAAGCGCCACCACGAAGGTTGCAACTTTTGATAAGGCGGCCACCCAGTCCTTCATGGGATGACCGGCAAACCTGTTCCATTCACCTGTGCCGTTGGGTGCGTTGACTACGGAACCTTCAAAAACAAAGATATCAAGTGGCGTCTCACCGCTAACGCAGCTTTGAAGTAATCTTTTCAGATTGTCGCCGAGTTCCATCCCTAGCGAAGGATGCCAAAGTATATTGATCCCGAAGTCTGTTACGAGGTCGCATGCACTGGGCTCTTCGGCATTCAGGAAGGACATGGTGTTTCCTGAACATGCGCCGCCTTGCAGCCAGAGAAGATTAGGCATTGTTTTCTCCCTTGTTCTTGGCACGAGCTGTTAACCACTCGTTAACCTTCAAGCAAGGGACATGCCAAAAGTGACGATCTCTTTTCTTTTAGCTGTTTCAATGATTTACAGGAATTCCCGAGATGGAATACTAAGAAGTTTAGAATAATTGTAAACTTACTTTATTGTTGGAATGAAAACTAAATTTGCTAAATGTCAAATTTGCTCTTTAGCCATCACGGCTTCCGCAGACCGGACATTCCACCTCCAACAGATAGCCAAACCATATGCCCTTGCAGCGTGAGCACCAGTGTCCGGTAGTCTGCTCTTTTGGAATGCCCAGATAGCCCGACATAACGCTTGTGCCCAGATCGGTGAAGGGCTCATGCGATCCCGGTGGGCGAACTCGCGATTGCGGAAACGTGATGGGTTTGTTTCCGAGCGCTTTATGCTCACACGCATTCTTATCGTCATCTGAATGGGTCACAATGGCCCCGTTTCTCTCAGCGGCTCTTCAGTTTGTACGCTCCAGGTGATAGCGCTTTATTTTATTGGAAAGCCCCACCCGGGACAAGCCGAGCTCTCGTGCTGTTTCGCTTTGGTTCCATCTGTGCCGTTTTAAAGCCTCGATAACGAGACCTTTTTCCAGCGATTCAACTTTTTCCTTCAGGCTATCACCCTTAAACTGAAGCAAAGAGCTGTTTCCATTCTCTCGGTCAGGATTGATTGAGGCAATCTCGGGCGATAAATTGCGATGCGTAATATATTCGCCGTCCTTGGCAAGCGCCACCATGCGCCTGATTTCGTTCTCAAGCTCGCGGACATTACCTGGAAAATCATAGTGCGCGAAGCGCTTGAGAACATCATTGGTGATGCCCAGAACACGACGCCCCATGCTTTCACTGAATTTTCGCACAAAAAATTCTGCCAGAACCGTAATATCTTCCCGTCTGGCCCGTAAGGGCGGCACTTTAATTTCAAAACCCTTGAGACGGAAATACAGATCTTGGCGAAATTTACCAGCCTTTACAAGCTCTTCCAGAGGTTGATTGGATGCGGCAAGAATTCGTACATTGCAAGTTTGTGTTGTGTCCGATCCGAGAGGTTTGATTTCCCCGTTTGCTAAAAAACGCAACAGACTCACTTGAAAAGAGGGCGAGACACTGGAAATCTCATCGAGAAAAACAGTTCCCCCATCAGCCGCTCGGAAAAGACCCATTCTGTCGCCGACAGCACCTGTAAAGGAGCCTCGTTTATGACCGAAAAGTTCGGATTGCAGCAACTCATCGGACATACCACCGCAGTTTTGGAACAGTAGCGGGCTTTGGTTCCTATCGCTTCTGAAATGCAGCGCCCTGGCGAAGAGTTCTTTGCCGGTTCCCGTTTCACCTTGAATGAGAATTGGCAGATCGGTGGGCGCTGCTTGACGCGCGAGATTGCACAGTTCCGCCATCTGCTCGCTAGCATAAACCAGCTTTTCGAAATTATGACTTTTCACGCCGTTGTGGTGTGGAACGGAGCGGCCGATTATTGCGGCGTCGTCGTGAAATTTTATTTCCCGGCTTAGAAGTCTGTGACGCCGCGACAGTTCACGAGTTTCCAACGCGCGCTTGGCAAGTAAACCAATCTGCTCGTGGTCGAGAGGCTTTCGAATATACTGATATACAGAGGCTCTTACAGCCTGAGCGTGGCGTTTTTGAGTACCATTTCCTGATTTGACGAGTATGCGCACGACATCAGGATGCAATACACGAAACTCAGATAACAGCTCCGCCCCTTCAGAGCCATCTAACGTTGCCTCACAGATCACCAGATCAATGTCTGCACTGTCTGCTAGACCGCGCGCTTCTTTCAAAGATGAGGCGATAAGTACACGATATCCACCTTCTTCCTTGAGTTCAGAAATGACTGGGGCCCATTCCGTGGGGTCGCCGATGGCGAGGAGAATTGTACTGGGCTCTAGCATGGAAGTACAAACCTACTATTCAGAATGCATACATGCTTAGCACTATATGATCTTTATTACAACTTGGAGCGCTGGTTAAAATGGCACCGGCGATGGCAGGTTGGGACTGGCTAGCACTAAGATCTTAAACAAGGCCCCCATTTGCTCGGGATCAACAAGACGTTGCGCTCCTGAAACTATGAGTTGAGCCTGCTCTTGTGATGCCTTTGCCAAAAGCTTTTTTGTTCGCACGGCTAGCCCCAATGAAAGTAAAAAGTGGCCCTGAGACATAGGGCCGAAGACTTCAAGTCCTTGGAGTTTTGCGTACTTTTCCAGCGCAAGAAAATCCACATGAGTGGTCAGATCTGCTGAACCAGGCTGTTTCAAGGGATCGGTAAATTTATGATCCTTTACGGCTTGGATTGTATCGCCGGTCCCGCCGTGTGTGTAGCCATAGTCTATGAAGATTGCTGTCATGGGGTTATCTGTAGCGCGCCGGGCAATCTCTTCGATAAGGGGTGCAACATCTGGGCGAAATTCCAGGATCGCCCCATTTTTCAAAGCTTGAGGATCAGAGGGCAAGACGCTTTGATCTGTGATGGTTTTTGATCCTGGCAAGAAGGTAAATTCCCCGTCATCTGTCAGGGTGACCATGCGCTCATGCCAGCCGTCATGTTGCTTCACGAACTGGCGTACGGGTAACGCGTCAATGAATTCATTGGCTATGAGTATTGTCGGCCCATGGGGTATATCGTTCAACCTGTCATGCCAGTGGATGGGGCAAGTGACATGTTGGCATGCACTCTTTTGTTGGGCACGAAGCGGGGAACTGGTTTCAACAAATTGTATTTCCGCCGCATCCAGGCATCCTGGGGCTACCTGTGCTAGAGCCCTTAGTGCGTCCGCCATAAGTGTACCGCGGCCCGGGCCCATCTCGACAAGATGAAATGAATCTGGAGCACCCATGTTGTTCCAGACTTCAGCTGACCAAAGCCCAAGCAGTTCGCCAAAGATCTGGCTTATTTCTGGGGCGGTGACGAAATCACCTTCGGCTCCCAATGGGTTGCGGGTCCGATAATAACCTTGTTGGGGGTCAGCCATGCAAGCCTGCATATAAGCCTCAACGGTTATGGGACCTTCTTTGGCGATTTGATCGCGAAGACGTTCTGCTAATGTCGGGCGGGCCTGAGCCATCTTATTTCTCGAAACGCCCATATTTAGAACAATATCAAAGGAAAACGGGACACGCTGGAATCAAGACCTCTAATCTATCTTGCCATGCTGGGCTGTCCAGTCTTTGGCAGAAAGTTTCTTCAGTGTGTTGGTTCGCTCAATCAGAACGCCAAGTTGAAGGCCGAGAACATCGCGCATGCTAATTATTCCGACAACCTTTCCACGTTCAACAACTGCTAAATGGCGGACATGCCTTTCCGTCATCAAGAGCGCTGCCTCTCGAGCTGACGTTTGGGGTGTACAGGTTATCACGTCTTTTGTCATCAGAGCTGAAACTTTCACGAGGTTCAATGCTCCGCGACGCTCAGCAAAGGCATAAGCGATATCGCGTTCGGAGATGATTCCATCTAATGATTCTCCATTGTCACTCACAATCATTACACCCACTCGGGCGTCTCGCAGACGCTTTGACAGCGTAGCAATTGTATCGCTGCGACGTACCGTTTGAACAGTGTAACCTTTCGTCGCCAGGATGTCAGCAACCGTCATTGAATAAACCCCTTTAGTCGTTTTCCTCTGTGAGTTGAAGTTTCCTGCTGCTTGTTGTTTTGCTTGAAGAAGATTTTCATACAGCATATTCCGACACAGCAGAGCCTTCCACCAGCTTTGTATTTACCTACAAGCAGCGGCTCGATGAAATTCTTTGTCGATAATTTCTCAACGGCTACAAGTCGACAGCTTAGCCATGAAGGGGGGCTTTGCCGAGAATAATGGCACCAATCATCGCATCAAAATTCTGCTTTGCTTTTTTATCCTCAAGAGGCGAGCGATGAATGTCTTCAGGCAAGTGTAAAATAGCGGCGCGCAATATGGCCGAACAAAGTGTTTTTTTATCCGCCTTGCTCCAGTTTTGTCCCAATTCACTTTCTACGGTTGCTATGAAAGCATCGCTGACCATGTTTTCTCCCTTCATTTGATGATGTACGAATTTGGACCTTGGCGGCTTTAACAATTCTGTCTTGCGTAGAGGAAAAACCACAGATCCTTTATTGCGCACGGAGAATCTCCACCGGGCAAGGGTACTCCCCTTGTTTCAGTATTTTATTCAAGTGTGCATCTTTGAAATTCTCAGGAACGAATACAATGCCAGGCTGAAAACGTTTGTTGAGTTTCAACTGCGCTTTTATCTCGCCGTGGTTGGACCTGACAATGACGCTTGCTCCGTCTTCGAGATCCATCCCGGCTATGTCTAGGGGGTTCATCTCAACGTAGACTTGGGAAGACAGCTCTTCCAGGATCTGTGAATTGTGCGACAAGTATCCGGAGTGAAACATGTTATCGCCTGTGACCATGGACAGACCGGTCGATATGCGCGGCGCGGTTATTGCGGGATTGATGGACATACCATTGACCTCATCATGAAGAAGCCGGGTGTAAAATCCTTCGTTGTTGAGATTTTCTGTGGTGAGTAACTGGAAAGACGGTACCAGTGTTGTGATTTCCGCAAAGACGGCTTCGGTAGAATGGTTACCAAGGTCGCCACCCAGCGCCTGGGCGATGAGGTGAAAGATTTCTACATTCTCCACAGAGTCAAAGGCCGGTCTGCGGATGGGTCGTAGCTTTTGCACCTTACCTTCGTTGTTGGTGAAGGTCCCTTGTTCCTCGGCGAATGTTGCGGCCGGGAGAACGACATCGGCCATTTTGGCCGTATCGGTCATGAAGCTGTCTTGAACCACCAGAAGATTGGCCCTTGAGAGTGCGCGCTGCACCAGAGCGCCATCAGGATAGGCGTGCAGTGGATCACAGCCGGCCACTAAAAGCACATCCATTTCACCGGCATCTAGTTGCTCCAGCATGTGAGCGAAGTCGGCGCCGGGATTGATTGGCAGGCTCGTGCCCCATGCCTGCTCAAAAGATGTGCGGGCGGTGATGTCTGAGACGCATTTCCAACCGGGCAGATGACTGGGTAGCGCGCCCAACTCCCAGGCTCCCATCTGATTGGGACG
>JAJRZC010000415.1 GCA_024275435.1 Alphaproteobacteria bacterium
CCGAACCCGCGTCTGCGCGCAGATCATCCGCTTCTCGTCATCGCTCCAAACCCTGCGCTTGCGCCGCTTCGCCAACTCAAACCCCTATAGTGTCCATTATCGCAAGTGGACACTATCTCTCATCAGCGATGAACGGCAGGGCGGGCAGACCAGACGCTTACCATTGATTTCGGCTTGAATATTTTCAAGTGAAGCCAGACAGCTACGGCGTTCGTTGCTATCAGATTTGCTTTGTACAAGCTCGTTGAAAATTTTTCGGTAGAGTCCTTTCAGTTCATTTATGCTGCGTGAAGCCAGTTCAAATCTTGTGATGAGTTTCATGGTCATTTCCTTTCGTCTTGAGGCTCCGACGACCGGAACCTTTTCGGCACCCCGACAGACCATTGCCCAAGGAAAGGTTCTCGGCGGCGGACGAAAGACGTCCCCGGAAATGACTGAAAATCAGACACAAGAAAAAAGCGCCTATGCACGGCGCTCAAAAACTAAAAGGAAATATCGTATTAATTAAAGACGGATTGAAATGGTGAATTCAGCGATAGATGGAATGGACTGAAACTCAATCGAGTGTACCGGATTCATCATCCGATTGTGCCAGCCGTTAAGCGGGCAATCTATGATTATTCGAAAAGACGGATAAATCTTTCACAGCGCTCTTTAATTAAAGTGATGACATCACGTCCAACCGGATGAACAATGTCAATTCCATCAATTGTTTCAAGAACAGTACGCGCCAATTCCGGGACACGCTGTATGACCATCGGCTTTGCCAAATTAGCTTCAATAGCCAATTTCTCGAAATTGCGCGGTCGCAGCTTTTCGGACTTGGATTCGCCGCCAATCTTCATTGCCATTTTGGGGGTTAATTCTGGATAATAGACCGTGCTGACAAGGTCGTAGAGCGGCGCAAGTCGAATGTCGTTTCCGGTGATCAAAGAGCCTTCCCCACAGGTGAAAGAGAAATTCTTGCTATGCGCATCATGGTTACCTATCAAAACATTGAAGATCACCGCATCCAGTAAGCGCTGCAAATCAACAATCGGAACTCTGGATACATCACGCAAAAGAGCAAAACATTGTTTGAGTGAAGGACCGCCCTCGCTTTGATATTTTATCTCCGAAGCAATACCCAGAGCCTGGCAAAAATCCTCCTGATGCAGTCGTTCATAAAATGCAGGTCCACCCGGAGCCATGCGCTTCTGACGGTCATATCGCTCCACCAGAAGATAATCGATTCCCTCTACCTGCCGGAATTCAACTTCAGCAGTGGGTAAACCGGCGGCGGAAGCCGCTTTCATGCAAACGGCTTCATTGAATACCACACCCTCAAAACGCTCAATCGCGGGTTTTAATATGTGTGTGCTTAGCGCGCTGCCCAATGGAAGGGAAATATTATCCCCTGACACATGAACGGCGATTTTATCTTGCGCACCGGCAAGGGAGAGGCGAACATCTTCTGCGCCAGCCATAAGAGGGCGGCGAGGCAGTTCCCTCAGGATTTCCGCCAACGCCTCATCGCTGAGCTGGCGGTATCGATAATCGCGATCCGGTAATGTCTGGCCTGCGGGAATAAATGTGACTGCGCCTGCGCATTCCCCGCCGATATGTTCCAGCATTGCGTAATCATTACGCGCACTGATTCCAAGATTTTTGGCAATCAGTGTACGTTTTTCTTCTTCAGGCAAAATACCACCGAAAAATCCTTTGCATTCTTTGCCTTCGAATGGCTCTTCACGAAGAGGAAGCGAGTGTGAAAGAGGCGTAGCGTTTGGCTTTTCCAGCCAACTTTCAACGTAGGAAAATATCATCAGTCCATGATCGTCTTGCATGAGATGGCCGACGAGATCGCGGTGCAGATAGACATCAAGAGTTTTTGTCATTGATCACCCTCACTTGTTACTGGTGGCGTAAAACTGATCGAAATTCCTAAGGTGTGAAGGACCGTTAGAACTTTGCCGAATTGGCATGTCGGCTTGCCTTTTTCAAGATCGATGATAAAGCGCAGACCTGTGCCGGAGGTTAGAGCCAAATCCTTTTGTGTTGCGCCAATTGCTTTTCTCGTTGTTCGTACAAGTGTGCCAATCTGCTTGGTTGTGTATGTCATCGTCATTTTCCTAACATTCCCGTACGGGAATAATAGCATGTTTTTTCGAAAATGCCAACCAAATGTTCCCGATCGGTAATAAACACTGCTTTAATGAGCGAATAAACTATAATGTTCCCGAACGGGAATTTTATTGACGGGTTCGATCACATGGTGCCTAAAGGCTCAAATCTGGTCCTTTCTTTATCTTCTGTTTGCGGCGACGTTCACGCTCTTGCCGTTTCCGTTCAATTTTCTCTGCATCTTGATCGTTTTCTATTGCTGGTACGTTCATGCGCATATAATGAGCTACATCCCTGTGAAGCCGCATCAAGGCTTTGGAGTGAGCTTGATGTGAATGGCGAAATTCTTTTTGGAGAATACTGCGTTCGCCTAACTGTGCCTCAATCAAGTCCTGCCGTTGCGCTTGGTCGCGTTTCAGGCCGTTGTATGCTTCCAACTCATTTTGTTTTCGGATGTTGGCATATTTGCCAGTGAGACGATCCCAGATGCCGCGAAACCCGCGTGACATCCG
>JAJRZC010000416.1 GCA_024275435.1 Alphaproteobacteria bacterium
AAGAAACCACGCAATCGAGCGGGAGCCAAAAAGATCAAGGTAACGGCGCAACAAATCAATGCGCTCGCTTGTATTGGAGATGCCATCCTTGTCCAACACGCGCCACATCAAGGGGATGCGCGCACGCTTTGTCACCACGGCCAGCATGAGGATGTTGACATCCCGGTGTCCGACCTTCCAGTTGGTGCGGTCCAGACATAAAACCCATGGTGGTCTGATATTCAAAAGCCTGATCACCACCAGCGCCAGCCAATCCCCGTCAAGGCACACATACTGGAAAAACCGCTGCAATCGCCGGTAGCTGGAACTTACCTGCGCTGTACCGGAAAACTGGCTGGCGATGTGGGTGAGATTTATGGTGCGTGCATTGACAAGGCCGACAATCAGACAAGCCAATGTCTGCAACCGCGTCTTGCCCAGATCAAGGTGAGACGATAATGTGAAAATGAGAGTATCGGTGAGTTTTGCTGACATGGAGTGATCCTGTTTTGGTAGGCAGAATCGCTCATTAAACATGATTCTCCGGTCTCTCAGCAATTGTGTCGTGTAGTGTGGAAAGCAAGATAAAAGAGATGGTGCCGGGGGATTATGACGTTGTTGTAATTACTTGATCTTTTTAGTCAGGTTCACCAGGCAAAGTCCTTTGTTTTTCCCTTACCCACCTTCACCAGCCGCGGGGAGGTGCGAAGGTGGCTCCGGGCAAAACAAATTGTTTGGTTTGGCTGTTATGCGTTTACATAGTCAGGTTGACGGAAGTTTGACGGAGTAGAAAATTATCTACGGTATCCAAATTCACATCCCGGCCAAATTACGGATTATTGTTTCCTCATCGGGTTGGGGGTTCTGTTGCAGTTTGTGCAAGTCTTCTGGTTTGAGGTTTGTGTAGCGGCGGAGCATTTTCCAGTCTTTGTGGCCGGTAACCAAGGCAACCCGTTCTATGGGTAAGCCAGCTTCGAAAAGGCGGCTGGTGGCTTCGTGACGTAGGTCGTGAAAACGCAGATCATCGGCGTTGATAGCGTTGCGGCCACGGCGGAAGGCGGCACCAATTGACTTTGAGTTGTAGGGAAAGCAGCGGCCTTTGCCGCCGGTCAGGATTTTTTGTTCGAGGAGTAATTGCCATGCATCGAAACCGGCAAGATTCAACAGTGGCACTTTTTGGTGGTTACCGATATTGTTTCTTGGGTCTTTTCTGTCGCGGATGGTTACGACGCGTTTGGCGAAGTCGACATCAGTCCATTCGAATTTACAAATCTCTTCCTGTCGCATGGCGGTTACGATGGCGAATTTGATGATCCTTGCCATGGGGATGATTGTCGGGCGGTTATCAAAGTAAGCGAGCAGTGTTTCAATTTCGTCTGCTGTGGGGCGTCTGTCGCGTTCTTTGGAGCGTCCAACAAGGCCAGGCGGGTGAGGGCGGTTCTGGCCAGTCTGACGGCTTCTGTGTCGACAGTGATGCCATGGATGGCGGCAGCGTGGGTGAGGATTGTTCGCAGATATGATAAATCGACGGACAAAGTAACTGGACCAGCGCCTTGCCGGGCTCGTTTCTTGCCGAATTTGATGAGAATGGCGCGATCGAGACGGATGATGCGGACAGAACCCAGTTCAGCTTTCAGGGCATTCAAAACTGCCCGTTTCGAACGCCGCAGCGGTTTTCGCACCTCTTGCAAGTCTGTTATGTGTAAATCGATGAGATCACCGATGGTTTTGACTTCGCCGCTGTTAATACGAGAAGGTTCACCACCGAGATCAATCAAACGCTCTGTTTCAATAATCTATTCATCCGTGAATTATTTGACAGGGAAGGTGCTTGAGGCATATTTATCCTTGCGTCGGACTTGGGGTCGCCATGTTCCGCCTTTTGATTTGATGATCGTGCCCATGTTCGGT
>JAJRZC010000417.1 GCA_024275435.1 Alphaproteobacteria bacterium
ACCACCCATGGCTGCCAGTCCGGTTTGCCTTTTCGGATCGTTCCCTGGGTTTGGCGAAGAGCCAGATAATAGCCTTCCTTGCTTTGTTCGATCACGCTTTCCAGCGAACTGTAAGGCACATAAGCGTACCCGGCGCGCAGCAAGAGCAGTGTTGTCAAAATACGCGAAAGGCGGCCATTGCCGTCCTGAAATGGGTGGATTTCCAAAATGACCACCACGAACACGGCAATGACAAGCAGGGGATGAAGCTCCCCCTCAGCTAGCGTATCTTGTGTCCAGCCGATAAGTTCTTCCATAAGGCGCGGCGTATCGAACGGCGTTGCTGTTTCAAAGACAACACCAAGGCTTTCCCCGTCCGGCCCAAAGGCCTCGACATTGTTGGACAGCGTTTTGTAAGCGCCGCGATGGCGCGCATCTTTGCTCGAATATTGCAGCAAATCGCGATGAAGCTGCATGATGTGGTTTTCTGTTAGCTTGATGTCTTGATGGCTGGTAAATACCAGTTCCATCGTCGCCGCATATCCGGCGACTTCCTGCTCGTCGCGCGTATCAAAGGATTTGATTTCAAGGTTGGATAACAGCCGCTCGACCTGCCGGTCTGTGAGTTTGGCACCCTCAATCCGTGTCGATGAGCCGATACTTTCAATGGTTGCCACATGGCGCAGGCTTGACAGCCGCTCAGGCGCAATCCGCCCGATTGCTTGCCACGCGCCCTTGAATTCATCCAGGGTGGCTATCAGCGCCAGAATCTCGTTGGTAATCTCAAGCGTGCTTATGTTCAGTGTGTCATCCATTTACCCATCCGTTTCCATCCAATTGAATATCTCATAAACCCATCCAATTGTCCATCCATTTCCATCCGATTGCAAATGGTCGGTGTTACCGATCAAAGCAGGCGGTTAACAAGAAGCATGCTGTTTGGAATTTACTCTATCCAAAAGTGTATCCGTTGGTTACACTCGATTTCATGAAAGATGTAGGCCTGAGAATTCGCGTTCAACGAAAACTGCGTGAGCAGTTTCTGGACATATGCCGGAAACAGGACAAGCCCGCCGCGCAAGTCCTTCGAGAATATATGCGTGAGTATATTGATAATAATTCTACGCCAAAACGCGAGGAAAAGACGACAAGGAGAATAGTTAAATGATCTCCATTATCGGGAACATATCCATGACGTGCGATTTCGGGAGAGTAAATAGTTGAACGCTGTTGAGATTGAAGAAGCCATATCCCGATTAGCGGATCAACCATTTGACCCGAAGAACTTTCCATTTGCGTTTTTAGAGGCCTTTGGAAACAAGGCCACAACGATCAAACGTCTTAAAAGCGGTTCATCCAATTCATCGGACATTGAAGGCGGCGTTCTACAACGCAGCAATATTCATATGGCTGTTTGCGGGGAAGGCGACGTAACCCGCACCTTGAGCAGCCTCAAAGACAGCCCCACAACAAGCAAGGCAAAAGCCAAGTTCATCCTGGCAACCGATGGTATTGATCTGGAAGCCGAAAACCTGGCATCCGGCGAAACCATTGCTTGTGGATATAAGGATTTTCCTGATCACTTTGGTTTCTTCTTAGCCCTTGCCGGCATCACCTTTGAGAAGAGCGTCAAGAACCCTGAACTGGACATCAAGGC
>JAJRZC010000418.1 GCA_024275435.1 Alphaproteobacteria bacterium
AAAAAGCGCAAAGGCGGCATGGCAAAAGCGGCAATTGATTCGCTCAACGCTGGAGCCGATATTCTTTTGTTTACCTTCGATCCCAGTGCCCTTGTACCGGTCTATTATGCCTTGCTGAAAGCCTATGATGACGGAACCCTTGATCACGCAATATTGGAGCGCAGCCGGCATCGTCTTGATAAGATAGCCTCGCAATTGCGTACCCGCGGCAAAGGCTTTGAGCAGGCCAAGGACCAAGACGCCCCTTCCGACACCAATAACTAGTATACGAATTCAATTTGAATGTTGATATCTAGATCCCTGTGTACTCTAGGACTTTGAGCCCTATTCCAAAAGCGGTCACAAGAATTGCACCGAAGGCATAGACGGGATTATGTTCAAGCATTTCCCACGCTTCCCGAGCACGCCCCCGGTTCAAGGTCCACCAGTTGGCATCTGTTTTCAAGGTACGGTCATGAGCCAGATGGAAAACATCAAACAGGATACGCACTTTGGCAAGAACCGACCGCTGGACCTGGTCATAAAAACCCATCTCAAACGCTTCTGCTTCCGATGGTCCATCAAGAAAGCCCGCCAGTGACAGGTTGTTCTTCCGCGCCAAGCTTTTGATATAGGGCGGTTGGACGTAGCGTGAACCGTAGATATCCGTGAGCCCCCGCGCGAGATCAAATTTATTGGTCTCGCCCAGACGAACAGGCGTCCCTCCCAGAACACGAAACCGGTGTTCTATGGCAGCAAACCCAAAAGTAGCATCACGCATGTTCCAGTGAACAAATCGATTGTTGCGATTAAGCTCGATAAACTGGAAAAACTTTTGCAAAAGTGCGTATTCCAGCTGGTCAAGACGCGAAAGAATATGAACCGGCCCCAATCGGGCAAGCTCCGATTCGCGATTGATCGAGAACACGGTCGTTTCCGAACTGGCAACATTGCGCACGGCAATTGCGGTGACGCGCGGAGAACCAAGTTTCTGGCCCTGGTTGAAGCTCTGGCAAGCGTAATGAATGACAAATACCGACGCCGGATAAGCGAGTAAGTCTTTCAACTTCTCACGTGAGGCACGTTGGCGTTCGGGGTTCGGCGCAGCCATGGATCGTCCATGATTTGAATGATGGGCTAAAGAGACGTTCTAAGTCAGAACGCCCACAAAATGAGCCCGATCCAATCGTATGTGGCACGAATCGAATCCAGCTTCTCATGAAGATTTTACGCAACCAAAGGGGAAGGCAAGTGCCACGAAAGCACGCAGCACAATTTCATTCCTGAATGTAACGGATTTCACGATTTTCAAGAGCGATAAAAAAACCAAAAAACAACCGGGGAAGAAAGAAGTTCTGCTCTAAATACAGCAACCGGGCGGCAATAATTTCCTGCCACCCGGTAAAATACCAGAATCCAATTTTATTTAAGCGTTATGGTCCGAAACGCTCTATAGCTCTGTAAGCGACAGGGAATTAATGTCGCGTGGCCGCTCGTAACCGTTCAATTTCATCTTTGAGTTGTAGTTTTTCCTGCTTAAGCCGTCGGATCTCTTCGTCGCGTGAGCCGGGCCGTGCAGCCTCCATGTCAATTTTTCGATCAAGGAGCTTATGCTTTTGTGCGAGTTCTTCTAGATGACTTTCTGCAGACATCGCAGTCCTCCTGTAAGATTGAAGACATATATATTCTGCCAGATGATCGGACAATTGTCCATGAATCACTTCTTGGCTCCTGTTGATGGAGCTAATGGAGTTTTGACAATGGGGAGTACAAATTGCATCAAATACAGACGCTTATTATTGATATTTTCACAGTCGCAGACACCAGAATATAGTCAGGCTACCTTGCGAAATTAAGCAAACAGGACAATAAGAGCGGGCGAGTGGGAAAAACAATTCTAGAAATTTGGCTAAATAAAGATGCAGCAGGAGAAGGAACAAGCACTACGCGACGAGCTGGTCCAGGTTCGTCGCAGTCATCGTGAACTCGATGAACAAATTGTGGCTGCCGAGGCTTCTGGTACCATGGATCAACTCCAAATCCGTCGATTAAAGAAGCAAAAGCTGGCTTTGAGAGACCGGGTCGAGGCCATTGAGGATCTGCTCACCCCTGATATCATCGCATAAATGATCCTGCCGCCAACAGCCGCCGGATGGCGCGAACGCTAACTAAGAGCGTATTCGCCCTTGCAACCATGACACCACTCCTTTAAAACCCCCGTTTTCTCGGGTCATGCGTCCATCAATTCTCCGTTCGTTCAAAGTATGACAATAGTCACTGGTGGATTCGGAGCGCTGACAGGTTTGCCCGTGCAAGTTCTATTTGAACAAATACGTACCACAGCTACGTAAGGAGAGGGAGTTACGGCGAACCTAAGCCGTGCTTTCATAATAGATTTGAATGGTAGGCAAGACCGGCATGAGCGCCCCTCCAAAAATCGGCCTGATCATGGGCAGTCAATCAGACTGGCCAACAATGAAGTTGGCCGCCTCGATTCTCGAAGAGCTGCAGCTTCCCTTTGAGGCCAAAATCGTTTCCGCCCATCGCACCCCGCAACGGCTGTATGACTACGCCAAATCCGCAGCCTCGCGAGGGTTGAAAGTCATTATCGCAGGTGCAGGCGGTGCAGCTCATCTGCCGGGCATGACCGCTTCCATGACTCTTCTGCCTGTCTTGGGTGTACCCATTAAAACCGAAAGCCTGTCGGGTAAAGACAGCCTCTTATCCATCGTTCAAATGCCCGCTGGTGTCCCGGTGGGCACATTGGCCATTGGCGATGCGGGAGCCAAGAATGCGGCTTTGCTTGCAGCTCAGATCATCGCGCTATATGAACCGGAAGTCGCACGCGCCTTGAAGGCGTATCGTGAGCGACAAACAGCTCGGGTCGCTCAGGCACCGGATGAGAAATAGGAGCACAACAATTGTGCCCGGCGATGATTGAGGAACACAAGGAATGAGTGCACTTCCACCGCGAGCTTGTATCGGGATCTTGGGCGGTGGGCAGCTTGGACGCATGCTGGCAACGGCCGCAGCGCAACTCGGCTTCAAGACACATGTTTACTCCGACGTATTTGGTCCAGCCTGCCAGGTCACGAACACAAGCACCATTGCCCATTACGAAGATCTCGAAAGCATCGCAACTTTCGCCAAGGCCGTTGATGTTGTCACTTATGAATTTGAAAACGTCCCCGTTAAGGCCGCCCTTGAAGCACAAAACTTTACGCCGGTACGCCCAAGCGTGAAGGCCTTGGAAGTTGCCCAGGACCGGCAGACTGAAAAGCAATTTATTCGCTCATTGGGCTTGCCCGTTGCTCCATATACGACCGTCGAAAACCCCTCGGAATTGCTCGAAGGACAAAATACGCTCACGCTTCCAGCGATCTTGAAAACCGCAAGACTGGGCTATGATGGCAAAGGACAGGTCCCCATAGACCAGGCTGTAGATGAGCAAAAAGCCAAAGCCATATTGGAAGACGTCGAAAATGCACCGTGCGTTCTCGAACAGCGTATTGATTTCTTGTTCGAGGTCTCGGTTTTAATTGTCCGGGGTTTGGATGGTCAGGTATCCACCTACGACTGCCCGCTCAACATGCACCGAAATGGCATTCTCGACACGTCGATCGTTCCTTCAAAGTTGCCCAAAGCGGTGCAACAACACGGTTTCGAAATTGCCCGAACCATTGCCGAGGCCTTGGACTATGTGGGCGTTCTGGCGGTTGAAATGTTCTATCTGGGAGAGGGTAACGTTGAAACACTGATGGTTAATGAAATCGCACCCCGCGTCCATAACTCTGGTCACTGGACGTTGGACGCCTGCGCTTTTTCTCAGTTTGAAAACCACATCCGCGCCGTCGCCGGATGGCCCTTGGGTTCAACTCATCGCCATAGCGACGCAAAAATGACCAACCTCATCGGTCAAGATGTCGACGCCTGGCGCGAGCTTGCAAGCGAACCCAATTGCTGCGTCCATATCTACGGTAAACCCGAGACCCGAAAGGGTAGAAAGATGGGACATGTCACTCGGCTGGCCCCGCTCACGCCATAACGCGGATGCCATTAGTCAAAGCACCAAATTAAAGCTCCCTAATCAGGCCGTCAGCATCGCATACAGCTCGTCCTTAAGGACCATGCGTTTCTTTTTCAGATCCTCATAGTGTTCATCTGTGATGTTAAGGCCCGCCGCCTCTGCCCGATGTATCTCCCTGTTCACCTCGTGATATTCTTCAAACAAACGTTCAAAATGAGTGTCCGATGTTTTCAGATGGTGAATACGTTCTTTCAGGTCAGGGAACTCAGCAACAAGCTCATGCGGGACATGCGACATAAATAGTCTCTCCTAATGGGGTGTAATGACTTTCTTTGTTCACTTTCACCCGGACG
>JAJRZC010000419.1 GCA_024275435.1 Alphaproteobacteria bacterium
GGGGTGCGTTGGCGCGAAGCGGGAGACGGTATTTATTGCCAAGGAAAAAAGTCTTCGTGAGGGACGTGCTCTTTTGGAAAAGTTGACGGTGACGCCATCTGAAGCGGAGCGGTTTGGGTTGACGATCAACAAGGATGGTCGGCGGCGCTCGGCTTTTGAACTGCTGGCCATGAAAGAGGTGACGCTTGAGCGTCTTTCGCGCATATGGCCTGAGGTGGGTTTGCTGGAGCGCAAGGTGGCGGCGCAATTGAGTGTGGATGCGCGCTATGCTTCTTACGTCAAGCGGCAGGAAGAGGATGTAGCTGCGTTGAGGCGTGATGAAAATGTAAGGATTCCCGGGGAGTTCGACTATAGTGTGATTTCAGGTCTTTCTAGCGAGGTTCGTGAGAAACTGATGGTTCACCGGCCGATGACTTTGGCTCAGGCCGGTCGCATTTCCGGGATTACGCCGGCGGCATTGATGTTGATCGCTGCTAACTTAAAGAAGTATTCCGTAAAAAAACTTGTAAAATGAGCACAGACCACCTTTCGCCTGAAATAAAAAATAAAGAACCATTTCAGGAATACTTCAAAGTTTCACGTGAAACGCTCGAAAGACTTGTAGTCTTTGAATCTATACTAAAAAAGTGGCAAGGGACGATAAATCTGGTTTCTCCGGGGTCGCTTGATAATGTATGGCATCGTCATTTTGCCGACAGCGCTCAGGTTTTGAGTTTGGCTCCGGAAGATGCACGAAATTGGGTTGATTTGGGCTCGGGAGCAGGCTTTCCAGGCCTTGTTTTGGCGATACTGCGGGCTGGTCGAGGGCTTGAATCGGACCAGGTGGCACATGTTTTGATCGAGAGTGATCAACGAAAAGCCGCTTTTATGCGAGAAGTGGCTCGCCAGACTGGCGTTACTGTGGACATCATTGTTGAACGAATCGAATTATCCTCGACTCACGATAGAATCAGTTCGGTTGATATTATTACTGCGCGTGCGCTTGCCCCGATGAGCAGACTCATAGGTTTGTCAGCGGACCTGTTTGCCAAAGGTGGCCTTGGACTTTTTCTCAAGGGGCGCGGTGTTGGTGATGAAGTTGCTTTTGCGAAAAGTGAGTGGCGTTTTGATTTCCGGTTGGTACCGAGTGTAACCGATCCGGAGGGCAGAATTGTTGTTGTCGAAAATGTAGAAACCAAGGCCAAATCAAAGAGGTGATGTGGTGAGCGGCACAACTGGTGGAGGCATAACGCCTCGGGTGCTTACGATAGCCAACCAAAAGGGCGGAGTGGGAAAAACCACCACCGCGATCAACCTGTCTACTGCACTTGCTGCGGTGGGCGAGCGCGTCCTGGTGATTGATTTTGATCCTCAAGGGAACGCGTCTACTGGGTTGGGCATAGAAATGAATGCGCGTGGCCTCACAACCTATGATGTGATGATTGGCGAAAAAGACCTTATGGATTGTGCCCAAGCTACTGCAATTCCTGGTCTTTCGGTTGTGCCGGCGAATTCTGATCTGGTGGGACTGGAAAATGACCTGATGAATGAGGCGGACCGTCCTTATCGTTTGCGTTCGGCAATTGTCACGTTAATTGAAGCTTGCCGCAAGGGACCGCCTGACAAAGGATTTAGTTATGTTCTTATCGATTGCCCTCCCTCGCTAAATATCATGACGCTGAATGCGATGACAGCCGCGCATGCGGTTTTGGTGCCGGTCCAGTGTGAATATTTTGCTTTGGAAGGAATTTCGCAGCTGAAGGAATCTATTGAACAGATCCGGGGTTCGCTTAATCCTTCGCTCGAAATTCAAGGTGTTGTTTTGACTATGCACGATTCAAGAACTTCCCTTTCCAAGGAAGTGGCGCAAAGTGTTCGCGCGACGTTCGGGTCCAAAGTTTATGACACTATGATTCCTCGCAATACGCGCGTTGCGGAGGCGCCCTCGCACGGTAAGCCTTTGCTTTTATATGATTATGACTGCTCGGGAAGTCAGGCCTATATCCGTTTGGCGACGGAGATTATTGAGCGAGAACGTCAGATTAAAGCGGCGTAAGTCAGCAAACCCACGCTTATTTTTGTTGGTGGGTCATCTGTTTTAGATTTGAGAGCTGTGTGAGCTCTAACGACAAAGAAGGAATGCCGTCTTATGGCTGCACCATTGCAAAAAAGCCGGCTTGGCCGAGGTTTGGCGTCTTTGATTGGCGAGCCTGCCAACAAAGTGCAATCTATTGACGGCAGTGTGCCTGGAGAGTCCGCTCAGTCGGAAGCAGGATCTGCGAAGGCTGTGATGGATGAGGTGCATGGCGAGCATCGCATGGTTCCACTTGATTTGCTTCAGGGCAGTTCATTGAACCCACGCAAGGATTTTCGCGAAGAAGAGCTTGCTGAACTTGCCGATTCGATACGATCGAAAGGGTTGGTTCAACCGATTCTCGTGCGACCTGATCCTATGGCGGCTGATAGATTTGAGATTGTGGCTGGAGAGCGTCGCTGGCGTGCGGCGCAAATGGCTGGGGTTCATGATCTTCCGGTGATTGTTCGCAATCTGAATGATCAAGAGGTGCTCGAATTTGCTATTATCGAAAACGTCCAGCGCTCCGATTTAAACTCCATTGAGGAAGCTTTTGGCTATCGCGAACTGGTTGAGCGATTCAACTACAGCCAAGAGAAGGTTTCGGAGATTATTGGAAAAAGCCGATCTCACGTGGCTAATACCCTTAGATTGTTGCGATTGCCGGATAGTGTGCAGGCTCTTGTGCAGATGGGCCGTCTGACTGCCGGGCATGCGCGTGCACTTATCGGGCGAACGGATGCGGAGACTTTGGCGGAGCGAATTATCGCTAATGATCTGAATGTTCGTGAAGTTGAGGCGCTTGTGCAATCGGGTGGCGGGCTGGGAGGCAAAACCGGTGGATCGCGGCCTGTGCGCGAAAAGGATGCTGATACCAAGGCGTTTGAAAAAGAGCTGACAGATGCTCTGGGTCTTAAAGTGGAAATCAAACGTGGATCCGGTGAAAGTGGAAACCTGATTATCAAGTTCGGCAACTTCGATCAGTTGGATTATATCCGTTCCATGCTTCATGGCGGAGGAAATATGTAGGGTTTTTGGCCTTACTTTTTTCCGGGGAATCTGTGTTTTTTGGGCCCTTTCACGCATTGTGGTTTGCTAGGTAGAGCAGGGTGTTTGATTCAGTATTCATGGTACCTATCCCAGTGGATTTCATGCCTTCTAGAAAATAACGTTTACGATCACTTGTGATATCAACACTAAGTGGTTGTGTTGTTTCGCTGGGGCGTGCTTTGTATTTGGCCTGCGGAATGGGCTAGAGATTGAAAAAATATGAGTCATGAAGTCTTGCAACAGCTGAGTGCGACCATTAAGGCGAGGCGCCTGGCGCAGGCAGATACATCTTATACAAAGCAATTGCTTGATGCGGGTTTCGAGAAGTGCGCCAAGAAGCTCGGTGAAGAAGCTGTTGAGACAGTTATTGCTGGAGTTTGTCAGGGCGAAAGGGAGCTGGCGAACGAAGCAGCGGATCTTCTTTATCATCTGCTGGTTCTACTGGAGAGCCGAAATGTGCCCTTTGAGCATGTGCTTGAGATACTCGAAAAAAGGGTTGGAACCTCTGGGTTGGAAGAAAAAGCTTCACGCTCAGATAAGTGAGCTATTATAGTTGGTTAGCACAGTTAGTTAGTGTCAGATATTGTGTTGATCCAGGAGGTTCATATACTTTTCTAATGCCCTATCGATCGAACCTGAGATTTTCTCCCTATCGCGTATTTGATAGGCAGGAGTGGGCCCCACTTCGTGCTGATACACCGATGACGCTGGAAGCGGCTGATCTTGAACAATTGTCGGGTGTCATTGAAGAAATCTCCGTCGAAGAGGTGGAGCAGGTTTATCTTCCCCTTTCCAGGCTTTTAAATCTCTACGTGGCGGCAGCACAGGAATTACATTCCGTTACGACCAAATTTCTTGGCCCCAGCGATAGTAAAATGCCTTTTATCATTGGCGTTGCTGGGTCTGTTGCAGTGGGGAAAAGTACAACGGCGCGCGTGTTGCAGGCTTTGCTTGCGCGCTGGCCAGACCATCCGCGTGTGGATCTTGTCACTTCTGATGGATTTTTGTGGCCCAATGCGGAACTTGAGGCACGTGGGATCATGCAAAGAAAGGGATTTCCTGAGAGCTTTGATTTGAGCCGATTTTTAAATTTTCTGGCGGATGTGAAATCAGGAAGGGAAGTTGTTGAGGCTCCGGTCTATTCTCATTTTCATTATGATATTCTGCCGGACAAGACGATGAAGATTTGTAATCCGGATATTTTGATTGTTGAAGGTTTGAATGTTCTTCAACCACCCCATCTTTCTAAAGACGGTGAGGCGGTGCCGTTTGTTTCGGATTTCATTGATTTCTCGATTTATATTGATGCCGAGGTTCGAAACATCCGAGAGTGGTATATGACACGTTTTAAGAGGCTCAGACAAACGGCCTTTAAAAACCCTGATTCTTATTTTCATCAATTTTCGAAACTGAGTCCTGAGGAAGCTGATGATAGGGCCCTCGAATTATGGGAAACCATCAATCTAAAAAATCTTTTTGAAAATATCATACCAACAAGAGCGCGGGCTAATCTTGTTCTTACGAAGTCCTTGGACCACAAGGTGGCAAGGATAGCTTTAAGAAAGCTCTGAATATGACTCGTGGGAAGGTTTTGTATAAAAAAACGGCCGCTTTTGGGGAGCGGCCGTTTATTTTTTATGTGGGAGAAGTGGGCAATATAGTTAGGCAATATGTATTAGACGCATGACTTGAAAATTGAATAATTCAGCTCTTTTGAGAGTATCAAGATTGATTTGTTGCAATGTCGCCAGAGTGTCGAATCTCGATCAGAGGTGTCATAGAGCAAAGCCAGGCATCGCGAGCCTGTGTCTGAAGTTTCAATGATTCCTGATACCATGTAGCTTTTTCTGTTAGCTCGACGATCTGTAGCTGCGTTTTGATTGTGGTTTGAACAATATGTGCTCCAAGCTCAAACCAAGCATTGAAAAGATTCATGGGATGCATGGGGGCATCGAAATGGGGTGCGTTTTCATTGCTTGATTGTTTTGCTGGAACGGAAATTATTTTCGTTTTTTCGGATTTATTTTTGAGAGATAAATGATCTGTTTTCTGCACTCTTTTTTCAGCATGAGTCTTTTTTAATTTCTTTTTCTTTTTCTTCTTTTCCTTTGGCAGGTTCTCTCCAACAATCATATGATCTTTTTTCTTGCTCAATGCGCACGTAATTACACTTGCTGGAGTTGTTTTTTCTGAAACTGATTGCAGGACTTTTATAGATTGATCCAATTCACAAACATCGAGTTCAGAGAATTTATTGTTTTCTTTTTGGTGCTGTTGTTTTTTGGAATTCATGCCCTCAACTTGAGAAAGCAATGTTTCTTTTTGAGAATTGAACTTATCACGCAGTCGACGAACTGTTGAAGGATTTGTAATACCTAAAGACTTAATTGCAGTTGTTGGCTTTAAGTCTTTTGATTGATAAATCAAAACAGCAATAGCATGAAGATGGTCCCGGTCATCAAGGCCGGTACCTTTAGGTCTTCCTCTTTTTGATATTGTTGCTGTTGTCATGCTGGATACTTTGTGAAATTGATTCGCTTCCAAATAACCATGTTTGAATCGCTTTCAATATTCCAGGGATATTAAATTGTCTTTTTAAAATCTATTCTTTCCGTATCTACAATTGTGGCCTATTTACACAATAATATTAAGCTTGAGCCTTAAAACATTGAATTTAGCCATACAACCCGGGTTGGTGGTTGTTGATCCTTGATTTTGAGGAAATGAGCCTTTTTTGAATAACTTTTCCCTTTTGGCCAAATTTAATTGGTTCATGTTTTTTGAGAAGTGGAGGAGAGATGGGATGGCATTTTTAATGATTATATGGCCATTACGTCTTGTTGTTCATGAATTTGAGACCTAACGTTGATCCTGGGATCCTTTGATCTTGTCGTTTAGGCATGATGCAGGCCAATCAATGTCCGTTTCCTTCTCTTCTAGGTAGCCTTGATGTTTTTTACTGATGAGCAGATCCGTTTTCATAAAAGCTGCTGCGATGCCATGTTTGGCTACGCTGGCGCTTTAACGGCTGCTTCAAGTATCATGAGCGTACAGGCGTTGGGGTTCTGGAATGAGGCTTTAAATGTTGAAACAGAAAGACCTAGGTCTAAAAATAGGTCTCGATCCGCGAGATCTACTCAGGTTATCTATCGGCGAGAAAGACTTAAAGGTAGGGGATCAAGGCGGTTCGTTCACGCCAGACCTGCTGTCAGCAGCAGTGAACCGCCAAATGATATTTTCGGGGCTTTTGGGACTTTCTATGCCATGCCCTGGCTGATGGCTTCGTCTTTGACTAAACAACAAGGCTCTAGTCATTTCGGAGCGGCGGTTTCTCAAGCAGGTGGTCCATTGGCTGGAATGCCAGCTTACTTCAATCCAGCTTCAATGATGGGGGCGTGGTTGGATATGGATTGGACGCGGGTTCCTGGCTGTTGGCCAATGGCCTACGGGATGATGGCGGCGGGGGTTCCAAAATCTGTGGCCTGGCCGATGGCGGAAGCTAATTTGGCGGTGATGGATGCCATGACGATAGCCGGTGGGGCGGCCCACCGTGTGTTTGGTAATGGAAAAGATACCAGAGGGCTTGATGTTTCCCGTCAATATTTTGAGAATCTTACTGCGTTGGGAGGTTCTGGTAAGGTTGGCAGGACTGTGAGGCCGGTGGTTCCGCTTCAATTTTTCTCCCCTTACTTTGCTATTTAACTCCCTCCCTCTTGCGGGGCTCTTACAGGAGTTATTTTTCCTGCGCTTTTATTTGTTGTAAGGGCTTTAACAGCACGTCTTGCCGGGATGTGTTGTTTGCCTATAGAGCTTTATCCAAACAAACTAGATTCTTTTGAAAACCTGCTTTTTTAGAATGGGCGGTTTGCGAAGTTTACGGAGATGATCTGAAAATTATGAGCAAGAGTGGAAGCGAAAAAATCAAGAAAGTGGTGCTTGCTTATTCGGGCGGGCTTGATACCTCGATAATTCTCACTTGGCTGAAAGAGACTTATGGGTGTGAGGTTGTTACTTTTACGGCTGACTTGGGGCAAGGTGAGGAGCTAGAGCCGGCTCGCGAAAAGGCCTTAAAGCTGGGCATTGCACCTGAGAATATTTTTATCGAGGATCTGCGCGAAGAATTTGTTCGAGATTACGTGTTTCCGATGTTTCGTGCCAACGCGATTTATGAGGGCGTTTATCTGCTTGGCACATCCATAGCACGTCCGCTTATTTCCAAGCGTCAAATCGAGATTGCGAAACAAACGGGTGCTGATGCGGTTTGTCATGGTGCGACTGGGAAGGGTAATGATCAGGTGCGATTCGAGATTGGCTACTATGCTTTAGAGCCATCCATCAAGATTATCGCACCGTGGCGCGAGTGGGAATTTAAGGGTCGTGAAGACCTGATTGATTACGCGCGTAAGCATCAGATTCCCATTGCCAAGGATAAAGAAGGTGAGGCTCCGTTTTCCGTTGATGCAAACCTGCTGCATTCTTCGTCTGAGGGGAAGGTTCTAGAAGACCCGAATGTCGAAGCGCCACCTGTTGTGTTTCAACGTTCTGTTTCGCCGCAAGAGGCACCGGACAAGCCTACAGAGGTTGTCATCGGTTTTGAGCGTGGTGATGCCGTGTCGCTAAATGGCGAGCCGGTTAGCCCAGCGACTTTGCTGTCTCGCTTGAACGATTTGGGCCGTGACAATGGGATCGGCCGGGTAGATATGGTTGAGGGCCGGTTTGTCGGGATGAAGTCGCGCGGTGTTTATGAGACGCCGGGTGGGACTATCTTGCTGCATGCGCATCGGGCAATGGAAAGTTTGACGCTGGATCGTGGTGCGATGCATCTCAAGGACGAGCTGATGCCACGCTATGCCGAACTAATTTACAATGGTTTTTGGTTCTCACCGGAGCGGGAGATGTTGCAAGCTGCAATTGATCATTCGCAAGGTGATGTTGAGGGAGAGGTGCGTTTGAAGCTTTACAAGGGTAATGTCATTGTGACGGGGCGTAAAAGTGCGAAATCACTTTACGATCCTGAATTGGTGACATTTGAAGATGACCGCGGCGCCTATGATCAGCGAGATGCAGAAGGGTTTATCCGGCTCAATGCACTTCGTTTGCGCACGTTGGAAATGCGGCGTCGGCGATCTTCATGAGGTCATTGCTTCTCTAATTTCTCTTTCAATCATGATGCAATCAAATGGCTAGATTGGTCTTTTGGATGTGTAAATCGGATCTGCGTGAATTGGGGTTGGGCGTTGTTGCGGTTGGTTCGTGCACTCTGGTTCTTTAAGGGCTTCAAAGGCGGTGTTTATTCTGCTTGAGACGGTATTTAAGTACTCAAGAACCTCTTGGGGGAGACTGGAGCCCGCGTATCTATCGGGATGATAGATTTTCGACAGATTGAGGTAGGCTTCTCGTATTTGCTGGCTGGTAGCACCTTTTTGCAAACCTAAGATTTTATGAGGGTCGAAGGTGCAGTGCTCCAGGTTGGTGGCGGAGAGTTTACTGGCCGTGGGAACCGAGATGAGCTTTATGGCCCGGATTGATGATTTAGCGATTAGCTCGCGCTCACCTGAATGCTGTTCGAAGTCGAGAAAGAGGCCGGATCCGTTAAGCACTTCGAAGATAGGACGAGTTCCAGGGATATGAAACTTGCCCTTTAATATGCGACCGTCATCTAGCGTTAATTCGGCAGGGACAGGTGGATTGCATTGTCGCTGAACATTGTTTTTGGCTGAACGTTCGAACATAAGTACATAAAAACCTTGAAGGGTGTTTCAAATTGAAGCGTTTGAGGGCGCTTTGGTGCTTTTCCTGCAAAGAGTGTGCAATGTGGCAACCTTCAATGCCGGTGGTGCTTTTGCATCCTTAAAACTCGTATTTGAGCCTGAGTTTGGCACCATGATGCTGGTTAGGGTGGCGGTCTAGCGGGCGTTGTGCTACGCAACATTCGATTTTTAGCAATGCTAAGGCATCGCTTCAGGCCAACGGACTGGGGAATAGAAACCTTTTTTCTTTCCACGCTTGGTTCTGCCGGTACTTTTTTTGACAATCCAACAGATATGGAAACGCAATGAACTTGCGAAATATCGCGATCATCGCTCACGTCGACCATGGAAAAACAACGCTCGTTGATGAGCTGTTGAAGCAATCGGGTGCTTTTCGAGAGAATCAGATGGTTGCTGAGCGGGCCATGGACAGCAACGATATTGAGCGCGAACGTGGGATCACGATTCTGGCCAAATGTACGTCTGTGGTGTGGAAAGATACCCGGATCAACATTATCGATACGCCGGGACATGCTGACTTCGGCGGCGAAGTTGAACGCATCTTGAACATGGTGGATGGTGCCGTTGTGTTGGTTGATGCCTCGGAGGGTCCGCTACCACAAACCAAATTCGTTCTGTCAAAAGCTTTGAAACAGGGCATTCGTCCCATTGTGGTCATTAACAAGATTGACCGAGCAGATGAGCGTCACCAGGACGTCTTGAATGAAATGTTCGATCTTATCGCGAACCTTGATGCGACGGAAGAACAGCTCGATTTTCCGATACTTTATGGATCCGGCCGCAGCGGTTGGATGGCACTGGAGCCGGATGGGCCTCAGGACAATCTTGTACCGATGTTTGATCTCATCTTGTCTCATGTTCCACCGCCCACAGTGCAGGAAGGACCTGTGCGGGTTTTGGCGACGACACTGGAGGCCGATCCTTTTCTTGGACGTATTCTTACAGGTCGCATTTCTGCGGGGACGCTCAAGTCCAATCAAACTTTGAAGGCTTTGAGTGCTGATGGGAAACTCATCGAGGAGTTTCGGGCCACGAAGGTCCTGGCTTTTCGTGGGCTGGAGCGCACACCGGTGGAGGAAGCCAGTGCGGGGGATATTGTTGCCATTGCCGGGATGAAAACGGCGACGGTGGCTGATACGCTTTGTGATCCGTCTGTGAATGTGCCTATCGAGGCGCAACCTGTTGACCCACCTACGTTGTCGATGACCTTTCGCATCAATGATGGACCCTTTGCGGGACTTGATGGCGACAAGGTTCAAAGCCGCGTTATTCGAGATCGCTTGTTGAAAGAAGCCGAGCGCAATATTGCCATCAAGATTTCTGAAACGAGTGATAAGGAAGCGTTTAATGTCGCCGGTCGTGGCGAGCTACAGCTTGCGGTCTTAATCGAAAACATGCGCCGGGAAGGGTTCGAGCTGACGGTATCACGTCCAAAAGTTGTCTTTCGAAAAGACGAAACTACAGGCCAGATATTAGAACCGATCGAAGAAGTAATCATCGATGTTGATGATGAGCACACGGGCGCTGTTGTTAAAAAACTGTCTGAGCGCCGCGGCGACCTTTTGGAAATGAGACCTTCGGGAGGTGGCCGTCAAAGATTGGTATTTTATGTGCCGACACGCGGCCTTCTCGGTTACATGTCGGAACTTTTATCGGATACGCGAGGGACGGCGGTTA
>JAJRZC010000420.1 GCA_024275435.1 Alphaproteobacteria bacterium
GGAATATGGCGGTAATCCGTTTGCCTTTGCCGTTTCCACGAGACTGAACAGAGCGGCACTTGCATGTGCTCCTCTAGGAGTATTTGCGAAAAGCCAGTTGCGCCGGCCAACCGTGAATGGACGGATTGCATTCTCAACCCTTAATCCTAACATTAGGATTAAGGGTTTTATGCTCAGGATATCATAATCCTCAGGATTCTGCTAAATCCTTTTGGGGAGGCGTAAACCGTGGGGTTGCCGCCTGAATCCTGAGGATAATCATTTGGTCACCTGAGCCCGCTCAGCTTTGCCATCATTGCTTCGTCTTCTTCCCAGATTGGCTTTTCCGCTTTCTGTTCCAGTGTTTCTACGGATTCTATCGCTTCACGAAGCATTTTGAGACTTGGTTTTGCGTACAATTGTGTCGTTTGTAACGATGCGTGTCCAAGAAGGCGCGAGACGAGCGGCAGACTCACACCATTCTGGTACAATTGGGTCGCCCGCGTTCTGCGGAACATGTGGGGGTGCACGTGGTCTGGAACCGAAGGACAGGAACACTGTGCTTTGCGCGCATATTCCTTCACAAATCGCTCCACGTTTCCTTCCGACATCATTCCGGCAACATTCTTTATGACCGTGAAAAAGAGCAAATCCGTTTCCTGGCGTCCTTTTGTATGGTACACGGAAATATACTGGGCCAGATGCTTTGCTGTTTTCGCCGAGATCGGTACAATACGCTGTTTACTGCCCTTGCCGTTTACCCGGATGTAGGGATTGTCGCCAGCGATCGCTGCGTCAGAGACGTTCAGACCCAGGATTTCAGCCAGCCTGGCGCCGCTATCGTACAACAGAACCATCATAGCTCGGTCTCGAAGACCCAGTTTGGTATTGGGCGGTTGTTGAAGTATGGCGGCCATTGCATTTTCCGGGATTACCGTCTTCTCGGTCTTGGGGACCCTGCATTGCGGTACCCTTCTGATTTCCAACTCACTCGATTGCAGTGTGACATCCTTGTCCGCGGCAAACATTAAGTATGACTTCAAAGCGGCAAGTCGCTGGTTGCGTGTGCCGGGCTTGCTCTTCAGCTCGGTCAGGTAGTCCATGAAGCCGAGTACGCACTCCCTCGTACATTCGGCGAACGTAAAGGCTCCGATTGATATGCCAAGGGTATGGAGGATGTACCGCCTGAACAGAGATAACGCGTCCCGGTATGACTCCACGGTGTGAGGGCTCCTGCCACACTGTTTGGACAAATAGATTTCCAGGAATTCATAAGTCATGGAAAAGAAGAGCGGGGCCGATCGATGGTTATTCCGCATAGGTCACCACCTCGGGGATAATGCTGTCAGAGATAGCATCGTGTCGGCGAATGATCGGGAATGCCTGCTCAATGGTATGGAAGTAATACTGCGTCTCCACGATCGATGAATGGCCGAGATAGCGACTGAGATAGGGCATCATGACACCGGTATCCATGCCCGTCTCCATCCACTCATTCATCTTGTTCACGACGAAAGTATGGCGAAGACTCTGAACCGTCGGTCTCTTGTCTACCGTACCGGCAAAAGGCGTCCTGTTCCAGAATCCGCCGAACTTCTTGTCAACGGAAGTCCTCCGAATTGCTCGATCCGGATACCACCCGGGGAAAAACCATTCCCGATCGGGAGTGACCTCTTGCATCAACGCGTCATACGTTTTGCACATCGCACGGACATCATCGGCCAGGAGTACAAGCCGATCCTTGTTGCCTTTGGATTGCAGTATCCTGATATATCCATTTTGCAGATCGACACACTCACGTCGCAGGTAGCAGCCCTCTGAAAGGCGAAGGCCGCAACAGTAAAAGAGACGAAAAAGAACCTGGTAGGTCGGCACCAGCCGACGAAAAGTAGGTTGCGGTGGCATATACGCGTCCACAACTGCGAAGAAACTTCGTAACTCCTCTTGAGAAAGAATATGCGGTACCGCCACCGTCTCCGATGTGTTATTTTAAACAATTAAATCACAATAAAGTTAGAAGAATTTAAACAATAGAAAGAACCGCCTAATGAATCACAAACTATTTTTTAAAGGAAACAGATGTCTGACTCTGAAATAAATTAAAAAAATAGAGAATCTGCCAA
>JAJRZC010000004.1 GCA_024275435.1 Alphaproteobacteria bacterium
CGATGGCGCTCCCGACGCAATGCATCACGTAAGACAACTGCATCGAATGGAGAGATGTAGGTCCGCACTGCAAGCCGGTCCACCGGAGGAGTGGTGATCAGCGACAATTCGCGAACTCCCGTCAAGGCCAGCTGCATGGTCCTGGGAATAGGCGTTGCTGAAAGCGTCAAAACATGCACGTCCTCGCGCATACTCTTCAAACGTTCCTTGTGTGCCACCCCAAAATGCTGTTCTTCATCAATAATAACAAGCCCAAGGTTCTTGAATTTTATACTTTTACCAAGCAATGCATGCGTTCCAACGACAATATCGATCTCTCCCTTTTCAAGACCTTCCTTGACCTTATTGAGACCTTTTTGACCAACCAGACGCGATGCCTGCGCCACTTGAACCGGCAATCCCTGGAACCGCTCCCGAAAAGAAGCAAAATGCTGACGCGCCAGTAACGTCGTGGGCACAACCACCGCCACTTGCAATCCTTGCAGGGCCACAACAAACGCTGCACGCAACGCAACTTCTGTTTTCCCAAAACCCACATCGCCACAAACCAGACGGTCCATCGGACGCCCCGACGCCAGGTCTTCCAACACCTGATCAATGGATGTCCCCTGGTCATCCGTCTCCTCAAAGGGAAAACCCGCAACAAACTCATCATAAGCACCAGATGGTGGTACCAGCACAGGCGCTTCACGCAACTCCCTCAAAGCCGCAATTTTAATAAGCTCCCCGGCGATCTCCAGGAGCTTTGCTTTCAATCGTGCCTTGCGTGACTGCCATGATGCTCCCCCCAGTTTATCAAGTTGAGCATTGACTTCCCCACCACCGTAACGCGTCAACAGTTCGATATTCTCAACAGGCAAAAAGAGCTTGTCCCCACCCAGATAGGTAAGCTCCAGACAATCATGCATGGCATCCAGCGCGGTGATGGTTTTAAGCCCCACAAACCGCCCTATGCCATGATCCGCATGAACCACAAGATCTCCCGGAGACAGCGAGGTTGCCTCCGTCAAAACATCAGCGTCTCTCTTGCGCCTGCGCCGTTTCCGAATGAGCCGGTCGCCAAGGATATCCTGTTCCCCGATCACCACAACATCAGGTGACAAGAACCCCCGCTCCAGGCCGAGTACCGCAAGACCCGTTACATCGCCAGGAAGCTCAAGCGCCTCAAAATACGTCTCCACATTGCGAGACTTTTTAAGACCATGGTCACACAACAACGATGAGAGACTCTCGCGCGCGCCAGTAGACCAGGCGGCCACCACAACGCGTTTCTTTTCCTTTTGCAGACGCTCGATATGGCCCACAACAGTATCAAAAACATTGACATCCCCAGAGGCGCGCTCTGTAGAAAACGTGCGGCCCTCTTTGCCATGCATAGAGCGAACCGTCTTTGATGAAGGTTGTTCAAACGGTGAAAAGCGAATTAATTTTCGTCCCTTGAGAACATCCTGCCAGGCCTTGGCGTCGAGAAACATCAGGTCTGGGGGAACCGGCTTGTAAGGAGCCGCGCCAAAATTAGCCACTTCCAGTGCATCAACCCGCGCCTGATAATGTTCACGGACTTGGTCCATACGATTTTTAATCGCGTCATCACACAGGTAATCAAATGAGACATCGGTCTCAGGCAAATAATCGAATAAGGTCTCCAACTGTTCGTGAAATAACGGCAACCAGTGTTCTTCACCAGGAAAGCGTGCCCCGGCACTGACCGCTTCATACAATAGGTCATCACTCATCGCACCACCGAACAACTCCACATATCGCGTGCGAAACCGAGAGACTGCATCACCGCCAAACGCCAGTTCACTGATCGGAACGAGAACCACTTTCTGAATCTTCTTAATTGTACGCTGCGTTTCAACATCAAATGTCTTGATAGATTCCAGCGTATCTCCGAAAAAATCGAGACGTACTGGACGTGACCGGCCTGCAGGAAACAAATCCACAATCCCACCACGCACGGCAAATTCACCAGGCTCCATCACCGTGCCCGTTCGTGTAAAACCAGACAATTGAAGTCGACTGGTCAATCTGGCAATGTCAATTCTTTGCCCCGGAGCCATTTGTTTCAAGGATTGCCGAACACTGGAACGCGGTGGCACCCGTTGCAAGATGGCGTTGACCGTTGTCAGCACAATGGTTGGAAACTTTCGTGTGTTTATGGCAATACGTGCCAGCGCCATCATACGCTTGGCGACAATTTCGTTATTGGGACTGACACGATCATAAGGAACCGTATCCCAGGCGGGAAACGAAATAACCCGAACATTGGGTGCAAAAAAAGCCAGCGCCCGTTCCAAAACATCCATACGCCGATCATCTCGCGCCACATGGACATGCAGCCCAGCACCCACATTTTCGCCCGCTGAGCTGTTAACAAGGCCCGCTAAAACAAGCGCATCCAGCCCCTCAGGGACTCCCGAATATACGATGTCCTCTTCAGGGCAAACCTGGCTACTCATCTTCTAGAATACACCCCACAAAAACCGACACCATCAGATAAAAACCTTGCGTTGAAACATACCCCACGCGCCTCTTCAAAAACCATGAAACGCCCGCACCTCGTCAACCATTTTGGGCACATCGTTTCCAATAGGCTCCTCTAGTGTAACCAGCCACTCATACAGCTGAGGTTCTTGCAGATCCAACAACGCCTCGAATTGTGATAATTCATGTTCATTCATTTTGCTCACACGTGCATTGGCATACTTTGAAAGCAGAATATCAAGCTCCTTCATTCCCCGATGCCCAGCGCGATATATTGCTCGTCGTTTACGCACATCAATATCATCCGTCATTTCAATAAACCAAACCCCGTCTAAATCAGAAGATTAAACCCAGTCCAACGCCATGAACGTTGTAAAACACATGCGAAATGAGTTGGACTATGTATCTATCATCGAATTCTACTCCACAATGCCACACGCTTCATCTCCCCTTAGTCAGGAATAAAACTCAGGCAAAAAAGAACCTATAGCCCCCTCACTGTTGGCTTGGCAAAGGCCATTTGAGAAACCCACACATCATAAATACTGGACAACAGGAAAATTAGAAGCCAAACCATCCACTCAGCTTTCCACAACGTCCCCTCACAGCACACGAAAATAAGATAGTCCCGCATCGGTTTTCAGCATAGAAAGTCCAGGAAAAGACAAACAGCCGCACAAATGTTTGGTATCTAAATTTTTGATCTTCAGGAGAAGGTCACCACCGCGTTTATAAAACCCCAACACGAACAAGAAACAGACCTCATTGCGCGGCCGAGACGTTAAGGCAACAAAGCGCCCAAGTCATACCACCAGAGCTTTCTAGAATAAAAGGCTGGCTCACCTCAGGAACGCATATGCGCCCAATTGAACTCTCACCTCTTTTCGCAAATGCCCAAACCCTGGCCGGCATCGGCCCACGACTGTCCCTGCTCTTGAAAAAGGC
The DNA here is from genome assembly GCA_024275435.1 of Alphaproteobacteria bacterium. Taxonomy (GTDB): domain Bacteria; phylum Pseudomonadota; class Alphaproteobacteria; order Rhizobiales; family Hyphomicrobiaceae; genus JAJRZC01. The sequence continues at coordinate 3,433 of JAJRZC010000004.1, forward strand.
CCTGTCAATCCCCCCCGGCATCTTGGAACCCCGCGTGATCGATGTCATGTGGCACATGCCCACAGGCGTCATCGACCGTCGCGCAGAGCCAAGCGTGAAAGAAGCCGTACCCGGCACCATCGCCACATTGAATCTACGTGTTTTGAAGCACAAACCTGCCCCTCGCGGCAACCGCAAAGCTCCCCACAAGGTCATCTGCGAAGATGAGTCAGGAAAAATCACACTGATATTTTTCCATATTGATCGCAAGTACATCGAACGCCAACTTCCCATCGGCGAGAACCGGTTTGTCTC
>JAJRZC010000421.1 GCA_024275435.1 Alphaproteobacteria bacterium
AGGACGTTTTTTATGCCATCACCCAAAGCTTGATGCACAGCCTGAAGTCATAGGCGTTCATGGATAGGCGTGTAACAAAGTACTCGCACCGATTGTAATTTGTACACATCGTCTCTTATCTAGTTCCGGTTTTGCGGAACGAGGCAAGTTTGATGGCTGAATTCGCCCTGCAAATTAAATTTTCTGTTTGGCATGCGATCTGCAATTAGATGAATCAACTATCCAAGTGACACCGGAAGTCCACCGTGGATCTTAGGCAATCGATCGCGACATTCGCGAATCAACCGAAACGCCAGCCAACCTGGTAGCCAGTTTTTCACGGTAAGTAAATGGTCCGTCAACTTGCGGCGGACCTTTTAACAACGCAGTCGCAATGGTAGCTGGTTTTTGGCCCGCTCAAACCGGCTTTTTGGATGTTGGTTTTCTGTATAAATAAGTTGCCAGTTCGCCTGCTTAAAATTGGTCGGGTATTTTGTGTTAATTCTTTGTTATTATTGATGTTTTTGTGTATCTGGCAACTTGTCCCGTTTTACCCTAATTGAGTTGCCACTTCTTTTTGTTCATTTCAGCCGTTTTTCGCAGTATTCCGACGATTATGAACGATCCTTGCATCAAACCATGTGACGCGCCCAGCGCCTTTGGCATCAAACCATGTGTCGTAGGTAAGCAAGCCTGTCCTATCGGACCCGCGCTCCTATCCTCCTGTTTTTAAGGCATTTTCCACATATTTCCGGCTTTTCCCGGATAATCCCGCCTTATCTCCCCCGCATCAATCTAACTGTCGCGTTACAAAATGCTTGGGCTTGAATGCGATGGGATGGGGCGGAATAGGATCAGTTTAGGCAGCACTTCTTGTACTTTTTCCCACTGCCGCACGGGCACATTTCGTTACGCCCAATTTTCCGCCGAAGAGCGCCCTGCGAAAGTCTTTTAATCGGCACCGCAGGTTTTCGAGGCCACGCTTCGAGGGCTTTTTCCATATCAGGGTCTGCCTTCCAATGTTCCTCGATAGCCAGGGCGCCCCTGATATCTCCGTTTCCAGGGGCAAGTAATAGCCCATACCAGACGTTCGATTTCGTGTCGTATTTTCTCATCTGACAGTGAGCGGACAATCGTTCTCGCGCAATCTCATCAGGAAGGGAATTAAAATGGATAGTAAAACCGGCTTTGTCGGCTTCTGATGGTGCGGACATGTCATGATGTTTGCCATCTTCAGCTGCATATCGCGCCAGTCGGTCAATACCGTTATTTATGTGTCTCGCAGCGTCCGAACTGGGTTGCAGGAATAGCATCCCCAACCCCAAAAGCTCGGGGGTAGCGCTTGCTTCTATTTCGGAAAGCAATTTGCCAATGGGCGAACCTTCATAGCGTGTTAGAATGCCCTTGGGTGTCCGTTCCCCGGGAACTCCTAATCTGCGTGCAAACATGGCTATATCGAGAGAGCTGGTGAATTCGTCTCCTAAATTCACTTTATCGTATTTGTCATCCAACCAAAGATGATGTTTCAGGTGAAAACCTAAAGCCGCAAGTTCCTGAGAAATAAAGAGTTGATTGTCAACTTTGGTTCTCAATGCCAAGTAATTTAGAAGATGGAGGGGGGATTCTAGTATCTCCGTTAGAACATCAACGAATAAAACGTCTGTAATAATTGGGGGCTGAATAGCCTGTGAAGTCTGGATGTTTAGGAATTGTTGAGCCTGCACCGCCAAGGACGGGAAATGGTCTGATACGACGCACAGGGGAAAAATCTTTGTGGGTCTTTTTGAAAAACTTATTTCACCACCTGATGACAAAACAAAACGATATTCTCCACTTATGAGTGCTTGTGAGCATAGCAGGGCTTGATCATATGCGTCGTGAATTGCCTTTTTGAAATCGTCCTTTAATTGAAGGTCGTTTCCTTTGCGCGCTTCAATCGTTAGCCGTTTTGATTTGGCCTGCACGACAATCGCTCGGTCACCATACAAAACTAAGACATCTGCCTCAGCGAAGCGATCTTTTCCCTTGTAGATGTCCACATTTTGAAAGACGTGTTTGCGGCCAAACACGCGAGTGAGGCGGTCTGCCAAGAACTGCTCCGCGAACGCGCCACGGTTCTTTGATGCGGTTGCAGAGTAGGAATTGTCCCCAGCCATCCAAAAGAACGGCGCTTCATATATTGCTTCATACAGACTGTAGTGTTGCAGCAGAATGTATGAACCGTCTGCGAATTTGATAATTGGAGCGGCATTTGTCTCGTTGAAGGCGCTTAGACTGGAAAAAGAAGCGTTCGCCTGGTCTCGATCCACACAAAATGCCGCAAGTATGTGCTCTATTGTTTCTAGCGGAATGCAGCTGGGAGCTTCCAATTCTTGGGCGCTAAACACAAAACCCGGCAGGAAAGTCCACTGTTCGGGTGAGAGCTCAAGCATGGTCTCGCGAAAGTCGATGAGCCTTTGTACCTGTAAATCGCCGAGTGCTCCGGCAACTAGGCATGCTTCATCGATTGTGAAACTAACGTGCGATTTAAGCCAATCGTTGTCAGCCCGGTATTTCAATCGCGCCAATTCCTTGTATTGGAAATCGTAGGCGGACTCGCTGCCATAGAAAATGGATTCTCGTAGGCCGTCAGCGGTGCTGAATGGGTCGATACCTATCGATTTGCTCAGGTCACGCACCATAACTTTGAACGCGGCCATCCCGGGCTTCTGCAGGCTCATGTGCATTTCATGAAGCAGAGCTTCTGATTGATCTATGTAGGTTTGAAGGGTTTGATGTTCAGGGATATTTGTGTCCATCTCCCCTTTTGCCATCAAGCCGATGAGCGTCGAAATCTCGGTTCTGAGCAGTCGGTCGTTGGAGTATTGGTGCTGAATATCTTTCTCTGTCAATTGATCGCCAGAGAAACGAATTAGATTGTCGCGCCAACAAAAATACGCAATTGCGTGGATGTATCCGGTGGAGCGGCAGAGCTTTTCCAACTCTTCAAATACTTCAGACTCCTCGCGGGCGCTTTGTGGCGTTAATTCCTTTTTTTCCATGATATGATTGCAATCAAACGCCAAATTTCAAGAGATTGGTGGCAGTCTACCATGCGTCGTCGGGTATGGGGTACCGGCAAATTCAGCTGGTACTCACTTCCCCAGCAGTAGCCGTGCCTCATTCTCGCCCGCTGATCCCTTGACCCAACTCCACGGAGCACGAGGCTTATGCATCTTCGCCAATTCGGGGTGTTTCTTGGGATCGCGTGCCGCTGAGCGTAGGCGTTCGCGGGCCTCACGCGGGTCGATTTTCAGTTCGGCACAAAGTTTCTTGAGGGTGATGATATCGGACATTGATCGTCTCCTTTATGGTTGGACGATCTATCCAATAAGACGACCACAAGAGCCTTGTCAGGGAAAATCCCAGATTACCGGCGACGAAGGGCGATGACGGCTTCAGCCTGTGCAACAGCGGTTTGAAGATCGTCGTCGGTCATCACCGTGGCGACCGCATTCAGACGGTCAATGAGGATATCTCTGGGCCTTTCACCTGAGCACCGTCTTCGAGGCCCAACAGCCCGTTCGGCGTCGAGTGCAAGACGTCTGCAATTTTCAGCAGCATGGCCAAGTCGGGTTCATTGCGGCCGCTGATACCAAACGACATTGATCAGAACCCCTGAGCCCATTTTCTGAGACCGATGGACATTATTCTCCATGGCTGATCGACAAGCTTTTTCCAAGCCTCAGAACATATATCGACTATCTCGTCGTAAGATTTGAAGA
>JAJRZC010000422.1 GCA_024275435.1 Alphaproteobacteria bacterium
CCGGATGCGCACCCTGACAATGTGCAGTTGATGATCGACACGGTGCGCGATGTCTGACCTTCCCGGCAGGCATTTTCGCGGGCGTCCCCAAAGCGCCCGAACGTCCCGCAAATTCCCTTGACGCCTCGGGTCGGCTGGCATAACTGACAACTCGCGTTTGGCGGAGTAGCTCAGTTGGTTAGAGCAGCGGAATCATAATCCGCGTGTCGGGGGTTCAAGTCCCTCCTCCGCTACCAAATTTTCTCATATACTTCAACGCGATACGGCCAGCGTCCGAAGATGGACTACATCGCCAGAGGCTGTCGGGTATCACTCGGGTATCACAATGTTCCCCTGAATATGGTCATGATGGAGGTAATAAAGCGTTCATTTTCCGTTACTTGTAATTTTCTTGCGCAACGGGCTTGAAAAATTGTTAGGAGGGGCAGATATTGAAAGCACCGGAGGTCTGACGGATCAACGCGGTCATAGCGACTGCAGAATGAAGGCGGACAAATACGGTCACCTAAGAGCTGGTGGGCCTCCGTTGGTTGAAACCAAATGGAGGCTGGCATGATGCACAGCGTGATAGGGATATGTGGCCCCGGTACCGCATACGTTTTCGTCCAACTGGCTTATCAGTCCTCGTTCGAATGCCCTGACGGCTTCGGGCGATTTTTTGTGTTCCGGCGGTTGTTGATCCGTTATGTTTGGATTAACGGCGACGTGGTTGAAGTCGTCTTCGATTACCTGTTGGTATTTGTCGCCTAAGGCGATCTGGCGTGTCCGGGTCGTCCGGGCACGCGCCCAACCTGAAACGCGGTCGAAAAGTGACTGCACAAAATAGGAAATAAGACAATGACTATCAAAGCAAAGATCAAATCCCCTCAATCTGACCTTGAGAGGCAGAAAGCATACGCCGAGAGTCTCGCCGCGAAAGGTTTTGACTACGGATTTGCCGTGGGAACTGCGTTTGTCGAGAGCATGCGCAACACGCACTACAAACATACCGGCACTGCTCTTGATGAGCTTATCGATAACTCCATTGAAGCTGGAGCTACGCAGGTTTGTATCGCATTGGGTTACAGTGGCAGCAGCACAGCCAAGCCGGACGCACTTGCCGTGATCGATGATGGGCACGGCATGCCCAAAGGGATGCTGCGTCCGGCAGCAGCGTGGGGAGGCACTCATCGTCATAACGATGATACGCGCACCGGCTTCGGACGGTTCGGCTTCGGTCTACCCAGCGCGTCGGTAAACCAAGCACGCCGATTTTCGATCTATTCGATTGCCGATGGTGAAACTTGGCGTTCAGTCACTGTCGATCTCGATGAGATAGCTAAAGGAAAATACACCGACGAAACCGGGAAGGTTCATGTTCCAGAAGAACGGGAGAATACGCCCCCCCCGAAGTGGGTTTTGGAGCATATCTCCAAGCACATGCCAGGGGGCAGCTTGGGACACGGAACTGTGGTCATCTGGGAAAAAATGGACCGCATCAAGTGGAGTACGACCAAAGGAATGCGAGACAACCTCTTGCAACACTTTGGCGTGATGTTCCGGAATTATCTGCAACAAACCGGCATCAAGTTCGACGGAACTTCCATCGAACCACTTGATCCACTCTTTATCATGCCCGGTTTCCGGTACTTCGATGAGGATGAAGATCGCGCAAAGGCACTCGAACCGGCCGAGATCGAGGTCAAGTCAAAACGCAATCCGGACCAAAAGGTAAAGATCACCGTTCGGTATGCCCTGTTTCCGCATCGCTTCTTTTCAAAAGACAAAGAGAAGCAAGCAGTCCACGGTAACTCGAATAATCGCTTCAAGGTTGCTAATGATCATCGGGGGATCATCGTCTGCCGGATGGGGCGCCAGATTGATGTAGTGGAGCGCACGCCATGGCGGAATCTCGAAAAATTCCGTAACGATGACCGTTATTGGGCTCTGGAAATAGACTTCCCCGCTGAACTCGACGAAGAATTCACTATCGCGAATTCCAAGCAAGGGGTGGTCATGTCCGACCGTATCTGGAATTTGCTTCAGGACGCAGGGGTGGAGCGTGTAATCCGCACCCTTCGCAAAGAAGTGACGGCGATGCAGAAAGCCGATGCCGCAAAGCCGGAAGACCCCGAAAAGGACCGGGCTTCTGAAGCGTCCATGAAGGAAAGCGAAAAGTTTCGGCGCGCACGCGCTGGTGGAACCTCGGCTGAACGCGAAGCGAAGGCACGTGAGCAGTTTGAACAGTATGTGAAACAAAAGGCGAAAGAGCAGAAACGCCCTGAGGATGTCGTTCGGACTGAGGCGAAAGTAGAAGAAGCAAAGCACCCCTACAAAGTTGAGTTTGCCGGTCACCCCAATGCCCCATTCTATCGCGTGATCCAGCGAGGGGCGATGAAAGTATTGGAAATCAACACGGCTCATCGCTTCTACACGGACCTTTACGCATCTGCAGCCGCTGACAGGTTCTTGCGTGCCGGTCTCGAAGTGCTGCTTTTCTCGGTTGGGGAGGCGGAACTTGATGCGCTAGGCAATCAAGACAAGTCAAACTTCTATCATGTCGAGAAGATTGCTTGGTCGGAGCGCTTGGAAGTCGCCCTGGATGTTCTTCATCGCTTCGGGCACGATGACGATATTATAGACAGTTCAGACGACAGCATCGCAGCGGAATAACGCGAAACGATCTGATTTGGTGCGGGCCATTTAGGTGGCCCGTGCACTTTGTTATGAATGACCTATGAAAAAACAAAAAAAAACGACCGAGAGAAGCTATTTTTTCCCATCGAAGCTTTCGGAGGGTAGCCGGCGGCGCATCCAAGAAACGGTAGTAATATCTAAAAATGTTGACTTTGAGCATCGGGTGGAATTGTTTCGGAAGCTTTCGTGGGATTTCAAACTTGAGGCCGAGAAGGGTGAAACCGCCGACAACCTGAGTATGGCAGTAGCCTACTCTATCCTAGCCGACCTTATCGCGCAGGGATGGATCGTAGATGTTAATGAATTTGGTATCACCGTGGAAGCGGCGTCTTTTGAGCCTCTCGAAGGTGAAACTGTCGACCATGCAAAGCGTCGAATTCGCGCCGGTTTGCAAATAGCAAGTAACCGTCAACTCGCGGAGCCGTCAGTCCAAGTGTTCATCAAGAGAATGGAGCGTGTGCGAGAATTCAACGGAAAGCAGGTTTCCGTCTTGTCTTTAGTTGACGATGGCTCAACACTCGCTGCTGCACTGGATGCCGCAAATTGTCTAACCAAAGTACAAGATCGAAACGTGGCTCTGCGCAAGGTGATACGGCCTATTTTACAAGAATGCCCCACTGACGAGCGATGTAAATTTACGGGCCTCAAGCTGCAGGATATTTGGCGTTACCTTAGGCATACTTGGTCTCTAGAGTACAATCCACTGCCCGGACGAACACAGCGTTTCCTTTTGCGGAACGCAGCACGAAAGAACCATCCCATTATTGGGATCGCGATGCTAGCGAGCCCAACTGCCAATCTTGGTAGCAGAGATAGTTGGATTGGCTGGCAAATTGACACTGTCGCGCAAAAGATCATGTTGGGCGAATATTCGGCAAGTGCTGTGGCTAGGAGATTAGTGTCGGCTTTAGAAAGCGCGACCCAAGATATCCGGCATGATGATCTAATTGACGACACCGAAGTTACTGAACCCAAGTTTGACACTTTGGTTCGGTTGGAACAATACGCGGCGCGGGGTGCTGCGCAGCGAAAAAAAGACCTTTCTTCAAACGATGGCAATGGGCCAATAGATATTCGAGGATACAAGAAAGAAAATATCTCCGACAGCGATTGGCGTGACCTCTCAGAAACCGGATTGTTCCGCAAGAAAAGAGCCGAGCAGCTAATCCCAATGCTAAGGGCACTGCAGGTTTTGAATAAATTTGGAATAAGAAAGGAACCTGCTTCGGCAATCTATTTGGCATTTACAGACAATGACGGGCAAAGCGCCATTCGCGTGGCGCTAAATGAAATCAAAAAGAAACATCTTGCGACCGAAGTTGCTGACTTGGCCGTATGCGGAGCAATTGCTCCTTACAACGCATTACTTGGGGGCAAGCTTGTAGCGCTCTCGATGGCTTCACGTGAGGCGCGAAAGCTATATTCGAGAAGGTATTCAGATCAAGTAAGCGAGATCGCATCTCAGGTCGCTGGACGAGCGATTGTGCGCAGCTCTGACCTAAAACTCATTACAACCACTAGCCTATATGGTGTCGGCAGCAATCAATATTCCGGGCTATCGCTTCGGCGCAAAAAGTTCAACGGATTGACCGCAGACATCGTTTGGAAAAAACTACAAAGCGGCACTGGAGTAAGCGTGACCCACTTGAGCGAAACCACTGTGTCCTTGATGCGCGATTTGGGTTTTGCGGTTTACGGAAGACGGCGGATAAACAGTGTCTTTGGAGAGGGTAGCAGTCCTAGGATGAGGCAAATTCGCGAAGGCTTAAATCTTATCGGGATCAATGACGACGCGCTATTAAAGCAGTCTCACGGTCGAAAAGTATATGGCTGTGAGTTATACAATGGTGCCAAAGAAGACATCCTAGGGTTCGGCAGGAAAGCGCGGCGAAAGTCGTCATCGTCTCTTCGCAGCATTTCCAACGCTTGGATTGCGAGATGGCTTTCACCTCGACTGATGAAGCCAAACATCTTGGACGGTATAAAAACCGTCGGTCCTGATACAATCCGCGAAGAACTGGTGCTTCGGGCGATGAAGGGAGGGGCGACCGTTCATTCTTCGGCAGTGAGTGGAGCTATACCATCAAGTATGGTTTCAATCTCTGATAGCAGCGTTGACCGATCAAGCCCCTCTCCCGCCCTCAATGACGCCGCAATAGTCTCTAAGACATAAAGCATTTCCGGCACTGCGCACATCATAGATAGGCTGTGTTCGAAACGGTCGAGCCGACTTCTGCTTCCAGATACAATCGTGCCAATATGAAAGCCGTTATTCGGCTCAATACAAAATAGGTTTTTTCGGGTGCTACTGACGGTGTCTGTGACTTGCCATTTGCCATAGGGAACCTGCAAACGGTTTGGCCCGTTGTGCACTGTCGACAGGGAGAAATTCCTTTTTTTCGTCGGTTTCATGTTTCTTTTCAATCCTGCGGTTTGTCCAAAGTCGGACGATTGGAAAGCGCCTTCCGCGCCTCTTTTTCAGCCGCCGATCCCTTAACCCACTGCCAAGGCGTGCGTGGCTTTCGCGCCTTCGCCAGTTCTGGGTTTTCCTTCGCGTCGCTGATGGCGGCGCGCAACTGTTCGCGTGCTTCGCGGGGGTTGATCTTCAGTTCATTGCAGAGGGTCTTGAGCGTCATAATGTTGGTCATGTCGATCTCCTAAGTTTCTGATGCAGATCGATAAGACGATGACTGCCAGTGTGTCAGGGATAACCCAGGGGAATCGCATTTGGAAAACAGGATTGGTGATTTTGGTTGATCTGGATTCTTACGGGGTCTCCATGAGAGGAGAACCCTATGCCGTCCTTGATGACGATTTTCCGCGAGATACCGGACCCGCGCTGCGGGAATGCGCAGCGCCATGAGCTTCTCGACATTCTGACG
>JAJRZC010000423.1 GCA_024275435.1 Alphaproteobacteria bacterium
AAGCTGTCATTGTAGGACGACCAGTTCGTCGTCTTGTATTTCGTAGGGGCCCAACTGCTCATACCTCCCAGCTATCATGCTGGATTCATGAGGTGAATCCTTCACGTGATTTGTGCAACAAAGCCCTATTTGCTGCGTAAGTTACGGGTGAACCGCCCCAATCAGGTCTGGTGCTCGGACATCACCTATCTGCCAATGCGGCGCGGTTTCCTGTATCTGGTCGCGATTATGACTGGCACACACGCAAGGTGCTGGCCTGGCGCATCTCGAACACGCTGGAGGCCGACTTCTGCGTCGATGCGCTGAACGAAGCGATCCACAAGTTCGGACCACCCGAGATCATGAACACGGATCAGGGAAGCCAGTTCACCTCTTTCGCCTGGACCGACCGGTTGCGCCGATCCGGCGTGCGCATCTCGATGGATGGCAAGGGCCGGTTCCTCGGCAACATCTTCGTGGAACGGCTCTGGCGGAGCCTGAAATACGAATGCGTCTATCTGCACGCCTGGGAGACCGGATCAGAGGCAAAGGCCGGTATCGGCAAGTGGATCGAGTTCTACAACCGCAAGCGCCCGCACTCCGCCCTTGGCGGCAAACCCCCAGCCGTGGTCTACTGGCTGAGAAAAAAAGAAACCCAATCCCATCAGCAGGAGCAGAGAGTAGCCTAAATCACGCCAAAAACTGTCCAAGGTTTGGGGAGTAGCTCAACTTGCTCTCTACGTGTCGCTTTCAGACTACGCTCACAATCCTGAATTGATGTCGACACCCGATCGATCGCGCGCTATAGCTAATTCAGTTGGAGGCAGACTTCCACGACTTTTGATCGCGCAATAATGTTGGATCACTGACTTGAAGACGATTCTAATTTTTTACGATTCTGACCAGGCGGATCTAAAGCTTGCGACAGAGGTTGCTGAAGTCATTCGTAGTATCGGCTTCGAACCATGGCTGGCCGACAACAATGTGAAACACAACTGGCGCACAGAAGTTGAAAGGATTGCCGGATCGAATGCTTGTGCGGGAGCGGTCGCAATCTGGACTGAAAATTCACGGAAGAACATCATTGTTTGTGATGAAGCGACTTTGGTTTCGAAATTAAACCTTCCACTCTTGGGAGTGCTCGTAAACAGTGTACGAAGTGCTCCTCTTGGTCTTACCGAAGGGCCGCGCCTTCGCTACGATACTTCGGACAGGCAAGCTTCCAATAAGGGTCTGGAAGAGAGAATATCCAGTGTGTTCGGTGTGGATAAGAGCGACCTACGCATCCTTAAACTCGGGGCAAAAAGCCTTGCGGCACCGGGAATGGTTCTCTCAGTTTCATCCTTTGAAACACAAATTGAGCCTGAGGAATCCCTCAAGCTCCTCAATATCGCTCAACCTCCAGCAGTACTTGTCTCCGCCTATGATCTACTTCGTCCGGAATTTCAGCGGAACTCGCCCGGCAGAATCAAATCCAAACCTAAGATTCACGACAAGAAAGCCCTACTCCAGCTGCGAGACAACGGGTCAGTCCTTTTTCTCGATTCGGGCAACTATGAGGCCATGCGCTATCGGGACTCTAATTGGGGTTTGGGCAAAAAGCGGATACTTGAGGCACAAAACATGATCGGTGCCGATCTAGTTTTCACACACGACAAACTCCCCGAGGCGGCGTCTTTCGAAAAAGCGAGCGCAGTTGAGCGCATTGGCGAAATTTCCTCAGAATTCGAGAGAGACGTTAAACTGGTCGACTGCGCTGTTGCCCCTATTGTCCACGCTCCAAGGCTTCCGGGTAACGGGTATTGTCATGATCTCCTTCCGGAAATCTGCTGCGGAGTAGTCAGGGCTGTGAGCCCGAAAATGATTGCTGTTGCTGAGCGGGAACTGGGTGACGGACTACTCAAGCGAATTGAAACAATCGCCAAAATTCGCAAAGCTCTGAGTAAGCAAGACACACGTACTTTCTTGCACGTGCTAGGCACCGGCAACCCCATTTCGACAGCTTTTCTATCGATGGCTGGGGCTGACTTTTTTGATGGATTGGAATGGTGTCGGACTGCAATCGACGGCAAGCGTTGGCGCCTTTACCATTTTCAGCAATGGGATCTTCTCAAAGCGCAAACTCCCCTTATTCGCTCCGCTGACATGGCTCGCATCATCAACAGCGAACGCTCAGAAATCAAATGGGTGACGAAGGTTGCCCTGCATAACTTAGCGTTCTTCCTTCAGGCTGATGAAACGATACGCGAACATCACCGGCTCAACGAATACGAGCAGCTTTTCTCTATTCTACTCGATTTAGATGAACAGTACAAAGCTGCCAAAAAGGTAGTGGTAGATACATGATGAACGGAATAGCCTTTCAAATAGAAGCGGTTGCGTTGGACTTTGGACGGCGCTTCTCGCAGCAGGAACCAAACCCTCCAATCTCATGCACGACTAGGCTCCGGGAACTGACGATCAGCGCGGCCATTGGCAGCGGAGTACGATACGAAGTTGCAGAAGGTATAGCAAAGGCTGTGGTCAGCCAACCCACCCAAGAAGTCATTTATGCTGAGGCATCGAGGCATCGTTTTCCCAACCAGACGCGAGGGCGCTTAAAAAAGCTACTCGCAGATGGGGCTGTTGTTTTGGAGACTGCAATCGAATTCTTAATGAATCCAACATGCGTTCACGCGGCTAGGATTCAACTTTCTGACACAGTTCCGGGCCTCGGTCCGAAACAATCGAGCTTTCTGCTTTCAATTTGTGGGTATGGTCAAAGTATCGCGGTTCTGGACCGCCATATTGTCAAATTTCTGGGTTTGATCGGCATTGTTGATTTCATTCAGGCACCAAGCAGTTGGGTGCGCTACCAGGACATGGAAATGCTTTTTTTGCGCTACTCTAGGGAAAAGAACATTCGTCCTGATGCGTTGGACATCGCCATTTGGTTAACAATGAAAGCCGCTGGGCGGAAGGTTTCGTAATGCGTGCGGTAGTATTGGCTTCCGGTGGATTGGACTCGACACTGCTGGCTCTTTTGGCCACGGACGAAGGGTATGATGTTTATCCCTTGTTCGTGAATTTTGGTCAACTAGCGGCGAGCACCGAGCAGCGACACTGCGCACAAGCGATGAAGCGACACGGCGTAAGGCAACCTGAAATCGCCGATATCCGGGGCTTCGGAGACCTGATCCCTTCCGGTCTTACCAGAGACAATCTTCATGTCGTTGACGATGCTTTCACTCCTGGCCGCAACACGTTATTCTTGCTGTGCGCGGCATCATTCGCTGCAAGGGTTGGTGCTGACGTTATCTTTATTGGACTATTAGATGAGCGATTTCATTTATTCTCCGATCAAACCAAAGAATTCATCAAGCGGGCACAAAGTCTGTTTGAACTCTCTGTGGGCAAGCCAATTGAGGTTCGAGCACCATTGATGGCCTTTTCAAAGGCGGAGGTTATTGCTATGGCCGCAGCGCGAAGTGTGGGCCCAACCTACTCGTGCCACACAGGTGATGAAGAACCTTGTGGTGTGTGCATAGCATGTCAGGAATTCAACGTAGGAGGTGGTTGAGATGGGCGGTGGCGGAACCGGCGGCTATAGAGACATCGGGGATGTTGAAAAGCTTCTTCGAGAAGCGCGAGAGCGCTTGAATGCAGAACCTAGAAAAAATGTCTTTATCAGCTTTGCTTATGAGGATGCGGACGAAGTGAATCTATTGCGAGGGCAAGCCAAGAGCGAGGCTTCAGATATTGAGTTCAATGATTGGTCTGTGAAAGAAGCGTTTGATAGCAAGAACGCCGATTATGTTAGGCGGCAGATCACAGAGCGCATCCGGCAATCCTCAACGACTGTTGTATATGTGTCTGATCAAACAAACAACAGCCTTTGGGTCAACTGGGAAGTCGACAAGTCACTTGAGCTTGGAAAGCGTGTTATCGCGGTGCACAAAGGTGACTCGCGACCAACGAGTTTGCCAGACTCCGTGACGCAAGATAGCTCAATCATGGTAATTCCATGGAAAAACCTGAAGAATCAACTGTAACCCGACGCTAATCTATAACCTTCTTCATCGATGGATACTTCAAAACTCAAGAGACTAGTGCATGAGATACCGAACTTTCATAAGCCATGCGTGGGCGTATCAAGACACATATTGGGCAATTCGTGGAATGCTCGATAGCGCGAAAGAAAACTATTTTGGCTTCGATTATATTGATTACAGTATTCCGGACCACAACCCAATACTGGATACCAAAGGAAACCTTTTGAGCGGACCGAGGCTTCTAGCAAAAGCAATTCAGACCAGAATTGATCAAAGTTCTATTGTTTTGGTGCCCGCCCGTATGTTCACCAATCACAGCGATTGGGTTTCGAAGGAAATAGATTACGCTGTTCGAAAGGGCAACCAAGTGATCGCCATTCGCTCAAGGGCAACACAACGCGTGCCTCTCGAACTAATACGAAAGGTCGGCGAACCGATCGATGCCAACTACCGATCTCTGTACAACGCAATTACGGCTTAGCGATAAGTTTTGACTGCTCAACATGAGACGGAAACACTGTAAGACGGCGACTAAGAAAGCTGCACACGGAGCAAGACATGGAAAAGAAATGCTTTGTTGTCATGGGCTTCAACGAAAGGGTTGATCCGGTCACCGGGCGTGTGCTCGATCTGAACAAAACCTATCGAGGTATCATCAAGCCTGCCGCAGAAGCAGCAGGATTTGAATGTTTCCGGGCCGACGAAATCCAACATGCCGGTTTGATCGATGTACCGATGTACCGATCGCTCTTGGAGGCGGATCTGGTGATTGCAGATCTGTCGACCCTAAACCCCAATGCATTTTTTGAACTTGGCGTGCGCTATGCTCTGAAAAGCCGGAAGACCATCGTGATTGCAGAAAAAGGTTTCGTGAACCCATTTGATACGAACCACATTTCAATGCATTTTTATCAGCATGATGGTTTGGTTTTGGATTTCGAGGTTGTAGACGAATTCAAAGCGGAACTGACGGAGTTGATCAAGGCCGTCGACGCAGCCGAACAGGACGACAGCCCGGTTTTCGAGTTTCTGGGCGAGCTCCAGATCCCCGGCCCTCCCTTGGACACCAACTTACCGGACAATGAGGAGCAAGCAGCCGAGCCATTTACGACAGCCTATTCCGTCCTTATCGATCAAGCGCGTGAGTTGCGAGCCGAAGGGAAGTTTTCCGAGATGGCAACATTGCTTGAAGCAATCAGGGTCGCGCAGGGCGATGACGTGGACGCCTTCATAGTGCACCAACTGGCATTGGCCTATTACAAATCCGAAAAGCCCTGCAAGCGGCAAAGTTTGGAAAAAGCACGAAAGGTGCTGGAGCCACTATGCCCCGAACATGCTTTGGATGCGGAAACCATTGGTTTGTGGGGGGCGGTGCACAAGCGCTTGGCGGAGCTTCCGGACATCGAAGAGGCTGCGCGTAAACAAGCGATGAATAGCGCCATCGACGCGCTTAGCCGGGGCTTCTTTTTGCTGCACGACTATTATAATGGAATAAATGCGGCTTTCCTTCTGGATGTTCGCGCAAGTCTATTGGATTCTGATGATCCTGAAGCGATCGCAGATAGGGTTTTCGCAAGGCGCATTCGTACAATAGTGAAGAGTATCACGAATGACCTATTGAGCGAACCAATTGCCGGTTCCAGCCCGTCTGATCGTATCGAAAAAGCTTATTGGATTGAAGCGACGAAGGTCGAAGCACTCTTCGGTCTTGGGCATAAGGAGGCGGCGTTGCAATTGTTTGATGAGATCAAGGCGCGGGAAGGAATCGAAGCTTGGATGATCGATTCAACAACCACACAGTTGGAAAAGCTTAGCGAATTGATTTGAGGGCAATTGCAAAATTGGCAGTCCACCAAATTATCACATTATCGCCCTATACTTTGAAAGGGACTGAGCATTGTCTTACAGTACTTTGACCAGAGACCAACATTTTCAGAACCTAGGCCCAAAGCGGATTCTGGCCTTGGATGGCGGTGGAATCAGGGGAATTGTGACGCTTGGCTACTTGCTGCAAATCGAAGGCATTCTCCGAAATCGAGTTGGTGGCGACCCTGAGTTTCGGTTGGCAGATTATTTCGACCTAATAGCGGGCACATCAACTGGCGCGATCATCGCAGCTGGCTTGGCGCGTGGTATGAGGGTCAAGGACATTGATGATATTTACATGCGGCTTGGCAGGGAAGTCTTTTGCAAAAGCACGTGGAGGCGCGGTGTTTTGCGGCCGCGATACAGTCACAAGAAACTGACCGCTCATCTGATCAAGGTGCTTGGTGAAGACACGACATTGGGAAGCCCGGAGTTGAGGACTGGCCTCCTTATAATGACCAAGCGCATGGACACGGGCAGCCCCTGGCCGTTGGGCAACAACCCCAACGGAAGTTATTTTGAGGTGCCGCCTGACAAGACATGGGCATCGAATAAGGATTTCCCCCTTTGGCGGGTCGTCAGGGCGTCGACCGCCGCGCCTATTTTTTTCAAACCCGAACGAATCAGGATCAGCCAAGCCGTTGGAATGGATCAGGTAGTTGGAGAATTCGTCGATGGCGGTGTCAGTCCCTTCAACAACCCGACTTTGCAGGCATTTATGTATGCTACGCTCGAAGGTTATCGGGTGAACTGGGAAACCGGTCAGGACAAATTGCTCGTAGTCTCGATTGGGACCGGTCGAGGCGATCCAAGCAAGATCCCAACATGGATCACTGCTAAGGGTGCTATGCAGTCCCTTTTGTCGTTGATGGACGATGCCGGAGCGCTAGTGGAAACGATGGCGCAATGGCTCTCGACTGGGGCGACCCACAGAACCCTTGATCGCGAGTTGGGCGACTTGGGCAACGATTTCTTAGGTGGTCAGCCTCAATTCTCTTACGCACGTTTTGATCTGCCCTTACTGCGGGATACCATCGTCGCACTAAAACCTGGAGTACCGGACGAACAAATTTCCAATTTGACGGCGATGGACGAGCCTGACAACATGCCGTTGCTGAAAGAGCTAGCTGAACTCGATGCTCTAGGAAAAGTTTCAGACATTCATTTTCCATCGCTGTTTGATTTGACCTAGTTGCATCGACAGAGGAAAATGAAGATGGGCGATCTAATAAGGTACCGTAGACGCAAAAAAACGCTGGTGACAGCGGTGCAGATCGACTTGGACACCGATGGATTCACTTATCGAAAGTGGGGCGACGTGCAGGCCGCCCGGGCAGGTGACTGGCTCGTCAACAATAATGGTAATGTCTACACAATCGACCGAAAGGTGTTCGAGCGGACTTATACAATCCAAAGTCCAGGTGTCTACCAGAAGACCGGTCTTGTTTGGGCTAGAAAGGCGGAAATAGATGGGAAGATCAAGACTACATCGGGTTTCACAAGCTTCAAGGCCGGCGACATGATTGCTTTCAATGACGAAAATGAACTGGATGGCTGGGCTATGAGTTCCGCAGAGTTCGATCGATTGTATTCGCCTGCCAAATAGTTGCAGGCCTTGAAACCCGCGATAATATTTATGCCAGAGAGCAGTTCAGACAACGTGTACGAGCTTATGCTGACCGTCGAAAAGTGTAAACCACCCTGTGATGTCTTGGATTGAAGAAGCGGCAGCCGAAATTACTCAGCCAAGCTCTATATGAAATGGGTGACCAGGCCGTGCACGCCCGGCCACCCTTGCTCCCTATACAGGAGTGCCGATCAGGTCTTCTGTAAGCGGAACGTACGTCCCGTCCAGATTTCAGCTTGACGGTTGATTGAAAGCCCATGGCATGAGCTCGTCGATCTGATCTGCCGGGTGGCCTGACGCGATGGCTTCCAATGTTGCCTTGAGATAGGCAA
>JAJRZC010000424.1 GCA_024275435.1 Alphaproteobacteria bacterium
GCCAAACGGCGGCAAGAACGGGAAGAAGAGCGCTTGCGTGAGCAAGAGGCTGCGCGTGCGCTGGCCGCGGAAGAAGCTGAGGCACAAACTGTGCCTGATGTCATTGACGGGGATGGGGCGCCGCAGGGGGCATCTGATCCAGGAGTATTACAAAATACGCAGCCGGTGCCAGGAGCTGATGGAGATGTGATCGCACCTGATACGACGGTCGCTGAAGAATTGCCCGAAGCAGAAAAACCTGAAAATCGTGTTCGGCGGATTCGTGCCAGAAAGCGGCCCCCGCGTCCCTCTCCAACGGCTGGTGAGCTTATGCGTCAGCAGTTTTGATGGAAGCTTGGGGGGGTGCTTGATGTGTGAGCGCGTTTCAGGATGGCGCTTTTGGAAGAGTTTTTCCAAGTGATGGTTGTGAAAGCCAAAAGTCGATTTTGGTCAAACTGAGTCCGTGCGACTTATTTTGTTGCTGGGAAGCGTGTCGTCGGGGGTGTGGCGCTGGGCCTGTTTCTGAAAGTGATGCAGGACAAAGATGCGCACAGCACTTGATAGACCGGTATCTTCGTTACCACGTTCGGCATCGATTTTTGCGACGAGCGTGGCAAGGGGCATGTTTTGCTCCGTGGCGACAACTCGCAGTGCATTCCAAAACGGCTCTTCCAAAGACAGCGATGTTCGATGCCCTTTGATTGAAAACGATCTTTTTTTTGGTCGAGGCATTTTGATACGCTTTGTCGTTTCAGGATTATTGTGGACCCAGCATTTTTGATGGGTCAACATATTCATCGAATTCCGCGTCTGTCACGTAGCCGCCTTTTATGGCCTCCTCTCGTAAGGTTGTACCGTTTTTGTGAGCCGTTTTGGCGATCTTCGCAGCTGCATCGTATCCGATTTTTGGTGCCAATGCGGTGACAAGCATCAACGAGCGTTCAAGACCAGCTTTGATGTTGTCTTCTCTTGGGCGGAGCCCTTCGATGCAATTGTCGGTAAATGAGGTGGCGGCGTCGCTCATCAGTCTGACAGATTGAAGGAAGTTGTAGGCCATCATGGGATTGTAGACGTTGAGTTCGAAATGGCCCTGGCTGCCAGCAAAGGTGATGGCGGCATTGTTTCCGAAGATGTGGGCGCAGACCTGGGTCAGGGCTTCACACTGTGTGGGATTCACTTTTCCGGGCATGATGGATGAGCCGGGTTCATTTTCCGGTAGAGCTAATTCTCCAAGTCCTGATCTGGGGCCAGAGCCTAGAAACCGAATATCATTGGCGATTTTATAGAGGGATACAGCCTGCGTGGTGATGGCACCGTGGCTCATGACCATTGCGTCGTGTGCGGCCAGGGCTTCGAATTTATTGGGGGCAGTTGTAAACGGCAGGCCAGTAATTTCTGCGACCTGTTTTGCGACGTCTTCTGCAAATCCTTTTGGGGTATTGAGACCTGTGCCAACGGCGGTGCCACCTTGGGCGAGTTCCAGCAAACGCGGCAGACTCTGTTTGATGCGTTCAATGCCGTTTTCCAACTGTTTTGTGTAGCCGGAAAATTCCTGTCCCAGTGTCAGAGGGGTGGCGTCTTGTGTGTGGGTTCGGCCGATCTTTATTATTTTGGACCAGGCTTGGGCCTTGCTGTTTAGTGCGTTTTTTAATTTTTCCAGAGCGGGCAGAAGGCGGTGGTGGATTTCCATTGCACATGCGATGTGCATGGCCGTTGGGAATGTGTCGTTTGACGATTGGCTCATGTTGCAATGATCGTTGGGGTGAACGGGGGATTTGGAGCCCAATTCTCCGCCAAGAAGTTCGATCGCCCGATTGGAGATGACTTCGTTTGCGTTCATATTAGATTGGGTGCCGGAGCCGGTCTGCCAGACTTTGAGTGGAAAGTGGTCATTCAGCTTGCCGTCGATGACTTCCTGGGCGGCCTTGACGATAGCTTCGCCGATTTTTGAGGAAAGGGCCCCGTTCGCCATGTTGGTTTTTGCACAGGCCTGTTTGACGATACCCAATGCACGTATGATGGGTTGGGGTTGGCGTTCCTCACCTATATTGAAATTCTTTAATGAGCGTTGAGCCTGCGCGCCCCAGTATTTGTCGCTAGCAACTTCGATGCTGCCGAAAGTGTCTGTTTCTGCGCGGGTGGTCTTAGAGGCGCTCATGGTCGTTATCCTTATGGCATTCAATAAAAGTTTGTTGTTGAGCGAGGAGGTAGCACGGTGAATGGTCTGAGTGCTAGTGCGAAGGATAACGCAAGGTGCGGTAGGCTTTTGGACAAGGGTGAGGGAAGCCACTTGGAGAGAGGCTGCTTTCAAAGGCGAAAATGGTGTTTCGTTGAGGTTGGTGCCCAGTTGGGTGCAATGGCGTTCAATGATTGGTCTTAGGGGAATTTGGTGAACTGGATTGATAGGTTTCCAGGACTGACGGGTCTTGAAGAGGATCTGAAAGGCCCATTGAAAGCCGCCAGCCGGGTGGTGAAGATGCCGGCTGGAACGCAGATATTTGGACCGGGACAGGCTCCGGAGAACTTTTTGCTGTTAATTCATGGAACTGTTCGAGTGCAGCAGGTTTCTGAAGCGGGCCGTGAAATCGTGCTTTATCGTGTGTCGGCGGGTGAAAGCTGTGCGCTTACGACAGCGTGTTTGATGGGCTATGAGGAATATCTCGCAGCGGGAATTGCTGAGAGTGATATTGAGGCCGTGGCCATCCCGCGCAGTACATTTGATGATTTGATCGCGCGATCAAAGGTTTTTCGCAAATTCGTGTTCACGGCTTTTAGTGTTCGGGTGACCAATCTATTTCGCGTTATTGAGGATGTGGCGTTTTCTCGGATTGATATTCGATTGGCGCAAAAGCTGTTGCCTCTTTTAGATGGGAAAGATCACATTTCGGTGACGCATCAGCAACTTGCCTTTGAACTTGGTACGGCTCGCGAAGTGATCAGCCGTCAGCTTACCGAGTTTCAGAGACGTGGTTGGATCGAAATGTCCCGAGGAACGGTCAGGATCAAAAGCTTGAAGGATCTTCGAAAATTAGCAGGTGAGGTTTGAGCTTTCCGGTTAAGATCTGTGACTTGATCACATACTGTGAGGGGCAAGTGTCGTAAACGTGTTATTCAAGGTTCTAGCTCTGGTGCTGTGCGCTAAGAGCCCAATGGAGGACATACCATGCAAACGAATGTTGGGAAGATCGACCGGATTATACGTATTGTTGTGGGGCTTGCTTTATTGAGTCTCGTTTTTGTTGGGCCGAAGACGTTGTGGGGACTATTGGGACTTATCCCCTTGATTTCCGGGTTGGTCAGTTCATGCCCCGTCTATAGCATTTTAGGAATTTCGACCTGCTCACAGTCTGATTCCTAATCTTGCGATGTTGTGGTGATTATCCGTTTGGAAGAGATTACGCACGGCTTAAGCGGTGCGGAAGGGGAGACATTTGCCTCGATAAAATGTGATACCCAAGCTTGATATTGTGGTGAAACTTTTTTTGTTTGCCCAGGCAAGGCACAAGAAACCCACTATGTATTTTCAAACCCACTATGTATTTTTTTCGAAAGTATTGGAGCTGACTGTCTAGCGGTGTTTGCCTGGTACACTGGAACAACCGTTTTACTTTTTGCGGAAGGCGTCCAAGCTAACGATTTCAGCGCCAGCAACATTGTCGGCCTTTTCGTCATCTTCGGTTGGCGTCTCATTGTTTTCAGTGGAGGTTGCGGCTTCATCGCTGAGGGATGCAACACGTGACTTGTCCGGTGCGGTGTTGTCAGTTTCATGTTGCTCTTCGTCGAACGGGTTGGTGTCATCTGTCTCATTGTTGGAGGCGGTGCGCAGATGGCGCGCCGTGGGATTTTGTGATGAAGGTGATCGCATCGAATGGGGGAAACGTGACCCGGTTTCCATGTCGATGTCCTGTTCGTCGATTGAGGGTTTCATGAGATTAGACATTTCCGCCGGTAGCATGGTGCGGTCAATGGCGTCGGAGTTGAAGTCTGGCTCTTCAAATTGAAGGCCATATCTAACGCTTGGGTCAAAGAAGACTTTTATGGCCGTGTAGGGAACGACGAGCCGTTCGGGGATACCGTCGAAAGTCAATTTCACTTCGAAACGCTCGTCATAGACATTCAGGTCCCAGAAACGATGTTGAAGGACAATGGTCATTTCATTGGGGTACTTGCTCTTCAGGCGTTTCGAAATTGAAGCTCCTTCGGCTGTTGTATCGAAGGAGATATAAAAGTGATGTTCGCCTGGAAGCCCGGAGTTGGCTGTGCGAGTCAAAACTTCCTTCACCACGGAACGCATTGCGTTCTGGGTTAGAGCTTCGTAGTCGATCAAGGGCTCGCCCGTCATCATGCCTCTTTAGTCTAACTTGTCGTCTCGCCTGCCAGATATTAAGTGCTGGTGGATCTTTGTTGAGACGTATCGTTTCGCACTGTTTGTTCGCCGCGTGACGAAGCTCTTTATCATTTTTTCTTGTCACTATGGACCATTTACGGTCAACGGTGAACAGATTATCGGGTTCATCCTGTTTACCTTTTTTGAAAAAAGGCTGGGATGAGTGGAGGGCTTCTGTTGCCCGGTGCCCTCCGGACCGCGCCTAGCCCTGCTAAGGGATAGGACTTCAGTTTAGGCTATCGCACTGCATTACGCAGCGAGAGTTGCCTCAGCATAGTTGTCATTTGCAACTACTCTAATGGTCCGATAACGGTGGAACCATACCGGGCAAAAACATATCCTTTACACCCTCGTCGATCCTATTTCGCCCCCATCAGATGCTCGCGTCGATCCTGGGTTAGATATCCTACGGGAGAAACTGCTCCCTTTGATAGTGCGGGCATTTGGTGGAGGCGCCGGGTACCGCCCCCGGGTCCGAATGGTTTATTACGATAGTCATTTATCACCATAGCCGGACGAATCCGGCACCTCTAATATAAGTCGAGAGTGATGGAAAAAGAAGTACCTTCGTTCCTAAGAGGTTAGGTGAGGGTTATTTGTGCCATTGTGAGCTCCTGAGACCGCTGGTCGCAGGCTTTGAGCAAACCCTTGAAAGAGGGGGGAGGCTACGCCTCTAGGGGGCTGAAATTAGACCTCTCCAGAGTTCGAGATGTTCAGGACGCGGCCGCAGTGTTTGCAGTGGATGGCATCTGTATCATGACGGTTTAAGCCACAATCCGGGCAGGCATACTCCACCCGTGCAGGGCGGAAGATGCTTTGAATAAGGCGTAAAAACAGGGCGACACCCAACAGCAGGATGATCACGGAGAGCAGACGCCCGCTGGTGCCTTGAAGAGTTATATCGCCAAAACCGGTGGTGGTGAGGGCGGCTACGGTAAAGTAAAGGGCATCGAGGTAATTGGTGATCAAGGGGTTGGTTTTTACCTGCAAAACGTACACCAGCGCCGTCATAACGAAGACAAAGACGACAAGGTTGAGGGTGCTTTGGATGATTTCTTCATTGCGACGGAAGAAAGTGAATTCCTCGCGCAGGTCGGCCAAAACCCGGTAGGAGCGCAATAATCGAAGAGCCCGGAGGATGCGTAGGAACAGAAAGCTTCCGAAGACCCATGGGAGTAGTAGTGACGCGATGACTATGACGTCTGCCCAGGTTGTCATCTCCATGAGGAATTTGCGTGGATGGTAGGAAATCCAGCACCTCAGTGTCAGGTCGATCATAATGAATACGGCGATGAGGGCATCTACGGTATAGATCCAAGGTGCGTCGCGACCCATTGAGGAAACGATAAAGAAGATGATCGCGATGATGTCGATGGAAAGAAGCAAAAACCGGAATCGGCGTGATTGGGGATCTGAGCCATGATATAGCCCGCGAAACGTTTCCTTCCAGGTTGTCACAGTTGTTTCCCTCTAAATCCGTTTGCTTTTTGTGTTTAGGTCCGGTTCAACAACCCGAAGGATGAGAATAGCGGCGTTGGGTAAGACGACTTATAGACTATACAAGATGAGCTGCTCATTCCCGAATACCGATCTGGAAAAGGACTCCCGGCAATATGTCAACCTTGTTTTTTCCTGCTTTGAGCAAGGGGCCGGCCGCTTATGTGCCGAAAACACCGTGGGGACCATGGTCGGCGGTGGGTGCCACCCTTGGAATTTTTTTGCTGGCTGCTTCGCTCAGCCTGGCTCTTTGTGAAGGTGCTATCGCCTTCATGGGAGGTCGCTCCTTATTTAATGAAAATGGGATGTCTCAGCTTGGGGAAGAGGCAAAGAAATACAGCATGATCTGGACGATCGTGATGCAGATGATGCTTGTGGCTCTTTGTTTTGGCGCGGGCCGACTGTTTGGCGGCAATCCATTGGATGTGTTGGCATTACGCAAACCACGGCAGGGGTGGGGGGTGCTGTTGCCAGCGTTTGCGGTGTTGTTTTTTGCGACCGGCATTTATTCTGGAATTTCTTATCTTTTATGGCCGCAATGGGTGATTGGTGACCTGAAACCCTTTTATGAAATGATGCATTCGGGCGCTGGGATCTGGCTTGCGCTGGCGGGTGTGATCGGGGCGCCGTTTTCTGAGGAATTTCTATTTCGTGGTTTTTTATTAGGTGCCTTGGCGCAATCTCCGGTGGGCTTTCTTGGTGGGGTACTGATTACGAATGTCGCATGGACCATGCTTCATGCGCAGTATTCGATTGTCGGTCTGGGGGAAGTGTTTCTTGTGGGTCTCATACAAAGCTGGCTGTTGTGGCGCACGGGGAGTCTTTGGGTGCCGATTATTTGTCATGGCTTCTATAATGGCTTGATTCTTCTGGCGCTTTTCTTGTTTCCGTTTGTTTAGATGAGGAAGATCCGACTTTTTACCGAGTGTCAATCTGTTGATCTTTGAGCGGGATTTCTTAGTCTCGATGAGGGGAATCGGGTAAGGCTGCGCGTATGCAACAATATCTCGATCTTTTAGCGCGTGTGCGCCATGAGGGTGCACGTAAAAGCGACCGAACGGGTACCGGCACACTTAGTGTTTTCGGTCATCA
>JAJRZC010000030.1 GCA_024275435.1 Alphaproteobacteria bacterium
AGATCAAGTTGCCCCTCGAACCAGGCTTCACGAGCGGCCTTGACATCCTCACGTTCCTGCTCGGCGGCGTGCGCGGTTTTTTTTGAACGTGATGCCGCGGCGCTCGAAGAACAACCAGATCGTCGACGCCGCCGCCGATATGGAGCGCTCCGCAACCAGACGTTCGCCGATCTCTACCCGTGTGATGTCCGGCTGGTCCGCGACAAGTCCCAGAATGAACGCCTCTGCCGCGTCCAGCTTGCCGCCGCCCTTCGGGCCTTGCTTGCGGGCTTCGCGTTCGCCGTGGTCTCGCCACGCACGATGCCACCGAACCGCCGAGGCAACACCGATGTCGAAAAGTTTCGCGGCCTTGTGGGTCGAAAGACCACCGTCAATCGCATCCAATACCCGTTCACGAAGATCACTGCTGTAAGCTCGTGTCATCAAAGACCCCCTGAAAATCAAGGCTCAGAGGGAATCACAAATTCTAACAGATGGGAATCCTCAAAATTGAATCGGACAACGTCAAACGCGCTCTAGCAGCCAATTTGGATTTGTACCAAGTATTTCTGCAATATTCACAAGTGTTGCCAAGTCTGGTTCTCTCCTGCCTGATGCATAGTGAGCATATCGCCGTTCATCTAAACCAATTCTTCTAGCCGCCTCAGCATTTGAAATGCCGAGCTGCTTCGCGCGTTCCCGCAGCCTTTTTGCAAATATATCCATAGGAACAATATGTTCCTGATAGACACAAATATGGCCACGAACAATTTGGTATGTTAAGATACCATAATGGACTTGTTATTATGGTGACCGTTGATATGTCAAATACGAACTGGATCAACATAGGCATTTGGACACTTAGCCTTTCCCCCATTTGGGGTGCGCTAGTTTGGGGAATCTGGCAGGGGGTCATCAGACCCGCACTGATACCTCGCAACGATATCAACATCGCAGTAGGTAGGTTGATGGCGCGGGATGATGGGCAGGGGTTTGAGATTGCCTGTCTGGAAGAACATGCTGCTTGGTATCGCTCTGAATGTTTTGAACAAGGGCGGTGGCGGCGTGTCCGCAAGGAAATCATGCGCCGTGAACGTGAACACGGGGCAACATTTCGAAGGGTTCTTCGCTAGTCTTGCTCGGCTAAAATGTAAAGCGCTGCCAAGGGCTATTCGGCAGATGCAGGATTGTTCACGATATCAAAGAGCGGGTATTATTATGTTCCTGGGTCCTGTGAGCCTTCCAATTTGGAATTCCATATCCTCATTGGAAGGCTGATGCCGATTTCACCCATTCGGCAGGGTTAGGCCTGTATGTTCCTGGGGTATTTTCCTGTGTCCTTTTTCAATCTTCTCAGACATCTATCTCAATGGAATAAGTAATCTGATTGAAAGAGTTTTTCCTGGGTTTAGTTGTCCATTATCCTATCAAAAATCTTCCTTGGTCTCTTCAAATCCTGTGTCCTGATTTCATTTTCCTGTTCCTGACTCTTATCCTGAAACCTGTGTTTTTCTCTTTCCTGAAAATTGGGAGCATAAATGCTCGATAATTTGGTTTTTGGTGTGTGTGTCGGACCTCTACCCTCATACTCTTCTCGATGACTGGAGCCCGACGTAGCAACCCCGATGAAGAGGCGAATATCGGTCTGCGCCGTAGCACTTTTGATATTCGCTTAGACATCCATACTGACTCGACCACAGGAATGAAAAACAGGATTCAGTGGTGGCTGAAATGTTGCATTGCTGGGCGCTCATTTCCCGAAACCTATTTTGGGGAGCTCGCTCAACTACGTGTCCTTCCCATAATTTTCGAAATTGGTTTTCCATAGGGTGGGCAATAGGAACATCGACGCCGCCTGTCTTGGCTGGCCGTTTTGGTAAACCAAGATGTTGCTTGCCCGGTTTGGTTGTTTCGTCGACGTTTCCTGTTTCACTGACAAGAGGGTACTGTCTGCCAGCTTTCGAGCTACAAGATGCGCGTGGTTTGTTTCCTTGGTGCATTTCCTGTTTCCAAACTTAACCCGATTCGACCTGACTCTATGAAGGCGTACAGTTGGAGTGTTTTTGTTTCCCGATGATGAAACAAAGACGATGATAGCGCCCGGCTCCGGTGCTCTGATCATTAAAGCTCAACCCATTGATCACCGATATTGTGTGTCTCCTCGTAGGTGTTGATAAAGCCCAAAGCCCAAATTTCCAAATCGCCACCGGGTTTACCGGGATGGTCTAATAGGCACCGTGCGGCTGCATGGACTTCTCTTGCACCCCATGCACCTTTGACCCCTGATTTCTCCCGCAGTTCGTGCATGAACTCTGTCGAGATATTGATGGGTACGTTCCTCCCTCTTTGCGAAGGAAATAGGAAGCTGGATTGAGTACGCCGGTCTCGCAGAATACGGAATGCAGGCGCGGAAAGTGCGATTTGTCGGATCGGAACCGCTGTCTTGTAGTCCATTCGATACTCGACAGCCCAGAACCGATTTTCCCAGTCAATGGCCTCATCGCGTATGATGCGTATCCATTTCAGTTGTTCTCCGGTTAATATGATGAGCCTGAACATTTCACTTGCTGGATGGCCGATCTCGACGCAGGCATGGTAAATCGCGCAAAGGTCTTTGAGTGATAGGTTAGGCCGTTCCATTTTGAATGGATTGTCGGTTACAGTCCCGGCGATTGGATTACCTTCCAAGATACCTTGCGCGACACACCAATTGAGGAACGCTTTGACGGCCTTGTGCAGATGAACGCCGCGACTTGGCCTGACTAAGCGGACCTTTTCGATCAACAGCAGCCATTGCTTCCGCTTTACCTTCCAGACGGGCATGTCACCGAACCTTGGGGTGATGTGTTTGGTCAAGAGGCTTTCAATGGCTGTAAGTGTTGCCTCTTTGGACGGGCGGGCAAAGTCACCCGAATGGCGATCATCCAAATAGGATGGGATGAGATCGCGAAGTGGCAGGTTCTTTGCGGTAGTGAGTTTTCGCAGCTCGTACCGCCAGTATTTGCCGCGCTCGGCCATCTTGGTCGCCCAAATGCGGGCTTCAGCAACGGTGTAATCTTTAACGCTTCCAAGCGGCATGCGGACCAACGGCCCTTCGCTGTTCGTCGCCAAGTCGTAAGCGCCATAGTCCCATATATAAAAACTGACTGAGCCACAAGGACGGCAGCGAATGGCGAGGTTCGAACACTCCGCGTCATGTATCCAAGTTTCTCGCCTTGGCGGGATGGCGGCGGCGATGGTTCCGTCTGTAAGTGTAATCACCGGATAGTCGCCGGGCTTGTTACGCTGCCGCTTCTTTTCCGATCTTGTTTGCTCAAAAAACCGGCTTACACCAGGTGTTATGTCAGTGAAAGGAAGGCCATCAAAATGCATATTGATGACCTCCCAATCTCATCATAAAGGCAGCGTTAGCCTTTACGCACCTCTGCGATTTCAGCGTCAAGATAGCCCGCAATTTGCGGGATGGTCGCCGTTGTGTAGACTGACGGGCCGCATTCCAAATAGATAATCGCGCCTTCTGAGCCATTGGCGCGACCGCCCGCAATTTGGCTATGCCGCAAGAGCGCACCGCCACCGGTTTTGGCCGGAATAAGGATGAATTTATCTGTATCTTGTTCCATGACATATGTCCTTTTGTTTGGTTAGTGTCATGGTGAGGCAGGGTTGCCTTCACCCCTACTAATAAACCAGACCTACAGGTGGTGTCAACTTTTAATTTCCAGTAAGTATTTGTTTTCATTGCATTAATCCATAGAAATGTAGCCGTCGTCAAAATCAGGATACAGAGGTTCTGTCTCAATAATATTGATGTTCAATCCGTTCTGAATCGATAGGCCAGAGGAGGATTCTGTTTTGCGTGTTTTCTTGGATTGTATCCAGTTATCGAGATCAATCTGGTCGTAGAAGACTGATGGCCCGATCTTGAAATAAACGGGACCGCCACCAACAGACCGACATTTGGCCAGATAGGACTTGCTGTAAGGAACATTATAGCGGAATTTCAGGTAAGCGATTGCCTGATCAGGGTTGAATGAGACTTGGGTCATCTCGGCACTCTCCGAATGGTTTCATTGCACCCAGAGTTACCCCTAGGCGGTAATATATACAGTTTTTTCGGATTTTCGTTCACCAAATAGGTTGAGATTCCAACTGGTGGCAATCAAGCGCGGCTGTTTTTTCCCGGAACAACGGCATTTTCGAGCTGTGTACTCATATCATTTAAAGCGCGACGAAGAGGGTCTTCAGTCAGATGTGCATATCTCGCGGTCGTCTCGGGCGACTTGTGGCCAAGCAGTGCCCCGATCATTTGTAAGCTCATACCGCTGGCAGCACCTTGAGAGGCGAATGTGTGGCGCAAATCATGTAGACGAACACCCTCTAGCCCTGCATGATCGGCTATACGTTGCCATGGGCGCTTTATATCGGAACGGGGTTTATCAGGATTACGCCCCAGCACCACATAGGTTCCGATGCGGGGCAGTGCTTCCAATACATCAACCGCACCTCGTGATAAATAGACCGTCTTTCGACCTGTTTTACTGTCAGGCAGATTGAGCAGGTGGCGCTCAAAATCAACTTCACTCCATTTAAGATGAAGGATTTCGCGTAGTCGACAACCGGTCAAAATAAGCAAGCGAATTGCACCTGTGACGTGCGACGACATTTTCTCTCGCATTGTTTCGATTTCAGTGGGTCGATGTTTTGCGGCTGCACCGTCGTTGAACTTCCAAGGCAGGCCGATGGTCTCGGCTTCAACAAGTGCTTGTCCAAGCTGTTCCATTTCCGCATCCGAGAGAAACCTGTCCATGGATCGGTCTTTGAATGTCTTCACCCCTAAACGTGGATTGTTATCAAGGTAGCCCTGATTGACAGCGTAGGTGAAAATGCCGCCCAACAAACGCACCGTGCGTGAAGCGGTCCCTTTGCCGCCCTTGATAATCGAGCGCCCTCGTTTCTTTGTACGCTGATCATTTGCGGTTTTCCCCTTGGCCACATCATTCAGGAACCGTTCAATGTCCTTTCGGGTAACGGCACTGATCTTCTTCTTGCCCAACAAGGGGCGAATATGCCCATTGATACGGCCAATGTCGGTTGCAATGGTCGATGGCTTCTTTAACGCAACGCCATGCTCAAGATATTCATCACAGAGCTGCGACATGGTCATTTCAGTTTTTGCCTTGCACTCTTCCCCAACAAGGTCTTGCCCAAGCTGAGCAGACGCTAGATACTTCTCTGCCTCGCGCCGCGCTTGATCAACGGTCAATGTTCCGTAGGTTCCGATGGTCTTTTTGCGAAGTTTGCTACTGCGACCACCTGCACGATAAAAAACAATGAATACCTTCTTGCCAGAAGGCCACACTCGGCATCCAAAACCAGCAAGCTTCCCGCACCACGCAACATATTCTGTCTCGTCTGGGGTAAGACGATCCACAAGGGTTTTTGTAAGGCGCTCTTTGTTCATTTGATTTACAGGTAGCACATAGGTAGCACGGATTGGGTAAAATACGGTAATACGTAAAGGCCACAAATCAATCAGCCCTATCTAAAGAAACACTATTTTTTCAATAAAATCAATATTTAATGGTATGTTCAGGTAATCTGTAGAAATATGAGGTAGATCATATCCCCGGCCCTCCGAAGGCAGAGGTCACAGGTTCGAATCCTGTCGGGTGCGCCAAAAAATCCAATAAAAACAGATAGATAAAGAAACGGGTTTTCCCGTCACTTTCTCGTCACTATTATTTGGCACAATTCTGGCACACTTGGCACAATCAAGGACTTCCAGACGTGGCTACAATCAGAGAAAAGGGACCGTATCAGTGGCACGCGCAAATACGCCGGAAAGGGTGGCCCCGGCAGACCGCCACCTTCAGAACCAAGAAGGATGCGCAGGCCTGGGCTCGAAACCTTGAATCAGAAATGGATCGCGGTCAGTTTGTTGACCGCTCGGCTTCTCATCGCACGACATTTGCGGAATTGATCGAGCTCTATCTCCGGGATGTGACCGACAAGCGTCCCAGCGAATATTCACGGGTATCAGAACGCTCTCGATTGGAGCGTTTTTTGCGCGAAGAAAAAGAACTTTGCGCCCATGCTGTCATCAATTTGACCCCGGAACATTTTGAAGATTATCGGGACCGCCGTTTGAAGCAGCGCGTTGGTAGAGAAAAAGGCGGGACAAAATTACCAAAGACCATCGCACCGGGAACAGTCAAACGCGAGCTGACCATGCTCAAACGCGTTATCTATTATAGAAAGAGACGATTGGGTTTGCAGATCAATCCTGTGAACACGGAAGATGTTGTCCGGCCAACAGTCAATGATGAGCGCGACGTCAGGCTTACAAAGAAAGAAATGGCGCGCTTTCTTGAGGTCTGCGGTAATGCCCGCA
>JAJRZC010000031.1 GCA_024275435.1 Alphaproteobacteria bacterium
GAAGTGGCTCTTGAGGGTGTTCTCATATTTAAACCCGTAGAGAACCGGCAGGGTATCGGCTTTGGTGCTCTTGCAGAGGTTGAAAAGCCCTTGGAAAAAGGAGAACTCAGCTCCATCGTCTTTGGACCCATTATCGAAATTCAGTCCGGCCCATGGTCGGCCATTGCCAATTTACTTCTTGTCCATTTTTTCGGGCGAGGTGAAATCACCGAAGAGGGACTGGAGCGCGATGATAAGTGGGATTTCGCATATGCAGGACAGATCATGTACCAGGTAACTGACCATTGGTCAGTTGCTCTTGAAGGCTACGGTACAGTTGACCGGCTCTCTAATCGTGGCAGGCCCGGTGAGGAGCGCGCGGCTTTTGGTGACTATGATCAGCATCGCTTGGGCCCGCTGGTGTATTATCGTTTCAAAACCGGCGCGGCGGGACTTTCAAGTCTTAACGAAATGTCACTAGGCGCCACGACAGCAGCTTTAAATGATGATGATAAGGTTGAAGGTGATGATGACGGTTTAGAAGTCAATATAGGAGTGGGAATGTTATTCGGGCTGACCCCGTTTACGCCAGATACAACGCTGAAATGGACCGTAGAAGTCGATTTTTAGTTCCACATGATACGCACCATTGTGAAGTGATCTGGAAGCAAGCCTCAGCGTTTTCTGTTTGCGATGAATTTAGCCGTATTGGGTTTTAAGCTTCCACCCTTTTGAGGGGCCCACTGCGGAGTCGATCCCAACTCACCCTGTTTTGCACGCGAGATTTCAGTCAAGGTCAGGTCCAGCGCCTCTGCAACTTTTTTCAAATCTGGATCGCGAGCCAGGTCATCGCGCATGTAAGACAGCGTCTCAAAAACGGTGTGCAAATCAAGCGTGGGTCTTTGAACTCTCTTACCTGGAAAACGCATAACCTTCACGGGCACAAGGCTCCTGATGCCTATATTTCTCTGGTCAACAACAAAAACTTAACGATACGTTAACATTTCATTGAACGATTGCACATCAAATCATTTTCAGAACCAAGCGCCGCAACTTCCATGCCGAAAAATTAGGACCCAGACTCCACCATGTGACCAGCGCCAGCTCCCGAATGTCCCAATTTGAGGCACACAAAGCATAGAAATGGAACCTTCTGGTGAAATCTAAATTTACCTGTTTGGAGTAGAACCACCTCAGGGGGAGTGCGAGTCTAAAGCGTAAGGCTTAGCGCTTGAAGAACGTATTCCGGGTGGAGGTGCATGTGAGCACAGACCAAAAGATCCTTATTATCGTAGAGAATTTGACGATGCCGTTGGATCGGCGTGTCTGGCAGGAAGCGCGTACCTTGCGCGATGCGGGCTATACCGTATCTGTAATCTGTCCAAAAAGCGGCTCATACACGAAACCCTATGAAGTCCTTGAGGGCATTCACGTCTTTCGCCACCCTCAACCCTTCGAAGCCGATGGTGCTTTGGGTTATGCACTTGAATATTCTAACGCCCTCATATGGGAGTTTGTACTCTCAATTCGTGTCCGCGCAAAAATCGGTTTTGATGTTGTGCAAGCCTGTAACCCTCCAGATTTGATTTTCATCGTTGCAGCTTTTTGGAAGTATCTTTTTGCAACGCCTTTCATCTTCGATCATCACGATATCAATCCCGAGCTTTTCGAAGCCAAGTTTAACCGCCGTGGCTTTTTCCATAACCTGTTGAAAAAGTTTGAGCGCTGGACCTTTAAAACAGCCGACGTTTCAATCGCGACAAACGAGACCTTCAAGCAGATCGCCGTTGAGCGCGGCGGAATGCATCCGGACAAGGTTTATGTGGTGCGCTCCGTTCCAGATTTATCACGCTTCAAAAGATGCGAGCCTTCCATCCAGTTGAAGAATGGCCGAGACCATCTCATCGGTTATGTGGGCGTTATGGGTGCACAAGATGGGGTTGATCTTCTTATCGAGGCCATGGCTGAACTCGTGCATAAGAAAAAGCGTGACGATATTCAGTGCGCCATTGTTGGCTCTGGTACCGAACTTGAACGTTTGAAAGAAATGTCAGTTGAATTGGGTGTGCAAGACCATGTGACCTTCACCGGGTTCTTATCGGGCAAGAGTTTGTTGGGTGCGTTCTCGGCATTTGATGTCGGGGTCATTCCTGATCCGAAAAACAGCTATAACGATAAGATCTCCATGAATAAGGTGTTCGAATATATGGCCATGGGAATTGCTTTCGTGCAGTTCGATCTTATGGAAGGTATGTGGGCTGCAGGAAAAAGCGCGCTCTATGCTAAGAATAACGACCCGCATGATCTGGCGCGACAACTTGAAAAACTGATCGACAGCCCCGCATTGCAATGTGAGCTGGGTGCCATAGGATTGGAGCGAGCCAAGACGTTATTGAACTGGGATAGTGAAAGGAAGCGCCTGCTGGCAGCCTACCAATCAGCTTTTGAGCAAAAGCGTCCAGCAACACAAACATCACGTTTTCCAGTTACGCAACAGCAGCGCTAGGTTTAGAAGCTGCAACAGCCCTCGAAAATGAACTTTAGCGGCAATCTCAAGCACATCAAACGTATCATATCTTGGCGGGCGCAAAAGTCATAACCGGTCCAAGTTAGGAACGAAATACTAGTACGTGTAGCGGATCGCCTTCAAGGATATCTGCGTCATGAACAGGTGATCAAAACGCCCGCCTGTGAGGCGCGAAATAAGCTTGGTGCGCTCAGAAAAGGGTGTGACCGGAGCAACCTGAACCACGCGATACCCCGCTTCTTCAAACATTTCTGCAAAGGTCGAAGGTGTGAACCAGCGCAGGTGGGTGCGATCAAAAACGCCTTGGTCAGTCTTAGGGAACCGTCCCATCAACAGCTCTCGTATCACACGCCAGTGCGAGATATTTGGTGAACTGGCCAAAACAATACCTCCTGGGCGCACAAAACGCGCTAGTCGCTTCAAGGTGACAGAAGGCTCACGAAGGTGCTCAAGAACCTCCGATAAAATCAAGGCATCAAAAGAGGCCGGCTGCCAATTCAGATCAATTTGCTCTATATCTCCGACAATAACTTCCGATAGAACTTTTCTGGATATATTTGCCGCGTCTTCCATGAGCTCAACGCCAACGTAATGACCAGCCCGGCAGGATTTGAGAGCGATGGCACCGGTCTTTCCCGAACCACTGCCAATCTCAAGGATTCTGGCTTTGTCATCACGTGGTAGCTGCTCGATGAAATCAAAACGCGCACCCGAAAAATAACCTTCGGTTTTCGTTTTATAGGCATCAGTGACGGAAGTAACAGAAGATACTGTGTCGACGTTCACTTTGGGACCTCAAAATCATATGAATTGAAAATCTCCGAAAACTCAATAGGACTTTATGAACTTTTATTAAGAGCCATTAGTAAAGTCATATTTGTTTTCAAAGAGAAAAGGCAGATATAAATATAGAAAAAAATAATGAAATAGCTACTAAGCGAATTGCAATCCAAAAATGAAAATTGATTTAAAGCAAAATTATACTTTTAAATTAGCGTCAAATTAACGCTGAATGTTGTTTTCTAGGAAGCATCATTGGAAAGCACCAAGTAAAGAGTTTTCCAAAAAACATAGTATCATTGCGTAAATTACATACGAGCCAAAGTTCATGCGTAGCGTGCTCGCTAGAAATATATTCTGCCTTTTGGCGTTGGTTTGCTCCACGCTTGTGTTGAGCGCTTGTGCGTCAGACAGCAACCTTCCCCCTCCCAGTTTTGCCACAAAAAGCCAAGCCTATGGTGATCGCGCCTATCGCCTCAACGTCGGTGACAAACTGCACTTGACGGTTTTTGGAGAAGAAAACCTATCGGGAACATATGAGGTCAATTCGTTAGGCCAAGTGTCCCTGCCTCTTATCGGAGAGGTTCCGGCAAAAGGTATGAGCATCGGCAGTTTCCGCAAAAGAGTGCGGAATAAATACGCCAACGGCTACTTGAAGAACCCCAAACTCACCATAGAAGTCACGAACTACCGCCCCGTTTTCATTCACGGAGAGGTAAAGAATGGTGGAGAGTACAAATTCAAGAACGGTCTAAAGATTCGCGATCTCATTGCAATGGCAGGAGGTTACACATATCGCGCCGACCAAAGCTACGTTGTCATTGTTCGCCAGGGTTATCCCCCAGCACGCCTCAATTTGCCCAGCACAATAAATGTCCTTCCTGGCGATAATATCAAGGTAGGGGAACGGTTCTTTTGATGAGAAACGGTCCCATGCGAACTCACTTGAGCAGACTAGGTTTAAAAGCCACACTCATAATCTCAACGATTTTTTTGAGTGAGCAAGCCTGCGCATTGGACCTTAACGGAGACAAGAATCTCATAACTGAGACCATAGCCAGTCGCGATCGTCTTAGAAATTACGACAGCCGAAAGAAATATGGTGCCGAGTCTATATCGGAAAGGTCTCGAAAACACCTTCAACCCGACGGTGGCAGAATTGGGAATTATTTCGTGTTTCCAAGTCTCGAATCCACCATGACTTTCGACGACAACATCTTCGGGACAGCCCAAGACACGGTGAGTGATTTTCGCGTTGAACTAAACCCAGAGGTTCAGTTCCAGTCCCATCTGCCACGCCATATTCTCAATGTCGCCCTCGGGGCAAACTTGGTTCGATATGTTGAGAATACCGACCAGAATTACGCTAACTACTCTGTAGCTATCGACGGTGGTCTGCACATCAATCATGCCAACACGCTGGGTCTTAGTGTGAGTTCACAACTAAGTCACGAAAGGCCCGGGGAGGTTTCTTCATCTTTGAATGTTGGAGAGCCGGTCCCGGTGTTCACTCATAAGGCTACTGTGGGGCTAACGCACGATGTTGGCAGGCTCTATGGAACAGTGTCAGCCACTGCGGAACGCTTCGACTATCAAGATGTAAAAGCCAGGGATGGAACAACACTCGATCAGAGTATTCGAGATATGGATTTTCTCTCGACACAGCTACGAGCGGGCTATCGGTTTTCGCCAGGATTTGATCTTGTCGGAAAAATACGATTCATGCGCCAATTGCATGGCGGCGTTGGCGCCAATGACCTTGACGCAAACGGTTATGAGGCCCTCGCTGGTCTTGCGTTTGAAACGAGCCCCCTTCTGCATTGGAAGATTCTGGGAGGTTATGGTCTTCGCGACTATGATCAACCAGGTCTGGAAAGCATAGGAACCAGTTTGTTCGAAGCAAGCTTCGAATGGCTTCCAACACAGAAGATAACAATCCTTGGTGCGCTCGGTCGTGAATTTCAAGATACCATCGGTCTGGATCAAGGCGGGCGCGTTGAAACGAGTGTTTCACTTCGTGCAGATTTAGAACTCCTTAACAACCTGGTTCTTTCGTTGGGTGGAGAAATCGAGGATGCAGACTTTAATGGCATCACAAGAAATGATCGCACCTTTAGGGTGAATGCGGGTCTTCAATACTACCTAAATAAAAACCTGCTACTTTCATTTAAATACGAACATCAAACACGCGACTCAAATATCGATGCGTTCGATATGGACCGCAACACCTTCATGGTTGGAGCAAAGTTGCGTTACTAATGTGAGAAAAAGTTGAATAGGTCAGATACCAGTACTGAGTACGAGGAAGAAGGTGAGTCGAATATCGATTTCGCCCGCGCCTATACAGCTGTTCGTCGCCGGTGGTTGTGGATTTTATCATTCATGCTCATCTGCTTGGTGGTTTCATCTGCCATAACTTTGATGATCCCCAACAAGTACGAGGCGTCTTCAGTGGTTCAAATTGACCCACGTCGTAAACCTTTGACGAATCTCGAAGGCATCATCAATGAAATAAAAGCCGATGCGGCAACCATTGAAAGCGAAGTGGAAATCATTCGCTCCATTGATATTGCCCGGCGGGTGATCGAAGTTCTGAATCTGCGTTCCGATCCGGAATTCGCCAGCGTGGGAATGAGCTTTAAGTCGAATATTTTTCGTCTTCTCGATGGTTTGTTTAAAAGGGAAAACACTACATCCTCCAAGAACAATACTCAGAAAACGTCGCCGGATCAGCAGCTACTATCTAACTATCAAGTCCCCAAAGAATTCGTGGCAGGAAACTCTCGCCGAGACGAAATCACCGCAGCATTCCTTGAGCGGTTAAGCGTTAAGCGCGTGCGCACAACATTCTTGATCGAAATTAAGTTCTTGTCAGAAGATCCCGTTAAGGCGGCAAATATCGCTACGACAATTGCCGAAGTCTATTTGGCGGAGCAAGTCAGAAGGAAAAGTGAGGCCACACGCCTCGCTTCCACGCTTCTCGAAGAAAAGATATCTGAATTTAAAAGTAAGGTCGATGAAGCAGAGCGTAAAGTCTCAAAATTTAAAATGGATCACGGGATTTTTTCATCTGAGGGGCACATTCTTTCGGAGAAAGCGTTGGCGCGATTAATGGAACAAACCATTAATGCCCGTAACACCACAGCACAGGCGCGTTCAAAGTACGAGCAGGCAAGAGACCTGCGGCAATCAGGAGAAGGCATTGAAGCCCTGGCCAATGTCCTGAAAAGCAATACAGTTCGTTTGATGAAGGAGAAGCTCGCTGACGCAACGCGAAAACGAGCCGAACTTGCCACAAGGTATGGTGAGCGTCATCCTCAAATGCAAAAGGTCCAGGCCGAAGTCCGTGACGCCCGCGCAAGGTTGGCTTCCGAAGTTGGAAAAGAAGTCTCAGCCCTGGAAAATGATTACAAGGAAGCGCAGTATCGAGAACAGCAGTTGATTTCCGATCTGGAGAAAAGCAAGAATACCGAGGCCGCCGGAAAACAACAAAGTGCCGTTCTGGCGCAGCTTGAGCGGGAAGCGCAGACCAGTCGAAAATTACTGGAAGTGCTGCTCAGTCGTTATATGCAGGCAAATGAATCAATAAATTTGCAATTACCAGATGCCCGGGTCGTAGAAAGTGCAGATGTTCCCTTGCTGCCGGCTTCTCCCAAACGCACCAAAATTGTCGCCCTTGCC
>JAJRZC010000032.1 GCA_024275435.1 Alphaproteobacteria bacterium
AAACTCGCACAGCTGGCCTCGTGGTGTTTGGGTGCAGTTTTCAAAAATGAACCTGCAATGGGGCCTCAGTTAGGTGGAAGTGGCGTTAAATCAGCATGTCTGTTTTACCCTCAATGAGCCCATATCAGGTCATGAGTATATAAAATCAGTTACCGAAATCATTGTCTGTACCTCATGGAACAGCTTTCAAAGGGAATCCACCGGCCCAAAATTAAGATTCCTCGGCCCACAATAGCTCTGATTAAAGGGTAACAATTCAGCATACCCGCAACACGATTAAGCGTAGGTTTATGCAACCGGCAAGCTGTGCGACAAAACAACGCATGCGGATACCTCCCTAAGCTTAGGGCCATTTCACCACTGGAGGCATCGAAGAAAGGATCGAATTGACGTTGCCACCGGTTTTAAGACCAAACGTCGTACCTCGATCATAAAGCAGGTTAAATTCAACATATCGGCCGCGGCGAATGAGCTGTTCATCACGCTGATTTTCCGTCCAGTCCTTGGCAAAGTTTCGCGCCACAAGCTTGGGGTAGATGTCGAGAAAAGACCGACCGACATCTTTGGTGAATGCCAAAGCCGCCTCAAAGCCGCCTTCCTCTGGTGTGGGCGTTAGATGATCATAAAAGATTCCTCCAATACCACGCATTTCCTTGCGGTGAGGCAGGTAGAAATATTCATCGCACCAAGTTTTATAGCGTTCATAGTCTGCAATATTGTGTGGTTGACAGGCTGCTTTCATTGCCGCGTGGAAATCTTGTGAATCAGGATCATCCTGTGTCCGCCGACTTTCGAGAACAGGTGTCAGGTCAGCCCCGCCGCCAAACCACCATTTTGTAGTTTGGACCATGCGCGTATTCATATGAACAGCAGGGACGTTCGGGTTGTGCATATGCGCGATTAGCGATATGCCCGAGGCCCAAAAACGCGGGTCATCTTCAGCGCCGGGAATGGACTTACGAAACTCGGGCGCAAACTCACCAAATACAGTTGATGTATGGACTCCGACTTTTTCAAATACCCGTCCATGCATCAGGCTCATGACACCGCCACCGCCATCGCCAGATGCACCAGGCGAAGAAGAATCCAAATCAGCTTCATTTGATTTTTTATCACCAGGCCGCGCCCATGGAGTCCTAACAAAGCGGCCAGGCTCTTGCAGGCTATGGCGCGCACCACGCGGTAAATCATCCTCAAGTTTTTCAAAGGCCGCGCAAATCTCATCGCGTAGATGCTCAAACCAGCTCTTTGCTTCATTTTGCCAGCTCAACATCGTTTTTTGATCAACATCGCTCACGCGGGTATGCTCCTCGTTACAAGTTTATCAAAGGTCTGTGTGTGCCACGGTTTTGACCTTCAAAGGTGTCCTAGTTATCCGCTCAGACCTTTTAAAGTTATCTAGGCCTTAAACCCGCTCAAGTCATTTTTTACGCGCCATGGTCGCTTTAGCCCATTCTAAGTCACAGACTTCTGAGTGATACCAAAGCTTGGTATCAGGTCACGTTCAAAGGTGAAACCGGGATGTTTCAATGGTTCGAGAAGAG
The DNA here is from genome assembly GCA_024275435.1 of Alphaproteobacteria bacterium. GTDB lineage: Bacteria > Pseudomonadota > Alphaproteobacteria > Rhizobiales > Hyphomicrobiaceae > JAJRZC01. Next base: position 1,545 of record JAJRZC010000032.1, read on the forward strand.
AATTGATCCATTTATGGATGCGCCGGACGTCTGTCCGCCCTCAACTCTTCTGGCCTTTTACTGGCATTTCGTTCGCCAGGTCTGGCCGATTTTTTTGGCTGCTCTGGTGATAGGCGGCCTGGCGGCCTTGATCGAGGTGTCCTTGCTGACCTTCTTTGGCTGGATCATTGATCTTGTCCGTGAAAGCCAGTCTCCCGCCACCTTCTTTTCCGACCATGGAATGCTTCTTGGAGGAATGGCATTTGTCGTGCTTTTCATCCGGCCCTTGGTGTTTCTGGTCCATAATCTTCTCATTGATCAGGCTATCAACCCCAACTTCACAAATCTAATTCGCTGGCAGACGCACCACTATGTTTTACGTCAAAGCCTGTCATTTTTTCAAAACGATTTCGCCGGTCGAATTTCAAACAAAATCATGCAGACAGGTCCGGCATTGCGTGAATCGGTCGTCCAAATGATCGATGCCCTTTGGTTTATGGCAATCTATGTTGTGAGCGCTCTTGTGCTGTTTGCCAGCTGTGATTGGCGTCTTGTTATCCCGCTCGTTGTTTGGCTCGTCTTGTATGCCGGGATTCTCGCTTACTTCGTCCCGCGTATCAAGGATCTCTCGAAAGTCTCCGCACAGACTCGTTCAGCCCTGACAGGCCGCATTGTTGATAGCTACACCAACATCATGACACTCAAGCTGTTCGCCCAGGGAAGCCAAGAGGACAGGTACGCAAAATCGGCCATTCGTGATGTCGTTAAAGCCTTCCACGCACAAGCTCGTATGATTACCACAATGGAAATAGGAGTGTGGGCGCTCAACGGGTTTTTGATATTTTTCGCCACCGGGCTCGCCCTTTGGCTGTGGAGTGGTGGCCTGATTACCATTGGTGCCATCGCATTGGTAATCGGGCTGGTTATTCGTATCAATCATATGTCCAGTTGGATCATGTTCGTAGTCACTGGAGTTTTTGAGAATGTGGGTATTGTGCAGGAGGGATTGGACACCATCGCACGCCCTTGGCAGGTCGTCGATCATCCGGGCGCTAAGACGCTTCGGGTCGATTCCGGTGAAATTAAGTTTTCAGATATCGGCTTTCATTACGGCACAAAAGAACGGGAGGCGAAAGGAGTCATAGAAAGCCTTACGCTTCACATCAAGGCTGGTGAGAAGGTTGGCTTAGTCGGTCATTCCGGCGCTGGAAAATCCACACTGGTAAACCTGCTCCTGCGTTTTTACGACCTGGAATCAGGAAAAATTCAAATCGATGATCAGGATATCGCGAACGTTACCCAAGACAGTTTACGCCGCCAGATCGGCATGGTGACCCAAGACACGTCATTGCTGCACCGCTCAGTTGCAGACAATATTGCCTATGGACGCCCTGACGCCACAATGAAAGAAATCCGCGATGCGGCAAGACGCGCTCAGGCAGACATCTTCATTGCCGATCTTCAGGATCTGAAAGGCCGCCGTGGCTTTGAGGCTCATGTTGGCGAGCGCGGTGTCAAGTTGTCAGGCGGACAACGCCAACGCATCGCCATTGCCCGCGTTTTGTTGAAAAATGCCCCGATATTAATTCTCGACGAGGCCACCAGCGCACTGGATTCGCAAATTGAATCGGCAATTCAGGATAGTCTCGTCAATTTGATGGATGGTAAAACCGTAATCGCCATTGCCCATCGCCTATCCACCATCGCAGCCATGGACCGTCTCATTGTGATGGAGAATGGAAAAATCGTCGAGCAGGGCAACCATGACGACCTCATCGAAGCAGGGGGCGTTTATGCTAAGCTGTGGGCGCACCAATCGGGGGGCTTCATAACGGATCGCACCAAGGTTGCAGCACTATGACGAAGACAGAACATCAGTTTTTTGCAAATTTCCAATAGGTACCTTGGGGCAACTTTTTCATTTTAAACAATGCTGAGCGTTTGCTGGGAGGACGCAGGCCCTTGGAAAATAGAAGACGCATATCCGCCAGCAGATGCGAACTGTCAGCATAGGTATTGTGGTGTAACGATAAGAACGCATCCGTTCCGGCATCGGAAACATCAATCGTATCAATATTCTTGATGATCATCGGTCCTGTCTTGGTAACCTCACCCGCACGAGGTTTCCCGCGTGCCAACAGTCGAGAGATCTGCAAAGGCCGGTCGTTGTCAGCCGCATAGAGCGTGGTTCCTGTTCCCGATCTGGTAATCACGCTTGCGATATCCTCAAACACGTCGCGATCGATATCAGGTGCAGCAAGAATGATCTCGCCAAGCTTGAGGTCTTTTATGCGTTTGGGAGTTTGCGAAGCCTGGTTGAGGGCTTCAACAAGCGGGCGTGCCCCAAGGCTGTGCGCGATAATGTGGATTCGTTTGGCGTTGGTTTTCTTTGCCACCAGTTCGAGGAACTCTAGGAAATACTTTCGCGCGCGGTCGGCGCTGTCCCGATCATAAAGATAGCCTGACTTTTGGGCTTTTGATGGCCAGCTATAAAGATAGGGAACACCATCAAACTCAAGGTCATAGGCAATTTGCGCAGTTCGATAAAGGGCATCTTCAAAGTTGATGTTAAATCCATGAACGAAAACGAAAGCTTCGCCTGCAAAGCGCTGAGCCTTTGAAAGGTGACGGTTCACGTTTAAAATAAAGTCAGTCTCATCCATACGCTCGAGCTTGCCCAACGTGAAATGTTTTCGTGGGTCCTCGCTCTGCCGGTAAAACGTGTAATTCAAAAACGTGATCTGCCATGGCCGCTTGATGTCACCTTTTTCGCGCGCAATTTTGGGAATGGTGATACGGGCCCGCCCAAGTGCAAGAGAACTTCCGCGCTCAGAACCAGGCGGAGAAATGGTCGAGATCGCTCCGGTTGTAATCCTCCCGGTTCTTGCATCCACCAGAGGCCTAATCTCAAACTTGCGATCACTCCCCCAATATACGCTGACAACATCATAAAGGTTGGCGCTCGTATGCGGCACAGCAACACGAGCAGGTTCGCTCTTGGACGTTGTACTGCTGCCGGCAAGTATGGCCGCATTAAAATCAAACGCGGCCAGATGCGCCGGTTGCGGCAGAGAGATGACTTCCTTGTCTGAGAGTTCCGGTGCCTTCGAATTCAAAACGCTGAGGTCTTGGGTTCGATCTGTAGATAGTGAGCCTCCAGCAGTCTCGATATTAACGGTCGCACAGCCGGATAACATCAGACACAAAAGACTGATCAACACACCGTAAAGGGCCAGTGTTCGTTGAAAGGGCCGACACATGCGCTCAATGCTCCATGAAAGACGAATCAAAACAAAAGGTTCATATGAGCGTGTCGGGGCAGGCGGGTTGGTTCAACTGTTCACAAGCCAGTTTGCAGTGGCCCAGGTGTCTCTATTCACAGTTTTTCTCGTTGTTCCACCAATGATCTAGGGTTCCTTCACCGGTGGAAAGCCTGACGTTTGGCGAAGTGCTTCTCCAGCGGCTATACCGGTCGCCAGCGCAAGGTTCAAAGACCGAAACCCCTCCCGAATGGGGATTTTCAAACGCGCATCAACCGCCTTGTGAACATGGTCAGGAACCCCGGAACTTTCCCGCCCCATTAGCAATATATCATTGGACTTAAAGGAAAAATCTGTATGGCTTTGGGTCGCATGGCTCGAAAGTAGAATAAGCCTGCGCTCGCTCTGGGAGTGCCACTGTTCAAACGCCCCCCAGCTTTGGTGACGAGACAAATCCACATGCTTGAGATAATCAAGACCAGCACGTTTTAGGGCCCGGTCAGACAAATCGAAGCCAGCCGGCTCAATGATATCGACACTGAGGCCGAAACAGGCTGCCATCCTCAGTATTGTGCCGGTATTTTGCGGGATATCTGGTTGATATAAAGCAATGCGTAGGGTCAAAAAAACAACCTATCTCTGTTGTGCTCCAAATCTTTGGAACTTTGGCTGCCAGCTTTGGGGCAGAAGCGGTTATGTGTTGTTGATGTAACGGTGCGCCAAATTGCCCCCGCCATGTCATTTGAGCCAGCCTTGAGGCAAGGGATAAAGGATGCAACAAGGACATGGCAATTCATCAGACTGGTTATTGGAAACACCAATATCCGGTAAACCTCGACGTCGACTGACATAAAAGTTGTTCCAATTGACAGCTGCGATGTTGGTGTCGGTATTTTTACTTGCGCTTTTAGAGCTTGCGCAGGGGGTATCAAAACCCCGCAATGGTTTGACTTCAAGGATTTCACGGAATGAGCTTGCGGCCGTTCCGAGGGGCAAAGATAGAGGTCGTTTAGGAGGATCCACGTGGCAAGTGACACAAAAGACCCAAATCGCAGGGACTTTCTGGTTGTTGCTGGAAATACGTTTGCCGCCATCGGCGCGGCATCGTTAATCTGGCCTTTTATTGCACAAATGAACCCAGATGCCGGTGCTCTGGCATTGTCGTCCATTGAGGTTGATCTGTCGCCCATTAAAGAAGGACAGGCAATTACCGCAATGTGGCGTGGCAAACCTGTGTTCATTCGCTACCGCACGGCTGAGGAGATAGAAGCCGCAAAAAAGGTGGCATTGGATGATCTAGCCGATCCCATTGCGCGCAACGAAAACCTTAAAGATCCCGCAAGTGCGCCTGCGACCGACCAGAACCGGACCATTGAGGGTCACGAAAAGTGGCTCATACTTATCGGCATCTGTACCCATCTTGGTTGCATCCCCGAAGGGCAGAAGATTTCAGATGCCAGGGGCGATTTCGGGGGCTACTTCTGCCCCTGTCATGGTTCGCACTACGATACGGCAGGAAGAATTCGCAAGGGGCCGGCACCACGCAATCTTGATGTGCCAGTCATAACATTTATCACTGATACAAAAATCAAAATCGGGTAGGGGACCTATCGAAAATGGCGGATCACTCGTCCACATATGAACCGAAGTCCGCAACCGCGAAGTGGTGGGACGAACGGTTACCCATCATGCGGTTGCTTTCCGACCAGATGATTACCTTTCCGACGCCAAAGAACATCAACTACCTTTGGACGTTCGGCGGGATTTTGACAGTTTTCCTTCTTCTGCAGCTAGTCACCGGAATCATCCTGGCAATGCACTATCAACCAAGTGCAGCTGAAGCGTTCAACTCCGTCGACAATATCATGCGCAACGTCAACTATGGTTGGCTCATACGCAACATGCATGCGGTCGGCGCATCGATGTTTTTCATTGCCGTCTATATCCATATTTTCCGCGGTCTCTATTACGGCTCATATAAGGCGCCACGCGAGATCCTATGGATACTGGGCATGTTGATCTTTTTAGCCATGATGGCCGCAGGCTTTATGGGCTACGCCTTGGTATGGGGCCAGATGAGTTTCTGGGGTGTCACCGTAATCACCAACCTGTTCTCGTCTCTTGACGGTATTATCCCGGGTCTTGGTACAGCCATTGTCGAATGGCTGTGGGGTGGATATTCGGTGTCGGGCACGACGCTTAACAGGTTCTTCTCACTGCATTACCTGGTACCTTTTGTTATCGTTGGTCTTGTTGTTCTTCACATCTGGGCACTACACATGACCGGGCAGAACAACCCGACCGGTGTGGAGCCTAAGACCGAAGCAGATACGGTTCCCATGCACCCTTACGCAACGTCAAAAGACTTGTTTGCGATGTTCGCATTCTTTCTGATGTTCGCTTGGTTCGTGTTCTTCCTTCCAGATTATCTCGGTCATCCCGATAACTATAATCCAGCCAATCCCTTGGTGACGCCACCCCATATCGTACCGGAATGGTACTTCCTGCCATTCTACGCAATACTGCGGGCAATCCCCGACAAGCTTGGCGGTGTCATCATGATGTTTGGGGCAATCGCGGTCTTGTTCTTTATCCCATGGCTGGATCGCTCACGCATTCGCTCCGCGCGCTACCGGCCGATCTACAAGTGGTTCTTCTGGTTATTGGTGATTTCGTGCCTGGCACTCGGTTATCTTGGCGCCATGCCCGCTGAAGAGCCATACATCACCTGGGCACGTATCTTCACGGCATACTATTTCGCCCACTTCCTGATCGTGATGCCTATCGTGGGTGTGCTTGAGAAACCAAAACCTCTGCCGGCTTCTATCTCAGATGCGGTCGAAGGGGGTAAGTCTTCCAGCGGTGCCTCAGCGCACAAGAAAAATTAGGGGGCGCTCTTAGAATGTCAAAACAAGCGATAGCTATCTTTGCCGCCCTCTTGGGATTGATTGGATGTCTCACTGTTCTCAAAAGCAGCGACGCCTATGCCGCTGGAGGAGAGGCGATTCATATCGAGCGCCATCCTTGGAGTTTTGCCGGGTTCTTCGGTCAGTATGATAAGCCGCAACTACGACGTGGATGGCAGGTCTACCAGGATGTTTGCGCATCCTGTCATGGACTAAAACGGCTTTCCTTCCGCAACCTCGCCGAGCCAGGTGGCCCGGAGTTTCCCGTTGAATCTGTCAAAGCCCTTGCCAAGAACTGGGACAACAAGATTTTTGCCGGCCCCAATGAGGATGGTGAGATCGTCGACGAAGACGGTGAACTCCTTGTGCGGGATCCATTGTTGTCGGATCCGATACTGGGCCCCTATGCCAACGATAATGCTGCGCGTTCCGCCAACAACGGTGCTTTGCCACCTGATCTTTCGCTGATCACCAAGGCACGCGGCATTCCCACTCATGCCATCTGGTACAAGCACGTAGCAATCATGGCTCGCGATATCGTCAATGGCTATCAAGAAGGCGGTGCTGACTATGTCTATGCCCTTCTGACCGGCTACAAAGACGCTCCCGAGGGCGTGCAACTTTCTGAGGGTATGAGCTACAATGTTGCGTTTCCCGGGCACCAGATCGCCATGGCACAACCTATCCCAGAAGGCGGCGCGGTTGAGTATCAAAAGAACGCAGGTGCAAAAACGTCGTTGCACCAAAACGCCGAAGATGTAACCGCCTTTCTCGCCTGGGCCGCAGATCCATCCCTGGATGCACGTAAAAACCTTGGTTGGTTGGTGATGCTTTATCTTCTGATCACGACAGTCCTTCTCTATCTCGGAAAAAGAGTGATCTGGTCACGGGTGAAGCACTAAGCCTTCACAGAGAATCTATGCCTCCTCTAAAGGGAGCAGGAATTGAAAACAAAAGGCCTCGCATGCGGGGCCTTTTGTCATTAAGGATAGGCGTTGAGAACATGTGCCATATTCCTAGTTCGCACCCACCGCAAGCTTACGGACGCAGGGACGCGATGATTTGATGAGGGAGCGAGAATGACCAAAGCAGTGCTGGGTATTGTGGGTGGTAGCGGCCTTTATGACCTTCCCGGTCTTTCAAATGACCATTGGGAGCGCGTTGATAGTCCCTGGGGTGAGGTGTCAGATGACATCTTGTTTGCCGAGATAAACGGTCTGCCCATTCGGTTTCTGCCCCGTCACGGACGCGGCCACAAGGTATCGCCCAGCCACATTAACTATCGCGCCAACATCGACGCCTTGAAACGCGCTGGCGTTACAGACCTCGTATCAATTTCAGCATGTGGCTCTCTAAAAGAAGAATACCCGCCAGGACATTTCCTTGTTGTCGATCAGTTCATCGATCGCACATTTGCCCGAGAAAAAAGCTTCTTCGGGCGCGGCTGCGTCGCTCATGTTTCCTTGGCCGACCCCATAAGTCCACTTCTGGCTGATAAAGTTGAAACAGCGGCACGAAACGCAGGCGTCGAAGTAACCCGCGGCGGCACCTATCTGGTTATGGAAGGTCCGCAGTTTTCAACACGTGCGGAAAGCGAGCTTTATCGAAGCTGGGGCTGCGATGTCATCGGCATGACCAACATGCCCGAAGCGAAACTCGCACGCGAAGCCGAGATCTGTTACGCGACGCTTGCCATGGTGACGGATTTCGATTGTTGGCACGACGACCACGAGCAGGTTGACGTGGCGTCTGTTATCAAGGTCATGAAGGGAAATACCGCCCATGCCCAAAAGTTGGTTCTCGATCTGGCAAGCAATTTCCCAAAAGAACACGTTGTCTGCCCCATCGGGTCGGACCGCGCACTGGATGTGGCTCTCATCACACCACCGGAAGCCCGCGACCCAGGTCTTCTCGCCAAACTCGACGCCATTGCGGGACGCGTTTTAAACGAAAAATAATGCTTTTGTTTGAAGGTCACAAACCTACATCACGCCACGTTCGCCAATGAGGTAACGCACAACGTCTATATAATCGAATGTAAGTGAGATCACGATTGTAACAAGGACGATGCGAAGATAAATCCCGAAAATAGATTTTTGCGGGTGATTCGCTAGCCGTGTCCAAAGGTAGTATGCCAGCGGTGTCCAAAAGGGTATGTGTCCAAGGCCCAACAATCGCACATAGCCATATTGTTCAAACAGCCAAGACATGAAGACAAATGATGCGATCAATGCAGCAATAATCGCGTACGACTCCATATATCCCAGGCTTACTCTTCCATTCTGCCAGCGCACAATGAAGAAAAGCGCAGCCATGTGAACGATCATCATCCACATGATCCACAATTGAACCCACTGCGGACCGTTGGAAATATGTTCTTCAAAACTCATTTAAATTCTCAGTTTTAAGTATGGGCAAGGTATGCCCTTGCAGATATGCAAGAAAAAAGGGCTGTAGGGAGACACGAAAGGTGCGCAAGGCAGAACTAAACTTCTGACAGCAGGCGCAGGCGGAGCCGTCAAAGAAAAAAGAGCCGGTCTGAGTTGTCACAAGAATTCGAAGAGACGAAAGTCTTCTCAAAAAAACGCGAAGCTGTTACTCAGGAAAATGAATGAATATCTGCATCTTAACAAGCCAAGGGAAATAGGACTGCAAAATTTCACCACCCAGCCAAATGAGCGCGACTAACAGTATAAGAGCAGGAATTGCCGCAACCACAGCCTTGATGAAAAACATCACAAGGCTCAAAAAAGGGACCTCAAACCGTTTCACACTCACGGGAGGAAATTCGGTTGCTTCATTTTGCACCGGGTACGCGCCAGAAGGGCTTGAGGCATAGATATGCTCAGAAGATGGGAACGTATTCGTCGCCTTGGCTTCAAGTTCAGCCGCTTCACGCTCTTTTTCCGCACGCGCCCGCCGGAACGTCCGCGGCAGGTCATCATGCCCATCATCCGCCGATAGGGGGAAAAAAGTCTCACCCATAATCTAATAACCTCCTGTCCCATCCAAGGGCGAGCCCTCAGAATCACTGCCAGCATCACTGACAGGAAATGCTATACGCCTATCTGCATAAGAATCACAGCTTCGCCACAAATCATCCCAAGCCGGGCTCGTGTTCTATCCAGACAGAGTAGATATTGCTAGTTTCCGGAAAAATTTAGGCATGGAGGTGAAGTTGAGCGATCTAAAGGATTTAGTCCGGACCATTCCAGACTACCCAAAGCCCGGAATTATGTTCCGTGACGTAACAACCCTTTTTGGTGACGCCCAAGGGTTTAAGGCGGCAATCGCACGTATGGCGGACCCATTCTTGATGCAGCCTGTGGACGCCGTCGCCGGCATAGAGGCGCGTGGATTTATTTTGGGCGGGGCCATTGCCGATCGTCTGGGCTGTGGGTTTATTCCTATCCGTAAAAAGGGCAAGCTGCCGTGGAAAACCATCGGACAGGAATACACCCTTGAATATGGTGTCGATATCATTGAGATTCATGAAGACGCCATCAAGGATGGCGAGCGCATCTTGATTGTCGACGACCTTATCGCCACCGGCGGCACCGCAGAAGCAGCCGTCAAAATCATCAAGCGCACCGGCGGACAAATTGTCGGAGCCGCATTCGTCATCGACCTGCCGGAATTGGGTGGTTCCCAACTCCTGATTCAACAAGGTGTCGAGTGTCACTCGGTCATGGCTTTTGATGGTCATTGACGCCCGTTTGGCGTTTGAGCAATTTGAAGGTTTCTTGAAACATGAAAATCAATGGTCGCAGTTACCGCACGATCTGGCCCACGAACCAAGATCGCTCTGTGGAGATCATCGACCAGACGCGACTGCCCCATGAGTTCAAAACCTTATCGCTCACCAGCATGAACGATGCCGCCAGGGCAATTAAAACCATGCAGGTTCGCGGCGCACCTTTAATTGGTGCCACCGCAGCCTATGGCATTTGCCTTGCCATGAACGAAGATACCTCCGACACAGCACTGACAAATGCCGCCGAAACACTTGCCGCTCAAAGGCCAACGGCTATCAACTTGCGCTGGGCGATCATCGAGATGGTCAAGGCGCTGCGCGATGTTGCCCCTTCACAGCGTGTCGAAAAAGCGTTCGCCAAAGCCGCTCAGATTTGCGATGACGATGTCGATATCTGCCGCAGGATTGGCGAGCACGGCTTGAAGCTCATTGAAGATCTTGCCGCTAAAAAAAGCGCCGGAGAGCCTGTCAACATCCTCACCCATTGCAACGCCGGCTGGTTGGCCTGCGTCGATTGGGGCACCGCCACCTCACCGATTTATCAAGCGCACAATGCAGACATCCCCGTGCATGTCTGGGTCGACGAAACCCGCCCGCGCAACCAGGGCGCAGCGCTCACCGCCTATGAGTTGGGCGCCCACGGCGTTCCCCACACCATCATCGTCGATAACGCCGGCGGTCATCTCATGCAGCATGGCAAAGTCGACCTGTGCATTGTTGGCACCGACCGCGTGACCGCAAACGGCGATGTGGTCAACAAAATCGGAACCTACCTGAAGGCCCTTGCGGCCACCGACAATGACGTGCCATTCTATGTAGCATTGCCACATACAACCATCGACTGGACCTGCAAAGATGGCATGAGTGTGCCCATCGAAGAGCGCTCCCAAGACGAAGTCTTGAAGATGTCCGGCCGAACAACCGATGGTGAGGTTGTTGAAGTTGACATCGCAGCACCCGGCTCACCTGCGGGAAATCCCGCCTTTGATGTCACACCGGCGCGCCTGGTTAGCGGATTCGTTACCGAACGCGGTGTATGTAAAGCAAGCTCTCAAGGGTTGCTTTCACTTTATCCCGAGCGCGCTTAAGCTTTGATTAGGGTTTGGCAATCTGCCGGCCCAAGTCTGTTCTTGGATCACAAAGAGTATCGCGTCATGGCCAGCAAACCCACCACATCATCAAAGGCCACCAAAGCCGCCGCCGGGAAATCCGCGGCAAAAAAATCGACGTCTAAGAAGATGGCGCCAAGAAAAGCCGCGCCCAAAAAGACCGCTTCGAGAAAACGGACCCCAAAGCAGGCGGCACTGAAAAAAAGCACATCTTCAAAGCGCACCACGCCAAAGACTCAAAGCACGCCGAAGACGAAAAGCGCGCGCATTTCAAAAGCCGAGCTAGACGCCCGCCAAGGCGTCATCGCCACAGCACTGAAGATGTCTGTAACCGGCTTGTCGCCCGGCCGCTCAGGCAACGTCTCATGCCGGTGGAATGATGGTATGCTCATCACGCCTTCGGGCATGCCCTATGAGCAGATTAAATCAGCCGACATTGTTTTCGTCGATGGCAATGGGCAAGTGGGCCCCCGTGCAAAAAAACCATCCAGCGAATGGCGCTTCCATCTGTCTGCCTATAAAGCCCGCCCCGATATGAATGCCGTTGTTCACACCCACTCGCTGCACGCCGTCGTGCTGGCCTGCGCGCACAAACCCATTCCCGCGTTTCACTACATGGTGGCTTTGGCTGGCGGCGATCATATCCCGCTTATTCCCTACGCGCCTTTTGGAACGGAAAAGCTCGCGGACTATGTGGCCGTGGGCATTTCCCAGATCGATGCCTGCTTGATGGCCAACCATGGCCAGATCGCCTTGGGTAAGTCTTTGGAACAGGCTTTGGAACTCGCCCAGGAAATCGAGATCATGGCGCAGCAGTACGTCAAGGTCCTAACCCTCGGTCTGCCACGCCTGCTTCGACGCCGCGAAATGCAAGACGTCCTAGAGCGCATAAAAACCTACGGCCAGCACGCGCAGAAGACATAGGCAAGCGTCTCGCAGAAGCCCAGCCCAAAACCAAAAAAAAACCTGTAACCGGTAGTAAAGCTGTTCTGGTGCAGTTGCGTCTTGTGATCCGCAAGCAGAGCACAACTTCCACTTGCCTCATATCCTCATTGCAAGGATAGTGAATCCATTGACAATATAAATGTATTGCGTATCGGGGGTGAGGGATGGCCGAGATTGATGCTAAAATATTCGAAAAGATTTGGACAT
>JAJRZC010000033.1 GCA_024275435.1 Alphaproteobacteria bacterium
AACTTGATGGGGCTTGAAGGCTGGTTTTGCCCAAGTCTTGTCCAGGTGATGGCGAAGATGGGAGCCAGGAGGATCACAAACAATGGATTTAGTGATTGATACCAAGATGATGGGAACGACCAGCCAAACAATGTGTTGTTGGTGAGCTGGTCGGCGAACAATGCGATGGATACGCCTGCCTGCTCGAAGACGGCCCAAAAAACCATGGCGGCGATAAAGAATATGAAAACGGCACCCAGGCGCCTCATGTCCAGGTCGTTTGAGAGGGAAAATACAATGACTGCGAGAATTGGGACGATCAGAAATAACGCGCGTAGCCATTGGAATCCTTCCTTATCAGAAAGAAGGACGGCGCCGAGTAATAGGGCTGTGCCAAAAATTACGCCGGCGATGTCGAAGAGGTCCTTTTTACTGAGGGCGGGCATACTGGAATGGTCGGGGAAACGGTGGCGATATCTGAACAGGATCATGAGACCAAGCATCATTCCGAAGCCGGCTGCGGCGAAACCGAAATGCCAGCTTCGTGTTGGGTCGATGCCTTGGCTTTCGAGAAACAACTTGAATGTTGTGCTTTGGGCCAGGAAGCCGGTTACCAGGGGCGCAAAAAACGCGCCGATGTTGATGCCCATGTAGAACAGGGAGAAACCGGCGTCCCGTCGTGTGTCGTTTGTTTTATAGAGTGTGCCGACGAGAACGGAGATGTTGGGCTTAAAGAGCCCGGTTCCCAGAACGATTAAAACCAAGCCGGCGTAGAAGGTTGGCAATGAATGGAACGCCAGAGTGAAGTGCCCACACATGATTATGAAACCGCCAACCAGGACCGACCGGCGGGGGCCGAGCAGGCGGTCTGCGATGATCCCTCCCGGGATCGAGAGCATGTAGACCGCCATTGCGTAGTTGCCGTAGATGAGACCTGCATGGGCGGTGTCAAAGCCGAGACCGCCCATATTGGCGGGTGCGACCATGAACAGCACCAGAAGGGCGCGCATGCCATAGTAGGAAAACCGTTCCCACATTTCCGCAAAGAACAGTGTCGATAGTCCGCGTGGGTGATCGGCGAGGCTGTGGGCACCCTGAGCGGGAGAATATGGAACGGTCACTATCGATATCCTTCGAGAAACGGTAATGGATCTAAGATCATCACGAGGTGGGATGAACTGCAAGCGTACATGTGTTTATTTTCTCCATCTGTTTATCTGCGTGCAACAGGTCGTTAAGAAAAATGGAATAGAGAAACTCAGGGAAGATTGATTACATGTTGCAACCGGTTCTCATGATGCTGGCGTTGTTTTCGGCGGCATATATTATTTTGTTACTCTTGGCTCACCGTGGCCAGGTTGCGCATTCGGATCGCCTAACGGAGTTTTTTGTGGCGGGGCGCGGTCTAGGGTTGATGAGTGCGGTGGCGACATTGGGGGCCACTGAAATTGGGCTTATCACAATTGCCTACAATGCCCAGAAAGGTTTCAATACCGGCTTTGCGGCTTTTCATATTGGTATTGCCGCGTTTGTTGGTTGCCTGTTTGTTGGTCTTACCGGCTTTGTGGTTTCACCTATCAGACGAACGGGCGTGCTTACTGTTCCGGAATATTATGAGCAACGTTATGGGCGTGACGTTCGTGTTCTTGGTGCTTTGGTGATGGCGCTGGGTGGCATTCTCAACATGGGCTTGTTTCTCAAAGTTGCGTCCCTGTTCATTGTCGCAATGCTGGCGCCCGTTGGAGTTTCAATTGCCGTTAACGCGGTTATGGTTACGCTTATTGCCATTGCAGTTTTTTACACCTGCTTTGGTGGCATGCGTTCTGTTGTGGTGACGGATATAGTTCAGTTCATCCTGTTGGCAATTGGAATGGTTGTTGCGGTTTTGTATGTGCTGAGTGTTGTCACGCCATCGCAGGCGGTGGACATTGTTGGGCAACAAATGGGGAGTGCGGGGTTTAATCCCTTTGAGGAAAAAAGCTTTGGTATCTTGTATGTGCTGTGGATGGTGTTCGTTGCTGGGGTTGTAAGCTCAGCAATATGGCCAACGGCTTTGACACGCGCCCTTCTGATCAAGAGGGAGGAGGATGTTTCAAAAGCCTACTTGATATCCAGCCTTATATTCATGGGGCGCATGGTTCTACCGGCTTTTCTGGGCGTTCTTGCATTTGCATATTTCAATAGTACCGGCGCGCAAGAATATCTGGCATTGGGGCAGACATACGGTGAGGATGCGGACCTGGCTGCGACTCCTGCATTTCTAGGTCTTGTGCTGCCCACATGGATGTTGGCGGCAATGGCGGTTGCCATGTTTGCTTCGTTTATGTCGACGCAGGATAGCTATCTGTTTTGTTGGGCAAGCGTGCTTGCGCGCGATGTGTATGCGGTGTTGCGGGGGAAAACAAGAGATGCCAGTTCCCAGATTTTCATGACCCGTGTGATCATCGTGCTGATTGCGCTTTATGAGCTTTATTGGGGGCTCATCTATGACGGCAAGGAAGATATCTGGGACTATCTTGCGGTGTCGGGTTCGATTTATTTTTGTTCCGGAACGATTTTGTTGGCAGGCGGGCTGTATTGGAAGGGGGCAACGCGCTGGGGGGCGCTTCTGGCATTGCTGTTTGGTTTTTGTGCGGTGGCGGGGCTGGCGCCCGTTCAATCTATGCTTGGAATTGAAGGCGTGTCGGCGCCTTTGGTGGGATTTTCTGCTGTTTTGCTATCGGGGCTTGGTTTTGTTGTTGGATCGTTGTTGGAAAGGCGCATGATGATGAGAAAGGCATGAGAGCGCTCTTGTGGAGAGGGTTGGACAATGAGGCTCGTTAGAAAACTAGCGGTCAATATTTGAGAGCAATACGTCTTTTGCTTCGTTGACTTTTGAGGCCAGGTAGGTGGAACCGCCGCGGTCGGGATGCAATTTCAACATCAAGTCGCGATGCGCTGTTGCGACCTGTTTTCGGGTTGCGCTTGGGGTCAGACCGAGAATCTTAAAAGCCTCTTTGATGTTCATGCGGCCATCTGGGCCCGAGGCGAAGTGCTCTTCTCCGCGACGGACGTCTTCACGCCAATGTGGGTGCAGGGCATCAAGATGCGCTTCCAAGAGTCGTGCTGAGCGGGGATCATCGGCACGGCAGTCCTGCCAAATCAAGGCCAATTCAGCTGGATGTAGATCAGCGATCCTTTGTCCTGAAAACAGTCCTTTTCGTACGGTGCCTCTTATGATGCTGGTGGTCGTGTTGAGCTTGATGTCGAAGTAATCGGTGGTCATCTTTTTGAGAGAACCATTCGAATAGTCGTCCCGTAAAGCAGAGTTTGAAGAAATACGTGCCGCCAAATAGGCGGCAAGCAGACCCATTGCGGCGAGAATTGCGCCTGGAATAATGGCACCGCGCAAGGCAAGTAGAATGATGCTGGCGACGAGCAAGAAAAACCCAAGTACGACGATGATGCGCTTTAAGGGCAGGGTTTGCTTGGTTTTTGCCATGGGTTTCATCGCATTCCTTTGCCGTAATGTTCAGGTGTCAGCTGAAGCCGGCGAGAATAACAGGCGCGTGAACTTGCCGTAATAGCTTGGCTTATTCGTGACCCAATTATTGTGCTTCGCCACGAGGTGAGATGGTGGTGGATTGCAATAGATCGAGATTGCTGCCAGTTGCCGTGATGTCGCGTGTTTGCACGCGTTCCGTTGCGAAACGTGCCATATAATGAGGTCCAGCGGAATGGGTGCCGGTGCCGGAAAGCCCTTCTCCGCCAGTGGGTTGAACACCGATGTTGGTGCGAACCTGATCGCGATTGATAAAGATGTTTCCGACACGGGCTCGTTCAGAGACGAATTGAGAAACTGCTTCTATGCGGGTATGCAACCCGAGGGTAAGTCCATAACCGGTGGCGTTGATTGCGTTGATGACCCGGCTTAAATGACCGTGTTGAAACTTGATGACATGCAGGATAGGACCGAATATCTGGCTTGTTGTCTCGTTGCCAATTTGATCCAGTTTATCGATTTCAAATGCTGCCGGAGTCACATAGCTGCCAGGGTGACAGGCATCGGGTAAAATGCAGTCGGCCAGCTCACGACCTTCGTGGTGCATTTTGAGTTTGTGGGCGTCTAGCCGGTCCTGTTCAATTTCGGTGATGGCTGGACCAATGTCGGTTGAGCAAACCAGTGGGTCGCCGATGTCGAGTTCTAAAATGGCGCCACTGAGCATCTCAAATGTTTTTGGGGCGATTTCCTCCTGCACGAACAAAACTCTGGCAGACGAGCACCGCATACCTCTGTCAGCAAAGGCTGAAGTCAGGGCATCCCGGACAACGTGTTCGGGAAGAGCGCTACTATCGGCCAACATGGTGTTTATTGAGCTCGTGGCAGCGATGAAGGGGATAAAGCTGTTGGTTCTCTGAGCAATGGCCTTTTGGATGGTGCGAGCCGTTGGGGTTGATCCGGTGAAAGCTATGCCGGCAATGCGGTTGTCTCTGACAAGTTGGAGTCCGACGCTTCCATCACCAGGAAGCAGGTGAAGAACATCAGCGGGTATTCCAGCCTCGATCAGTCGTTCGGTGGCGAGAAATGCTGTCACAGAGGTGTGCTGGGAGGGTTTGGCAAGGACTGGGTTCCCGGCTCCCAAGGCAGCAGCAATCTGACCTGTGAAAATTGCCAGAGGAGAATTCCAAGGGCTGATACATAAAAACGGACCGCGTCCGCGAAGACCATGGCGGTTTGTTTCTCCAGTTGGGCTTTTCAGATGCAAGGGCTGACCGAACAGGTGTCGAGTTTCGCTAGCATAGAAGCGCAGCAGGTCGACGGCTTGGCGTACTTCTTCATGTGCACTGGCAAGGGTTTTACCGCTCTCACGGATTATGGAAGCCATTAGTCTGGCGCGGTCACGCTCGAACAATGACGCTGCCTGTTCCAGTATTTTTGCCCGTTTTGAGGCCGGTGTTACCTCCCACGAAAATGCCACTGCTTCTGCGCGTTTTAGAGCCGTATCGATGTGTTGTGCCGTTGACTCGCAGACGGTTGCAAAACGTTCACGCCTATCGTGAGGGCAGCGGGTGAGGCGTGCGCCATGTTGGGGGCCTAAAGTGGATTCACCACAAACCAGAGGTCCGGCCTCAAACGGTGTCTGCAAGGCATTGGCGATGTCTTTGAGAAGGCTCTCTCGTATGGCAAGGTCATCGATTGCCAAGGCGGCGGCTGTTTCGCGCTCTGGCTGGAATATTGCACGTGGCTTAACTATGGGCGCGCGTGTGCCGGCCAGCCCATAGGACTTTGAGTTGGTGCCTTGAGAATCCTGCTTACTTTTTGCTGGTTCTGCATGGGCTTTCACACGTTCGCTTTCCGCCCATGCGATGGGGTCTGCGATGATATCAGCGACAGGGGCTTCGTCGTCGGCCAGGCGGTTGATAAAAGATGTGTTCGATCCGTTTTCCAGCAACCGTCGCAGGAGAAATGACAACAGGTTTTCGTGGCTGCCTACGGGCGCATATATTCGGCACGGGACGTCAAATTGTTTTGCGCCGGCGACCTGACCATAGAGCGCCTGCCCCATTCCGTGGAGGCGCTGGAATTCGTAAAGACGATTGCCTCCGGCGACGTAACCTGCTGCGAGGGAGAAGGCGCTATGGGTTGCAAATTGCGGATAGAAAGCGCGTGCGTCGGATAGCAGAAGTCGCATGCAAGCAAGATATGACAGGTCGGTGTGGAGTTTGCGGGTGAAGACAGGGTAATCTTTCAAGGACTGTTCCTGAGCCCATTTGATTTCGCTGTCCCAATAGGCGCCTTTCACCAGTCTTATGGGGATGCGTTTGTTGCCCATGGCGGATAGTCTGCGCAGCCACCGCAAAACTGGGATTGCACGTTTGCTGTATGCCTGAACCGCAATGCCAAGGCCATGCCAGCCGTCGAGTGCGGGATTGCAATAGGCATCGGCAAAAATACCCAGTGTTGGCTCAAGACGGCTCTGTTCCTCGGCGTCGATACATATGGCAAGACCCTGCTCGCGTGCAAGAAGCAGCAATTTCATGAAACGTGGCAGGAGTTGATAGCGCAGTCGTTCTTCTTTTCCCGGCTCGAAACGTGGATGCAGGGTGGATAGTTTTATGGAGAGACCGGGTCGGCGCATCAAGGCGTCTGGATGTTCGGTCAGGAGAGGGCCCGCAGCGCGCCCGATGGCGGTGAGGGCTTTCATATAGTTTTCGAAATTGTTTTGTGCGTCTTTATCGGTGAGCGCCTCCTCACCCAGCATGTCGTAAGAGAACGTGTAACCTTTGTCTTCAAGGGAAGCGGATTGCTGGAGGGCTTCTTGGATGTTGCGACCCAAGATGAATTGCTTGCCGAGCAACTGAACGGCTTTTCGGACCGCTTGTCTGATAACCGGTTCGCCTGAGCGGGCAATCAGGCGTTTGATGGTGTTGACGGGGTCATAACCTGTGGCGTCCTTAAGCTTGACGATGCGCCCTGTCAGCATCAGTCCCCAAGTGGAGGCATTCACAAACATGCTGTCGGATTGGCCTAGGTGTTTTTCCCACGCACCTTCAGCGAGCTTTTCGGCGATGAGCTGGTCGGCGGTCTGTGTGTCGGGGATCCTCAAGAGCGATTCCGCGATACACATGAGGATGGCGCCTTCCTCGCTGGATAAGCCGTATTCCTCCATGAAGGCATCAATGCCAGCGTATTTATGGCGGTCAGAACGGGCCTGATGAACCAACTGGGCGGCGATTTCACGGGTGCGTTGTCGCTCGTCTTTTGTAAAGACAGCGCGTTCGATGAGGCCGCCGGCAAGTCTCGTTTCATCGACGAGGTGATAGGCTGAAATCTCCTCGAAAGAAGGCAGCTCCACACTTGCGGGTTTGTAAGATATCTGGGCAGAATCAGTTGTGGCGCCGTTTGCGGCCATGCGTAGGACCTCTTTAGGACTCTAGTAATGAACCTCAGGACGCATAACGACTCAGTTAAGTGGAAACTATTGGTACCATATACTGCCCTGGGGGCTTACGGTGTCCTGTTACAGCTTTGTGGATGGACCCGGTTTTACTTCAGTCCGTGAAAGACTTGCGTTATTTTGGCAACGTCTGGGATAACATAGTCCCTTTGGTTGTTTTAGAAGCCACGCAAAAGAGCCGGGTGCCTGATTCGTTTCTATCCGCTTGCGGTGGTTGCGATGTTGCATTGAATGGAGAAAACCCAGTTGTCGCCAAATACTGTGCAGATTAGAAATTGCGCATTTGAAGCTGAGGGCCTAGCGGTTGCGCGCACACGTGTTGAGCTGGACAGGGCAATGGCACGGTTGCGGGAGGCGGGAGGCCGAGTTGCGCTGGTGCCAACCATGGGTGCGTTGCATGAGGGACATCTGGCACTTATTTCAAAGGCGCAAGAAATTGCAGAGCGCACGGTGGTTTCGATCTATGTTAATCCGCAACAGTTTGCGGCCCATGAAGATCTTGACACCTACCCACGTGAAGAACTTTCAGATGCCAAAGCGTTGAAGGTTGCGGGAATTGATCTTGTCTGGGCGCCATCCAATGAAACGATGTATGGGGCTGATTTTGCAACCTGGGTGTTACCAGAGGGTGCTGCCAAAGGTCTCGAATCAGATTTCCGCCCGCACTTTTTTCAAGGTGTTGCCACCGTTGTGTTGAAGCTCTTCAACCAAGTGTCACCCGATGTTGCCGTTTTTGGTGAAAAGGACTATCAACAGCTTTGCGTTATACGTCAGTTGGTTCGCGATCTCGATCTTATCACTGAGATTGCTGGTGTTCCGACGGTGCGAGAGCCTGATGGACTGGCACTTTCTTCGCGTAACAATTATCTTAGTACCGCAGAGCGCGTAATTGCTCCAAGGTTCAATGGTGTCCTATGTGAGGTTGCGCAAGCTTTGGCCGAGGGGCATGAATCTGAGGCAATGTCTAAAAAGGCCAAAAAGGAATTACTTGCTGCCGGTTTTGAAAAGATCGATTATATTGAGGCTCGAGACGCAGAAACGCTAGCCCCTTTTGATATTGATTCGGGTCGGCCCGGCCGGGTGTTGGCGGCGGTGTGGCTTGGAGGCACGCGCTTAATCGACAATGTGGCTATTTGAAATTGTTATCCTGAGAAGAGTGTGTCCCACGTGTTTCATGGCAGCCCTGGAGCATGCTAAGCAGGGCATAGAAATTGCTTCGCCTCTTGCCAAGGACGTGGACCTCGTGTCAATCGGGAACAGTGTCAGCGAAGAGAATAGATTCGCATGAGAGTAATTCTATCAAAGTGTTTCTAAGCAAGCTGTCTAACGGATCAACGTTTTGTAGAGTGTGTCATATCGAAGAGGTTTTAGATCCGCAATTGGGATGAACAGATGGGCAAGCCGCAGGTCGATCTTTTTTCAACATCAGAGAGCATTTTGAAAAATAACAAGAAACGCACGGGCAAGTCGCTCGATGCATCGGATTCGTATACAGCCGCAGATATTGAAGTTCTGGAAGGTCTTGAGCCGGTGCGTCGCCGGCCCGGTATGTACATTGGTGGGACCGATGAAAAGTCGTTGCACCATCTGTTTGCTGAAGTCATCGATAATTCTATGGACGAGGCGGTCGCTGGGCATGCCTCATGGATAGAGGTTCATCTTGATGGTGAGGGTTTTTTATCTGTTGCAGATAATGGCCGAGGTATCCCGGTGGACGCCCACCCCAAGTTCAAGTCCAAATCCGCGCTTGAAGTGATTATGACGACGCTTCATGCGGGCGGTAAATTTGATGGCAAGGCTTATAATACATCTGGTGGTCTTCACGGCGTGGGTATCTCGGTTGTGAATGCGCTTTCCGAAGAATGCGAGGTGAACGTTGCGCGCGGGCAGAAGCTTTTTCGCATGGTGTTTTCGCGCGGTCATGCACAAACCAAACTGGAAAAGCTCGGTTCGGTGAGAAATCGCCGCGGCACGACCATTCGTTTTAAACCGGATCATAAGATTTTTGGTAAAGGCGTTGCGTTCAAGCCGGCACGACTGTTCACCATGGCCCGCTCAAAGGCCTACTTGTTTGGTGGTGTGGAAATTCGATGGTCGTGTGATCCGAGCCTTATTCGTGATTCAACACCCTCTGAGGCTGTGTTTCACTTTCCCGGTGGGTTGAAAGATTACCTTAGCGAGACGATTGCGGGAAAGACGCTGGTTTCGAAAGAGGTCTTTGCCGGGCGTGTGGAGAAGCCGGGTGGGCATGGCACTGTGGAATGGGCCGTTGCATGGATTGCCAATGCTGATGGTTTTACGCGTTCTTATTGCAATACTATTCCCACGCATGATGGTGGTACGCATGAAAATGGCTTGCGCCAGGCGCTGACAAAAGCGCTGCGAGGATATGGGGAGTTGGTCGGGAACAAGAAAGCAAGCCAGATTACCGCTGATGATGTGCTGGGGACGGCGGGCTGCATGCTTTCTGTATTTATCCGAGAGCCGGAATTTCAAGGCCAGACCAAAGATAAACTGGCCACTTTGGAAGCAGCGCGGATTGTTGATTCAACTTTGAAGGATGCATTTGATCACTGGTTGGCGGATGAGCCGCAACGTGCGAGCAAACTTCTTGAATGGGTGGTTGACCAAGCGGAGGACCGGCTGCGCCGACGGCGTGAAAAAGAAGTTAAGCGCCAGTCTGCGACACGGAGATTGCGCCTGCCAGGCAAGCTTGCCGATTGTTCAACAAAAACAGCGCAGGGAACCGAGATATTCATTGTCGAGGGTGACAGCGCCGGCGGTTCTGCAAAGTCTGCCCGCAATCGTGAACGCCAAGCTATTCTTCCGTTGCGTGGCAAAATCTTGAATGTAGCGAATGCTACAGCTGCCAAGCTCTCACAAAATCAACTTTTGTCAGACCTGGTGCAGGCATTGGGCGTTGGTCTGGGCTCTCGTTATCGGGATGAGGACCTGAGATATGAACGCGTGATTGTCATGACGGATGCGGACGTTGATGGAGCGCATATCGCTTCATTGCTGATTACATTCTTTTATTCACAGATGCCTGGTCTGATTGAAAACGGTCATTTGTTTCTTGCTGTTCCGCCGCTCTACAAACTGACGCAGGGGGGCGTTTCGTTCTATGCAAAGAGTGACGCGCAGAAAGACGAGATTATAAAAAGCAAATTCAAGTCCAATAAGAAGGTTGAGATTTCCCGTTTCAAGGGTCTTGGTGAAATGAATGCCAAGCAGCTCAAGGAAACGACAATGGACGTCAAGGCACGTACTCTGCTTCGGGTGGAAATTGATATTGAAGATCGCGAGGAAATAACAAAGGCGGTTAATGCCTTGATGGGCTCGAAACCGGAGGCTCGTTTTCGGTTTATTCAAGAGCGCGCAGCAATGGCAACGGACCTGGATATTTAATCTTTTTGTCTTCTAGAAATAAAAACGCCCCGGGGTGACCTGGGGCGTTTTTTTGGAATTCGTGAAGGCGAGGCTTTAGAAAAGACCTTCGAATTTCTTTTTGAAGCGTGAGAGACGTC
The DNA here is from genome assembly GCA_024275435.1 of Alphaproteobacteria bacterium. Taxonomy (GTDB): domain Bacteria; phylum Pseudomonadota; class Alphaproteobacteria; order Rhizobiales; family Hyphomicrobiaceae; genus JAJRZC01. The sequence continues at coordinate 10,445 of JAJRZC010000033.1, forward strand.
CGCCGCGGTCTGTTAGTTTTTGATCGCCACCGGTCCATGCGGGATGGGAGGAAGGATCAATATCCAACTGCAGGGAGGTGCCTTCCTTGCCGTAGGTGGAATAGGTCTCAAATTCGGTACCGTCGGTTAGTACCACCTTAATCATGTGGTAATCGGGATGAAAACCTTCAGTCTTGTTCATGGGGTCTGTTCCGCATTCTTTTCAAAGACAGCGTTGGGACGGCGCTAAGGCGCCCGTTTTGGTGAATTGGAGCTGTCAGGATATCTGTGAGCGCTCCTGATAGTGGAAAATGGGACAAAAGACAAGCTGTTGTTTTCAAGAACTGCTTTCGCTTGTTTTTTGAACCAATGGCAGGGGCGTCGGGAGGGGAATTGGTCAAAAATCGTGCGTTTTTACCTTCCGAGTCAACATGAACGTGCACGGACAATGGTTGTGCCTGCGGTGGCGTTCTTAGGTTGCAGAACGCTGGTTGTGCCCAGCTGTAGGAAATCTCTCCGGTGAATGATGCTTGTGCAAACTGGCGTGTTAATAATTTGGGTTGGTCTAACGGTTAACTCAGCCCTCAGCCTGGTGGTGCCAGCTAGTTACAGGGTGCAACGCCGTCTTGCAGAACGGTGCCGCCGACGAATGAGACGGTTCCTGTGAAGGTTCCGGACTGGCAGGTGATTGGTGTGTTGGCGACGTTGCCTGTGCCAGAAAGAGCGCTGCCTGCGCCATCCACATCAAGCAACTGACCGCCTATGGGGCCGTTAAACACGTTGGTTGCGATGCCTACGGTGTTGTTGTTGTTGATGCGGATTGCGTCGCCGCTAATGTTGCCGAACTGATTGCCCTCAATGGTCACTGTGTTGCCGTCGTTGACGTCAATGGCATGGTCGTTGGTGCCACCATTGCCGATGTTGTTGAAGATGGTGTTGCGAACAACAAGAGTATTATTGTTGTCTACTTCTATGCCTTGATCGGCCGTATTGAGGATCGAACTGTTTACAACGGTGATCGAGTTGTCGTTGTCGGCAAAAATACCTTCTTCGGTGTTCACACCATTGATTGTCACACCGGTAATCAGAATGTTTGTATTGCGCTCGTCGAACTCGATTGCGGTCTCGTCGATATTGGTGAGTGTCGTATTGGCGATTGTGATGTTGCTGTTATCGTTATCGAATTCGAAGCCTTCATAATTTGCTCCGGTGACAACAACATTTCTGATCATGATGTTGCTGTTGTTGTTATCGAATACAATAGCGTCATCATCAGAATTCAGTATGTTGACGTTTTCGATCAAGATGTTGGTGTTGTCGTCATCGAAATTAATACTGTCTCCGTCTGAATTTGTGATGGTCGTGTTGGAAATGACGATGTTTGTATTGCGTCGATCAAATTCAATACCCTCAGAGTTGGGGGAGGATATTGTCACGCCTGAAATGGTTACATTCGAGTTGTCGTTATCAAAGATGATGCTTTCTGATCCCGTATTTGAGAGTGATGTGTCCAAGATCTTGATATTGGTGTTGTTGTCGTTGAAATTAATGCCGTCGCCGCCGGTGTTTTGAATAGCGTTGCTTGCAAGTACGATGTTGGTTCTATCGCTACCGCCAAGGATGCCATTGCCACTCGTTCCTTGACCATCAACGAGCAATCCAGCGATTTGAGTGTTGCTCCCTTGCAGAGTGAGAATATTTCCTGCACCTGATGTTACGGTGGGCCTTGATCCTGCTGCGGTGAATCCTACGACAGTACCGCTGGTGCGGCCGCGCACCTGGATGGTTGAGCCACCGCCTTGCACTGTTTGATTGGCTTGCACCTGCTGAGCGCCGGTGATTGTTCCGTTGACGATCAGGAGTGAGTTAGCGCCGACCGTGTTCGAAGTGTTTGTAATACTGCCGCCATTGTTGACAAGAGCCACGCGATCAAAATCCACGCTGGTCAATGCGTCTTCGACACTTTCACGCTTGGACTTAGCTGTAATAATATCGGTGTCGCGCTCCAAACCCTCCATCATGCGCCGTTCTTGATGACTCATGCTGGAAAGGGCTGTGGTTGTTTCCGGTGCACTTAGTGGAATACGAAGACGGCCGCCCACTTCATGGCGTTCATCTCGTACGTCGTCATAGGTGAATTGATACTGAAGGGTCAGGCGTGAGCCCGGCAGTTGCGGGATGATATCGTTCATGGCCAGTGTGACACGGGCCTTGCCGCCTGCAACTTCTTTGAGCGCATCGTTATCGTCGAAATAGTAACCACCGCCAAAAGCGCGCAATTCGAATTTGTTGGGATCGATGTTGAGTATCTCGACGGGCAGGCGAATGCCGATTTCACCGTCGATGCCTTTAAGCTGAACTTCCTGGCCGCCAACCATGAAAATGTTGTTGCCGGTAAGTGCGACTTGCGTAAATCCAGCGCCTCCGGCTCTGGCGTCGGTACCGGGGCCGTACCAATTCAGGCGGAAATCGAGGTTATGGGAAAGTGCTTCGAAGCCTCCTGAGAGTTGGCTGAATCTGTTGCCGATTTCAGAATCACGGACATCGGCACCAATCCAGGCACCATAATTAAAGCCGCTGTCGCTCATCTGGCGATATCCGATGGCGAAGTTGCCCTCCTGCACGTCGTCTTGGAAGAATTTCATGCGGATGTCGGCAAAAAGCATATCGCTCTGGCCATGCATCAGCGGCGTAAACAGGATGCCTTCGCCACGGCTGGCGTTGCCGGAATTATAGAAACCACCCACCTCGAACCAGGGGTGCCACAGATATCGCTCGCCACTGTTGGCGGAAACTGCAGTCGTCCATAAGGCTGCTAGAATTAAAGCGGCAGCTAATCTTGCGAATAACTTGGACATCTGTTTGCGATTTCCTGACTTTGCACCGCTACGAAAAACTAGAAAAAAAGGAACTGGAAATAGGTGCGATCGGTAACATATGAATCGTCGCTGATGATTGTACTCTTCTGGGATGGGATATTTTGAAAAACCCTGCGCTGACAGTCCAAACAATGATGTGGTGTTGCTGGAATGACACATATGTGTCAGAGTTATGCGTATGGTTAA
>JAJRZC010000034.1 GCA_024275435.1 Alphaproteobacteria bacterium
CATTCGGCTCGATGGTGCAAAACGGATAGTTGGCCGCTTCCGCCGCGGCAGACTGCGTCAGGGCGTTAAACAAGGTGGACTTGCCGACGTTTGGCAGACCAACGATGCCGCATTTAAATCCCATGACCGGTTTTCCTTCACGCAGTGTTGCCGAGACCAAATGAAATGTCCCGTGTTGTTGTTTCCAAAAGACCCATGGGGTCAAGTATGCGCCAAGATAGGCTCTAGCTATCTTTGCGACCTTTCAGCCATTTCTGCATTTTCTCCGCCAAGGCCGTTTTGCCTTCCGCCTTGGCTTTACCTTTGGAGGCATGAGCCGCTTCCCCGCCCTGTTCGTTCTCAGTTGCCTTTTGCGCTTCAGATTGCGTGCGCGGCGCAGAAGGTTTTTTCTCTTTTTTTTGTTTGGGTGGAGCCAACGCATTGGCCACATCCGATAAAAATCGAGATTGATCGTTTTTCATCAAACGCGGGGTGGCCCGTGATATTTCTTCCAGCAACGGCGAAAGCCAGACAAACTCCGCCTTTGAAAAGTCATGTAAGACATAGCCGGCAACGCGGGAGGGGTGGCCGGGATGCCCAACACCGATCCGCACACGAACGTAATCATTGCCGATGTGTGCAGACAGCGACTTCAATCCATTGTGACCGGCATTGCCACCGCCTGTTTTGACTTTCAGCTTGCCAGGCACAAGATCAATCTCATCGTAAAACACAATGATATCTTCGTTTGCTATCTTCAAAAAACGCGCAGCTTCTCCAACCGAGCGCCCGCTTTCGTTCATGTAGGTTTGGGGCTTCAACATAAGTGCGCGTACCCCACCCAGCGTGACATCACTCACCAGTCCTTGAAACTTACGCTTCCAGGCGGAGCCATTGTAGTCACGGGCCAGTTGATCGAGCACCATGAAGCCAACGTTGTGCCGATTGCGTTCATACTCGGCACCAGGATTTCCCAGACCAACAAGGAGCTTCATGGGAGTGACCTATCCGCATTTGTACCAAGCCGAGTAATGACGCCAGCAGATTTCACAGCTATCCGCCCTATCGTCTTAGTATGTGCCTGGGCTGTACGTCGCCCAGGCACATTTGTTGTAACAAAGGTAGGTTCTTTGAAGGTGAATATCCGACAGCGATAACTATTCGTTATCTTCTTTCTTGTCACCCTCAGCTTCGCCTTCTTCAGCTGCCGCTTCACCCTCTGGCGTTGCGACCACTTCCACTTCTTCCTTCAAGCGACCAACAATAGTTGCAATGGTAAAGTCGCGATCGGTAATCGTAAGCTTCACACTCTCGGGAAGTTTGATAGATGAGATATGAATTGAGGTTCCGATTGTGACACCGGTAAGGTCCACATCAAAGTGTGTTGGGATCTGGTCATAAGGGCACCAAACCTCGATCGCATGGCGCACGATATTAAGCGCACCGCCACTCTTGAGACCAGGCGACTTATCTTCATTGATAAAGTGTACGGTAACTTCAACCCGAATAAGACCATCCTTGCCAATCCGCAATAGGTCAACGTGAACAGGTGTATCCTTGAGAGGATGGAGTTGGACATCACGCGGTATGACGCGATGTGTTTTCCCATCCACATTTACGGTAAATACCTTCGAGGTAAATTGCCCCTTTTGGAACTGTAGCCAAATCTGTTTTTGCTCCAGCGAGATAGGTTCAGGGGGTTTCTTATCTCCATAGATGATCGCGGGTATTCTTCCTTCACGGCGTACCTGGCGTGCGGCCCCCTTGCCGACACGTGGACGAGCCGTGGCGATGAGTTCTACTGTCTCAGTAGCCATGACATTGTTTCTCCAACAGAAAAAGGGCCCATCAATGGGCCCGATCAGGCTGCTAGGCCTCCAAGGGTGCTTTGCAGCATCTCACAAGAATTCATGAGAATGCGTGCTTATAACCGCAATGGAACAAAATGGCAATGCGGCGCAGCCGCACAAAAAAGGGTGTTAGCGCAGCAAGATAAATCGAAGCCGGTGGCGCCTAAAATAAAAAATGAGGTAAAATAAACTGTCTGTCTCGTGTCCCTGATTCCACGTCCTCGACTAAGGCGAGAAAACGCTCGAAAAGATATCTGCAACCGTTTCAGGCTCTTTGCTTTTCTGCTTTTTCTTTGGTTTACGGCGTTGGGCGGAACGTTGTTCATCGCGCGAAGTTGCCGTTGTTGCATTGTCCGCCTCAAAACGCATCGGTCGTTCCCCAAGAGCACGGGCAAGTCGCCCATCATAACCATAGACATCGGAGACGGTTTTGATTTTCCCGTCTTCATCTGCAACGGCCGTAAAATATGCTGTGTGCACCGGAAAATGGGTGTCAAGTTTAACGGTGCCGCCGCGCTTCCAGTATTGTCCCACTTTTTCAGAACCCCACCCCTTATCGTGTTTCAGGATAACTTCCGCCAGACGGCGGGGATTTAAAACGCGAATACAGCCATGAGAAAAAGTGCGCCGCGCATTCTTAAAAAGATGACGCTCAGGTGTGTCGTGCATGTAGACATCGTGTCTATTGGGAAAACGGAATTTCACCCTACCCAGAACGTTGGTCTTACTGGGTGGTTGGATAAAATCATACTTACGGATGTCGACTTTAGACCAGTTGATCTTGCTTGCATCTACCGGGCGGCCATTTTGGGAAACACGCAGATTGTGCCGTTTGAGAATGCGCGTGTCAGCACCTCCCCATCCAAAAAATCCTGAGGTTTGTTTCAGATAGGGAAGAATTTCCGTCTTCTTGATGCCGTTGGGGACACCCCAGGATGGATGAAAGACAACCAGCTTCATATCCGCCGAGAAAGCGGGTGTAGGATTCTTGTTCTTACCGACAATGATTTTTTCGGAATAGATCGGCTCACCATCCTTATAGATACGGGTGCGAAACTCCGGGATATTGTTCCATATGTAAAATGAACCAGGTTCGCGTGGCATCCAACGCCAGCGTTCCATGTTGATGACGATTTTCTGAATGCGGGCTTCTTTACTAGCAGGCTTCTTTTTGCGTTTTTTTTTGTCGCCATTAAGCACACGTCGAGTCACGGGCCCCATGATTCCATCGGCTGAAAGCCCATTCTCCGACTGGAATTTTTCCAAGGCGTGACGCAACGTCTCATCAAATATATTTTCGTTTTCTCCTGCGGTGGTCACCTTTAAGCGTTCACGAAGTTTCGCGACATTGGGGTGGCTCATGCCGGGGCGTAATGTGGGACCATCCGGCAAACGCACAATCTTTTCTGCTGCCTTAGTGGGTTTGGCAGGTTTTATCTTTTCTTTTTTGGGATGGCGCAATTCAAATAGCGCTTTTTTCAGCTTTGCAAACTGAGGATGGGTTGGATGTTGTCCTCGTAAATACGCATCAGGCGCACGCGCAGCCGCGATCTTTGGCAGGATTTTATCAGGCGAGACAAGCTGAGGTTTCTGATCGAAAAAACGGCTAATTGAACGCGGGTTAACGCGCCCTCCGCGAGCAAAGCGCACGTACTTTAAGACACTCAAGCTGATTCTTATGTCAGTTCTGGCTTGGTCTTCAGCAGTGGCATTGGCACCTAATGCTTCTGGAAGATCAAAAGCAGCGCGCGATAAACCCCAATCATCGGCCTTCGATAGTTCATCAAGGACGGCTTTTCCACGTGGCGTTAGCCCACTCTTGTCGACCCACAGCAAGGTGCCGCTATGGTTTGCATAGTACGCTTTGAGCGCACGGATGTCCTCTTTGGCAATGCGTTTGCCATAGAGTTTTGGAAGCTCATCAAGTGCTCTTTGCAGTGGCCCGGAGGCATTTGAAGTTACCGAGGTCGAGGACATATCGCTGGCCGAGGCGGCCGGCGCGGTTGTTGTCACTTTCCCATTCGTGGCAGAACCTTTACCCTCCGTGACATATCGGCCTGTAACTTTTCCGCGCGCGCGCTCAGGGGAATCTTTACTGGCGGCTTCCTTCCCGGAGACATATCGACCAGGCACATTAAGTTTTGCTACACCATCATCAGGCTCAGCTTTGGCAGCGACCGCAAATACAATCGAAATGACCAGCGGAAGACACAGAAGCAAGGTCAGGAACCGTTTTGAGATAAGGTTTGAAAACAAATCTCTGCACGCGTACATTCTTATCTCCTGCCTAGAAACGATTTGCGATGCTCTCAAGATCGTACTTAACGTTTGCCGCTATCTTCAACGATTGTCTAGCAAACAACGACGCCAAGTAGAGGGACAGGAGCAATCTTATCAGACGAATTTGTGCTGGGTCGCTTCACCTTCAACCATCCACACCATATCGCGATATCGCGCCAAGATCGTCAGCACACAGCATTGATGCCAGGAGCTGAAAGGCCGCCATTTGAACCAATTACCCAGACAACGCAGAACTAAACAGGGGAGATGTGGTCGCAATTTGTCTCAGAATTTTACCCTTGTCCCCGCAAGAGAAAGAAACACAAGAGCTGGCCTTAAAACAGGTTTCCCCACCATCCTTCCGCTTGTTTTTTTACTTTCTTCTTTACCGTTTTCTTCCTCTTAGATTGTTTCTTGGCAGTTTGTGGCAGAGCATCCCCACCACTTCTCAGTGCGCGGATCAAGCGACTATCGTGGCCATAATAGTCGGGCCTTGTAACGAAGTTGCCGTCATCATCAAAAAGCGCCGTGAAATAAGTAATGTGGATTGGCACATGCGTGGTTAGTTTTTCTGTACGTAAAGTCTTGGGACCGTCGACGATGCGATCAAGCTCTTGTGCACTCATACCTTTATCATTCTCAAGCAAGATGGCAGCAAGGGAGCGCGGATTTTGTACCCGAATACAGCCGTGACTGTAGGTTCTTTGCTTGCCTTTAAACAGTTCGGGCTTGTGCGTGTCGTGTAAATAAACTGAATGCTTGTTGGGGAACTTGAACTTGAAATCTCCCAGCACGCTTTTTGGTCCTGCAGGCTGTGTGAAACTGCACTTGCTGATGTCGATCTTGTTCCAGTCGATTTTTTTGGGATTGCTGCCATAGGCACCGCAGTTCACTTTCAAATTATAGCGTTTTATAACAGTAGAGGTAGGCCGGCGCAGGCTCGGCAGGATATCATTCACTTTAATTGAGTTTGGAACAAACCACGTTGGGTGAATTTCAATCCATTCCATCATATCGGAGAACACCGGTGTCTTATGGGTCACCAACCCGACAATGGATTTTTCAGAAAATACGATTTGACCATCCTTGATGACACGTACGCGTAGATCGGGAATATTAGCCCAGACATAAAGACCAGCGTCACCATCCATATCATCAGGCAACCAACGCCAACGTTCCATGTTGATCTTGATTTTACGAATGACCTTGCTGTCAGAGTGTCCATTTAACGCCCGTCGCGTTCCCGGCCCGACAATACCATCGGCCAAAGAGCCATTCTTTTTTTGAAAGTCCTTAACCGCCTTTTCAACAAGCTCATCAAACATCTCCGCTTGCTCCCCATTTGCAGGAAGCCCCAGGCGCTTCCGTAATATAGCAACCTGCGGGTGGTCCATGCCTTTGCGCAAAGCCGGCCCATCGGGAAGTTTTACACGTTGTTTGTCGCTCTGCCCGCCGCTCAACTCCAAGAGTTTCTCACGAAGTTTTTTAAACTGCGGGTGTTTGGGGTGCAGGCTCGACAAAACATCATCGGGTTCGATTGTTTCCTTGAGCATAGCCAGAACAAGCGCAGGCTCCATGGGCTTTGGTGTTTGAGTTAGCTGAGAGCCAACTTGCCCGACACGAACACGCCCGGCTTTGGCATGACGCGCATATCGCAGCACTGATTGCGTCAAGGTAAATTCCGCAACAGCAAGCTCATCTTCACTGGGTGGGCTCGATTTGATTTGCGGGATTTTGTAGGAGGAAGGATCCAGACCGTAGGAGTCTGCGTTTTTTAATTCAACAATTGCTTTTTCAGCCGCCAGAGACAGCCCCTCAGATGTGACCCAAAGCAGTTCAGGGTCAGCTTTCTCATAATAGGAAATCATTGCATCCGTTTCGCTCTTAGTAAGCTTACCCCGGGATGCCTTGGCTTTCTTTATCACCTGTCCAGCAATGTTTTGCTCAGGCGTAGATATCTGGGCCGGGGAAAGGGACTCGACAGTTTCCCTTAGCGGTGCTCCGTACCCAATGGTAGGAGGTTCAACCTGCCTCTCATTTCTATTCGATGGGACCACGGTATTGGATGCGGGCCCCTCAACATAGCGCCCATCCATGACGCGTTGGGATGGTGTCTTCACGCTTTGAGCCAGAATAGGACTGGCCAGCAAAGCCAAACACCACGCACCAAGAAATGCAACAAATGAGCGGTATTTTAGAATGGATGAAATTTTATAACTGGCAATAGTCAAGGAACATCTCCTGCCACATCCTTTTGGGGGATCACCTCCCAAAAATTAGAATCTAAAGAGAATCCTACACCCAATTGGCATTGCTTATCATCAAAGCGAAATAAGCATCCACGGTCTTATAGCTATTTTAAGTCACCGCGCACATTTCGTCATCAATTCAGGCGCAGCAATGATCCATTTTTCAAGACAGATCGCCAAATTTAACAGCTGTCGGCTAGGGTCAAATGTTTAATTGTCCAGTGAGACGCACCAAGCGTTTGTGAATTTAGAACACAAACAAAAGGTTACCTGTTTTTGTGACCAAGATGCTTTTCAGCCCTGATCATCTGGCCAGCAAGCATAGGGAATATTGCCCCTTGCGCGGGATCAAAGTACCGGATTTACTTATGGTACAGCTTAGTTCTCAAGAAAGAGCCGCTGGCACGGAGCAAAACAACATGCTTGAAATCGCACCGGAAAAAATAGCCCATGTTATTCTTCGTGCACGTACGTTCGAAACCAAGGTCGGGTCGTGGGAGGATAGAGGTGCCAACAATTCAGATGCCGGCTCCGATAGTGTGTTAGAGGACGTCGGCCGCGATCCTGTGCAAGCTGAACTCATCGCCTTCATCGAGGGGCTCAATATCGACGAACAGGTATCCTTGGTAGCGACCATGTGGATCGGGCGAGGCACCTATGAGGCAGAGGACTTGCAAGAAGCAATGGAAACAGCCCGTTCCGAGCGTGTAAACCTCACCTCTTCCTACCTCTTAGGCACACCGATGCTCTCCGACTACCTGGAGGAGGGACTGACCAAGCTCGGTTTTTCCATCGAGGATTCTGAGGGAGATCTGATGTAGTGAATGTTCACTCATGACCCCTAAATGTTCACCAATTGCTCCGGCTTATGTTTCATCATTCCAAAATCACAACCGTAAGGACGTTTCTCCAGCCAAGGAAAAAAATATCTCATAGGTTGAGAAAGATCACCTGGAGTGTGTCAGGTTCAAATGGAGTCAGTCAACCGTAATGGTTTTTATATCGGAAAACTTGATGTCCGGATTCTTGTCCATGGTCCACTCAAGATTAAAGGCCGAGGCCGCCAGGAACACGTGATCGTTATCAAGATCCAAAGCTATGGAGCCCTTGTTGCTATCAATAAAGGCCTGCAACGCTTTGGGATCCTCAGATGAAATCCAACGCACCGTTTCACAAGGAGCAGGATCATAGCCTGTCTCAAGGCCGTATTCATGGGTCAGCCTGTCAGCAAGAACATCAAGCTGTAGCGCTCCGATGACGCCGACAATTGGTTGCATGCCGCTCAAGGGGCGAAACAATTGTACAACGCCTTCCTGTGCCATTTCTGAAAGAGCGTCTTTCAGCTTCTTCGCACGGATCGCGTCCTCAAGTCTCAGACAGCGTAAAATTTCCGGTGCAAAGCTGGGTATGCCCAGAAACTTTATGTCTTCGCCCTGGGTAAGAGCGTCACCTATCCTGAGTGTACCCCGGTTTGGAATGCCCACAACGTCGCCCGCGTAGGCTTCATCTGCAATAGAGCGGTCCTGCGCAAAAAAGAACTGTGGTGCATTGAGAGCCATTGTTTTACCGGTACGCACAAGCTTTGCTTTCATGGCACGTTGCAGCCGACCTGAGCAGATCCGCATGAATGCGATGCGGTCGCGATGGTTGGGGTCCATATTCGCTTGTATCTTGAATATGACGCCGGTCATCTTTTCTTCGGTAGCATGAACGAACCGACTCGCAGCTTCCTGCCCGCGCGGAGGCGGCGCGTGTGCGATCAAGGTATCGAGAAGATCGCGCACCCCAAAATTTTTCAAAGCACTGCCAAAGAACGTCGGTGTAAGGGTGCCTTCCCGAAACGCTTCCAGCTCGAAGGTGCCACAAGCGCCTTGCACCAGATCAATCTCTTCACGCCAGCGGGCGGCATCCTCACTATCCAACAACTCATCAATTTTAGGGTCTTCCGGCCCCGATATGGGGATACCCTCGGGGCTTTGATCCACAAGGCGTATGCGGGGCGATGTCAGGTCAAAGGTGCCCTTGAAACTGCGACCACGGCCGATCGGCCAGACCATGGGAGCGGTATCGAGTGCCAACGTATTTTCAATCTCATCAAGAAGTTCAAGAGGATCTTGGCTTTCGCGATCCATCTTGTTGATAAACGTGATGATGGGGATGTCACGCAGGCGACAGATCTCAAAAAGCTTGAGCGTTCGATCCTCAATACCACGGGCCGCATCAATGACCATGATCGCCGAGTCCACAGCCGTGAGCGTGCGATAGGTATCGTCGGAGAAGTCTTCATGCCCGGGCGTATCCAGCAGGTTGAAAACCGCGCCCCCATATTCAAATGTCATCACCGATGTGACAACGGAAATTCCGCGGGACCGTTCTATGGCCATCCAGTCGGAACGCGTGGATCGCTGATCTTTTTTCGCCCTCACCTGGCCGGCAAGCTGAATGGCACCTCCAAAAAACAGAAGTTTTTCTGTGAGCGTTGTCTTACCAGCATCCGGATGGGAAATAATGGCAAACGTTCGCCGACGCGATATTTCACGTGCAAGCGCGCTTTGTTTGTTCCCCTTATCGGCATCAAACGTAGCTGGTTTTGACTCTAGGTTTTTAGTATTGTCGTCCATAAGCTCATTCAATTTATGATGTCGGCGACCTCCATAGCACTGTTCTTGCTATGTGGCGCACAGATACGTGGTTGTTTTTTCGGCCGTGGCTGTTTGGACGCAGGAATGACCCCACAGCCTTGAAACACGGTTAAGGAGAAGGAAGGCGGCCAAAAACCACTTCAGCCAGGGAATAAACGATGCTGGTTGCGACAAATATCGCAACGATATTGAGCCATAACCCGGCTCTGACCATGTGATGAACGTGAAGACCCTTGAACGAAAAGACGATGGCGTTGGGCGGTGTCGCAACCGGCAACATGAAGGCCATGGAGGCACCAACAGTGACGGCGACACACAATAACAATGGGTCTTGCCCGATCCCTACGGCAATAGCGCCCACCACCGGAAGAAACGTCGCAGTTGAGGCAGTGTTGGATGTCAGCTCCGTCAAAAAGATGATGGCAGCACTGATGATCAATACCAGAAGCCAGAGGTTCACAAATTGAAGGACGGACAAGCTGTCCCCAATCGCCACTGCCAAGCCAGTGCTTTTAAAGCCACCTGCAATAGCAAGTCCGCCGCCAATCAAAAGCAGAATACCCCACGGCATGTCACGGGTCGCTTCCCAGTCGAGGGCAAACTTTCCTTCTTTCAAGGAAACGGGAATCGCAAACAGCAATAAGGGAGCGATAACAGCAACCACGGTGTCATTGATGGCAAGCCCCGTGATCGCAGCTAGAGGCTTGCCGAAAACCCAGCCCAGGGCAGCAAAGGCAAACACACCCATGACAATGGTTTCGCCACGATTAAGCGGACCCAAACCGTTAAGTTCAGAAACCACCATCTTGTTGGTTTCACCAAGATCAAGGTCATTGGCCGGAAATACAAACTTTGTCAGAAGCACCCATGTGATTGGCAGCATAACAATGATAACCGGGACACCAATCATCATCCAGCTCAAAAAATCAATTTTAACATTGTAAGTGGTCTCCATGAAGCTGGCAAACAAGGCGTTTGGCACGGTCCCGATCAAAGTTCCCAGGCCGCCAATGGACGCTGAATAGGCAATGCCCAGCATCAGGGCAACCGCGAAGTTTTCACAGGCTTTCCCTCTTTCGTTGCTATTTTCCACCACTTGAATGACAGATATCGCAACGGCAAACATCATGATGGTGGTTGCAGTATTTGATATCCACATGGAAAGAGCGGCAGTGGCAATCATAAAGCCGCCGATAATGCCGTTGGTACTTTTGCCGATCCGAGAAATCAGATTGAGCGCGATGCGCCGGTGCAGGCCCCATTTCTGCATGGCAAGTGAAATTGAAAAGCCGCCAAGAAACATGAAAATAAGCGGGTGAGCATATCCCGATGTCGCTTGTTGAAGGGATGCAATTTCAAGCAGCGGCATCATAGGTATAGGCAAAAGTGCCGTTGCAGAAAGCGGTACCGCCTCACCGAGCCACCAGATCACCATCCAGGTAACAAGCGCAACAAGGGACCAGGCAGGCGCCGTTAGTCCACCGGGAGGGGGCACAATGAGGATCAAGATTGCGAGCGCAGGTCCGAGCAAAAGAGGGATGAGACGAACGGGGGTGGAGTGATCATCTGGCGTGGGGGCGCCGGTGTGAGTTGCCATGTGGTGAAAGGTCCGCATTTTTGTTTCAAGAGCAAACAGCACCACTTTGAGCGTAAAAATCCCGCGACGGCAACAAATTGCTCATGCTGGGGCAAAACTTTTGAGAAAACTCAAGTTATTTCCCTGACGACCTCAGCTTGGGATCTTGCCAAACTGACATTCTCCAGCCTTAAAAACCGCCACCCAACGCGGCATTGACATAGTCATTGGGAGTAACCGCGCGTTTGCGTGCACGCTTTTTCGAGGCTGAGCTCTTGGGATTGAATTTAAGTGGTTGGACAGCCGCCAGATGATCGCGCCCCTTGGAGATTTTGTTCCACTTTCCCTCTATGGCGAGAGAAATGCGTTTTTCATGTCCATAGATGTCGCGAAAGACCCGCACACTGCCATCGCGCCCTGCCCAGACCGTAAAGTAGGCCAGATGAATTGGAATACGGCTATCAATCTCTATGGCATTGTTTGTTGGCCCGGATGATATGAGCTTTTTGAGTTGCGATAAGCTCCACCCCTTGTCCTCTTCCAGCAGGATGTGAGCCATCTTCACAGGGTTTCTCAACCGCAGGCAGCCATGGCTTAACGTGCGCTGGCGCCGTTTGAACATATACTTGTCAGGCGTGTCATGCATAAAGATCGTATGCTGGCTGGGAAAAGAGAACTTCACCACGCCCATAACGCTCTTGCGTCCAGGCGGTTGAACCACCTCATAATTACGAATATCCGCTTTCGACCAATTGATTTTTCGATAGTCGAGTTTGCGTCCGTCTTTGCTTTCCAGTTGAAGTCCGTACTTACGAAACATACTGCCGTTGCGTCTCAAATCCGGCCACAGTTCGCGAACCTTGATTGATTCGGGAACCCGCCACATTGGCCGTAACACAATATTCTTTAGTTTCCTTGTGAACACCGATGTCTGTTTGCCAATTTCGCCAACGACGATACGCTCCGAGTGAATAACCTTCCCGTTCTTGTAAACGTAAATCATATATTCGGGAATATTCGCGAAAACATGGACCTTCCCCATGTCCTCCCACATCCAGCGCCATTGTTCCATGTTGGCCAGAAGCCTTTTGGTGCTGACCTTGGGTCTTTTGTTCAAGGCGCGAACCGTGGCACGGCTGAGAGAACCATCTGCAGGTTCAATTCCATGACGTTGCTGAAAATCTTGCAAAGCTTTTTTAAGGTCACTTTCCAATACAGAGGTATTCACAAAGGTATCATTGGAAAGTTTCTTTCGCAGACCCAGGCGTGCGCGTAGAGCTTGGGTCTGCTTTGGTGTCATAATTATAGATGTCTTATCCTTACTTGTGCGCGGAACCACAATTCTGCTTTTGGCGCGACGTGCAAGATAGGCTTGTCGTAAATTATGGAACTGCGCATGCACCGGGTGCAGGCTTTGCAGGTAACTATCGATGTATTGGGCGCTGGCAAGTCCACGCAAGATCGCCGTAGGTTCCAATAGCTTGGGTTTGCGATCAAGGTTCGTGTTCAACATCTCTGCCGGTTTCATGATACGCCCACCGCGCGCATAACGAGCGTACAAGAGGGCGCGCATCGTAAGTTTAATTTCGCGGCGCGCAACGTCAGTCAGCGAGGAGGACTGAACGTCTTTCCCTTTGTCCTGAGGTTCAACTGATAGTGAAAATGCATCTGGCTCAAGCCCCCAGGCTCCAGCGTTATCAAGTTCACTAATCAGAATCTTTGCCTTGGGAGTTAACCCAGACTCACGAACCCACAGAGGAGAGAAATCACGCGCTCGATAGAAGGCAATAAGCGCATCGTGTTCCTTTTTCTGCTGCTCACTTTTCTCGGAAGGTAGGTTGCCAAGTTCGTGCTCCAAGGCATCCGAGAGAGGCGTTCTGGTAAACTGTTGCGCAACATCCAACGCCATTTCTCGGGGTGAAATGGCGTTTGTTTCCAATGGAGCGTTCTGAACCACCTTCGGTTCACTCAATAACTGTGGTTCACCCTTGGGCTCTCCAACGGCCACGCCCCACGTACAAACAGAACCAAGCAGTCCAACTGCCGTTCCCAACAAATATCGCATGGCGTGCTCCCAAGTCCTGATGTCTACTGCCCTTCCATCACGTCCCCACAGACCCCACAGGGCACTAGGGTGGATTCAGCTGGAGTTTGCTTGATTCGGAGCGTCCCCGGGGCAAATAGTTGCAAATTCGACCAACAGTCAGGGTCAAAAACAGATTGCAAGGTAAATGCCATAAATGACCATTTAGCGATAACGTTAAACTGAACCGCTCTAGATCTGAGCCGTGGCAGCCTTCAGCCAACTGCGGGTTTTCGAATCAAGATGTGGCGAGAGCGACTTGTAAACCTTGGAATGATAGGCATTAAGCCATAAAAGTTCATCATCATTGAGCAACGACTTGTCGATAAGTACGCGGTCGATAGGCGCAAGCGTCAAGGTTTCAAACGACATCATTTTGCGCTCACCTCCCTTGGGCACAGCTTCGTTTTCCACAAGGATGAGGTTTTCAATACGGATACCGTAATGCCCTTCACGGTAATATCCCGGTTCATTTGACAGGATCATGCCCGGTTTCAAAGGACAAATACCCGCACGAGAAATGGAAACCGGCCCTTCGTGAACCGACAAATAACTACCTACACCGTGGCCGGTTCCATGATCATAGTCGAGCCCCCCCGCCCACAACGCTTGACGTGCAAACGGATCCAGGTCAACTCCACGCGTCCCCACAGGAAAGCGAGCGGTCGCAATACCAATGTGTCCCTTCAAGACATATGTAAACCGCGTGCGCATCTCCTTTGTTGGAGGACCGATGCTCACAGTACGAGTTATGTCGGTCGTCCCATCTTTATATTGGGCGCCACTATCAACCAGATACAACTCTCCGTTTTTCAGTTTTCGGTTGCTCGCGTGGGTAACACGGTAGTGGACAATGGCTCCATTGGGTCCCGACCCGGAAATCGTATCAAAACTTATTTCACGCAGCTCACCGGTTTCAGCGCGAAACTCTTCGAGCTTCTGCGCTGCAGAAATTTCATCAACATTCCCATCGGGAGCCTCATGCGACAGCCACGAAAGAAACTTCGCCATCGCAATGCCATCTCGAAGTTGTGCACAACGAGCCCCTGCAACTTCAGTTTCATTTTTTATTGCTTTGGGGAGTAGGCAAGGGTCCCTACCAGCAACGATCTGGGATTTTTTGAAACGTGTATGAAACCAAATGGCCGCTGTCGCCGGATCGAGACGCACATGTTTGTTTTTGTTCTTGAGCTGGGTAAGCTTGTCTCCAAGCCTGTCTGGGTGAAAGATTCGTGCAGTGTTTTTGATGTGCGCGCGAACATCTGAATTAAGTTTCGAAGGTGCGATGAACAGCTCAACCTTCCCCCGTGCTGGCACAATGGCGAAACACAGTGCGACCGGATTATGTGCAATGTCTGAGCCACGAATGTTCAACAGCCAGCAGATACTGTC
>JAJRZC010000035.1 GCA_024275435.1 Alphaproteobacteria bacterium
GCACAACAACGCATCGATCAAATCCGAGTCAATCTGGAACGGGCGAGATGGGTGATCCGAACACTGCTGGGGACGAAGGATATTGTCATCGTCAATATCGCCGGATTCTATCTCAAGGTTTTTCTCAACAGTATGCCCGTTTGGCAAACCTCTGTGATAACGGGTCAAACTTATCATAAAACGCCCGTGTTCACCGAAACCATGAAGTATCTCGTTCTAAACCCCAATTGGATCGTTCCCCGTAGCATTATCAGAAATGAGATATTCCCGAAGGCAAAAGCAGATCCTGCGTATTTGATATCACGAAACTATATGCTGACCGATGGCAGTGGCTCGCAAATCAATCCTAATGCTCTCGATTGGTCATCGTACACCGCCAAATCATTTCCCTATCGTGTCACGCAACGCCCCGGTAAAAAAAATGCACTGGGCCGCATCAAGTTTATATTCCCAAATCGCTTCAATGTTTATCTCCATGACACGCCGAGCCGCCAGTTATTTTCAAAAACCGGCCGCGCCTTCAGTCATGGCTGTATCCGTGTCAAAGATCCGTTGAAGCTAGCCGAAATAATCCTGGGCAATAGATTAGGATGGTCACGAGACAAGATCGACCAAATCATTTCTTCGGGAAAGACAAAGCGTGTTAACTTACCAAAGCCGCTTCCCGTAGCCATTCTCTATTGGACTGTCGATCCAGGCTTTGACGGAACGGTGCGTTTCTACAATGATATATACAAACGCGATGCCCGCCTTATCACAGCTCTGAATGCCAAGTTTCAATTGCCAAAAAAAACATCAAAATAGCAGAATAACTTGGCATAACGTAGGAACGTGCAGCAAAAAAATTATTTTTAAACCTCTTTGGAAAGGTACGCTACATGCTATTCAAACGAACAAAAATATTATCTCTCTTTGCAGTCTTTGCACTGCTCACGCTCAACACATCCCTGGCAGAAGATGCAAAGATCAAGGTGGGTACGCTAACGTGCGAGGGAAAAGGCTCCATTGGTTTAATCCTTGGTTCAAAGGAAAAACTGTCATGCTCATTTTCAACCCCTGATGGAACTCACATTCACAGTTACGATGGAACAATCACCCGTGTCGGTCTCGATATTGGTGTGCGCGGCAAGAGTGTTATGATCTGGACAGTACTAGGTTCAACATCTCAACTATCTGGCGAAGCCTTAGGGGGCACATTTGCGGGTGTGTCGGCAGACGTTGCCGCAGGTATTGGTGCAGGTGCCAATATCTTGTTGGGCGGAAACAAAAAGTCCATCATCTTGCAGCCCTTGAGCGTCAGTGGTGGAAGTGGCGTTAATATCGCGGTTGGTGTGAGCGGATTGAAGCTTGTGACCATCAATTAGTCAGCCGATTAACTCGTCAGCCTATCAACTCTTCAGAATGAGCTGTTTGATCGTTGCCTTTTCAGCGCTTAGTTTTCTAGCCCTTGAAGAATTCGAGAAAACAGCCCAACAAGAAAAGCGGTGCTCAACCCAAAGTTCAACAGCCCTGTCACAGCGGCCATGGCGGCAAAAATACGAAACTGCGAACTGACAATAATGTCGCCATAGCCAAGGGTTGTGTAAGTCACAAGCGAGAAATAGATGGCATCGCTTAAGTTTGGTATCGCATCCAATAATACAAAGGCGGCCGCCCAGGACCAGACCTGAACCGTGTGGGAAAAAACCACTGCGAGAAAAGCTGTTGTCAGCAAAGCACCGTTTTTCAAGACATGTAAATCGGTTCGCCAGCTAAGGTCGATCCGTTTTAATATGTTGATAGTCAGCAATAGAATTAGAATATGTGTTGCTGAACAGGTAACAAGCATTAAACTACCAAGCAGTATCTGAACGATCATTGTGTCGAGCTTTCAAGTTTAGATTTGCTTCTCATTCTTAGATGCCACGAAGTGGTATCAAAATCTTCTCTCCACGAAGAATACGGTTGGGGCAGTTGGGGACAGGTGCGTTACTCTAGCTTATCAGGATACGAATCCGCTCATTCGCAGGTTTCTGACTTTAGACTTTGAGCCAAGCTCGACACTCAATTCAATGAAATTTACACCGAGGATGTCGCTCTGTGAGAAAAAATCAATTCGTAGCATTTGCTTTTTCGCACACTCTTCTCGCTGTTTTGTTTGTAATGCCATCATTTGCCTTGGCACAACAGCCTTCCCCACCACCGCCAAGCGTAATTGTTCAAGCTGTTGCAGAGAAGGATGTCACCCCTGAATTTCGTTATGTCGGGCGTGTCAAAGCCATTGACACTGTCTCCATCCGGGCTCGTATTCTAGGAACCCTTGAAGAGCGCAATTTTATCGAAGGCCGCACGGTCGAAAAAGGGCAATTGCTCTTCTCAATTGAAAGAGCCCCCTATGAGATCGTTGTTGAGGAAAGAAAAGCCGACTTGGTAAGTGCGGAGGCAACACTTGTCGCTGCGCAAGCAGACTTTGGTCGCAAACAAGAACTCCAAGGGCGCGATGTTGTCTCCGTTGCCTCGCTTGATCAATCAAGGGCTGCAAAACTCACTGCCGAAGCGGATGTTCTCAAAGCTAAGGCTGCTCTTCGCGCCGCCGAGCTTGATTTGAGCTACACGCAGATCACCAGCCCCATCTCTGGTAAAATCAGCATAGCGAAATACAGCGTCGGTAACCTTGTCAGTTCCAACAGCGAGCCCTTGGCAACGGTTACCAGTGTTGACCCGGTCTATGTCGAAATAGGAATAAGCGAAAAACAAATGATTGACGTTCGTAAGCGAGGCGTTGATCTCAAGAATCCCCCGGTGGCACCAACTCTGCGTTTGTCCGATGGCTCAAGCTACCAGCACCAAGGCGAGTTCAACTATCTTTCACCTGACGTAAATCGGGACACCGATACGATTATAGCGCGAGCACAGTTTCCAAATCCAGACGGTGTCCTTTTGCCTGGGCAGTTCGTGACAGTGGTAATACGCCCCAAGGAGACAGAGCGTTCAATCGTTGTTCCACAAGTAGCAGTACAGCGAGACGCCGAAGGCTATTTCGTTCTTGTTGTAGATCGAGAGAACAAGGTAGAGATTCGGCGCATCCAGGCGGAAAGGCAGATTGAATCCGATTGGGTTATCTCAAACGGACTTGCAACGGGCGAGCTCATCATAATTGATGGTATTCAGAAAGTTCGGCCCTTGATGGTCGTCAAACCTGTCAAAACGTCTTAGTGAGGGGCCGCAATGTTCTCTGCCTTTTTTATTGACCGGCCGAAATTCGCCCTCGTGATCTCCATTGTGATCACCCTTGCGGGGTTAATTGCGCTGAGTGTGTTGCCCATTGAAGAATTTCCAAATGTAGCGCCACCTCAAGTAACAGTCTCTGCAAATTACACTGGAGCCAACGCGTCTGCTGTCGAGCAATCCGTAGCAGCTCCCATAGAAGACAAAGTGAACGGTGTGGATGACATGCTTTACATGTCATCCAACAGTAACAATGACGGCAGTTATTCTCTCACGGTTACATTCAAAGTCGGAACAAATCCCGACATTGCAGCCGTAAATGTTCAAAACCGCGTGGCAACGGCAACGGCTAGGTTGCCGCAGGAAGTTACCCGAAGCGGTGTGACCACAAAAAAGCAATCATCCAGCATGCTCATGGTCATCGCATTACTGTCGCCTAAAGAGTCACGCGATGCGCTTTTCCTCAGTAACTATGCTTCGATCAACGTTCAGGATAGTTTAGCCCGGATCGACGGGGTCGGCAGCGTCTCTCAGTTTGGTCCCTTGGACTATGGAATGCGGGTCTGGTTGGATCCTGACCGTTTAACATCACTCAAGCTAACAACTGCCGACGTTGCCAGCGCCATATCTAGCCAAAACGTACAGGCCACAGCTGGGCAGATCGGCGCTCCGCCCTATGAAACAAGTTCACAATTCCAGCTGACGATTCAAGCAAAAGGTCGCCTGACGTCAGTCGAGGAATTTGGCAATATCGTCCTGCGCGCCAATCGGGACGGGTCTTTCATAAGGTTGAAAGATGTCGCACAAATCGAGCTTGGTTCTCAAAGCTACAATGCGACCACCACATTCAACAATAAGCCATCAGCGGGAATCGCAATCTACCAGTCACCTGGAGCGAATGCTCTGGAAGTCGCAAACAAAATATACGATGAACTTGAACGTTTAAAGGTGCGGTTTCCACCAGATGTCGACTACAATATTGCCTATGACACGACGATTGCCGTTCGCACCTCGATTAGTGAAGTTGTCACAACCCTGTTTATGACCTTCGCTCTTGTCGTAGCAGTCACATTTCTCTTTCTGGCCGACTGGCGTTCAACACTTATTCCCACACTCGCAATACCGGTTTCGTTGATAGGAACATTTGCGTTCCTTTATCTGATGGGATTCACGATCAATACCATCACGCTTTTTGCGATCATCCTGGCGATAGGTGTCGTGGTCGATGATAGTATTATCGTCGTTGAAAACGTACAAAGGCTCATGAACGACGAGGGCCTCGATGTTAAAGAGGCAACGCGCAAATCCATGGAGCAGGTGACGGGACCTGTCATTGCAACAACACTCGTGCTTCTGGCCGTGTTTGTACCCGTTTCGTTTATGCCTGGCATTACCGGGGTACTCTACCAACAGTTCGCAATTACCATAAGCGTTGCAGTTTGCATATCGTCTCTGAATGCACTGACACTTGCTCCGGCACTGTGTGCACTCATTCTCAAACCGGGATCTGGCGAGGCCAAAGGACCTCTCAGGTGGTTTGCCAATTTGGTCGATACAGGCCGCAATGGCTACGTATGGCTGGCAAGTGCGATGGTCCGGCGGATGATGTTATCGTTGATTGCGTTTGTTGCATTCGCAGTCGCAACCGGTTTTCTATTTTCAACCACCCCCACAGGTTTTCTCCCGCTCGAGGACAAGGGCGCCTTGATGGCCAATATCCAATTACCTGATGGGGCCTCTCTCTCTCGCACCAAAGAGGTTACAATCCGCGCTGAGAAATTACTTCGGGACATAGACGGAGTTCGCGATATCCTGGCTGTTCCCGGATATAGCTTGCTGTCCGGGGCAGCCCCAAACTCTGCACTGATCATTATGATCATGGAACCGTGGGATCAACGCACAACATTTGACAAGAAGTGGTACAGCATCCTCAGGAAAGCGAACGAAAAATTTGCCACAATCGCATCAGCGAACGCGTTTGCCTTTCCGATGCCCCCCATTGCCGGCCTTGGAACGGGTGGTGGTGTCGAGGCTGAGTTGCAAGACTTGAGCGGCGGGACTCCGCAAGAGCTGGCAGCCGCAACACGCAGTTTAATCTTTGCAGCAAATCAACAGCCCGAATTAGCGCAGGCATTTAGCACATTTTCTGCAAACGTACCGCAGCTGTTTCTCGAGGTTGATCGTGACAAGGCGCAAACTCTTGGCATTCCCATTTCTGATATATTTTCAACACTGCAAGCCCAGTTTGGATCGTCCTATATCAATGACTTCAATCTTTACGGGAAGGTATACCGCGTCATAATCCAGGCTGAAGCGCGTTTCCGCAATCAGATCGACGACATCAATCGCCTCTACATTCGAAACTCAAATGGTGAGATGGTGCCACTAAGCACTCTTGTCCAGATCAAACCCATTCTCGGTCCACTCTCCATTAAACGGTACAATATTTTCAAAAGCGCATCGATCAACGCCTCTCCTGCACCCGGCTACAGTACAAGCCAGGCCATAGACGCGCTTGAGAGAGCCGCAGACAAAGCGCTGCCTGCCGGTTACAAACTCACTTGGACAGGAACGGCAAAACAGCAGCTAGAGGCGGGTAGCCTCGTCGTTGCGATATTCGCACTGGCATTTCTTTTTGCCTACCTGTTTTTGGTCGCCCAATATGAAAGTTGGACGACACCTGTATCAGTAATTCTGTCGGT
This sequence comes from Alphaproteobacteria bacterium, assembly GCA_024275435.1. GTDB lineage: Bacteria > Pseudomonadota > Alphaproteobacteria > Rhizobiales > Hyphomicrobiaceae > JAJRZC01. The sequence goes on from JAJRZC010000035.1 coordinate 5,910, forward strand.
CGTTCTTGCGGCCTTCGGTGCACTGCTTCCACTTTGGTTGCTGCCGTTCCTGAACAACAATCTTTATGCTCAAGTCGGATTGGTTATGTTGATCGGTCTTGCCTCCAAGAGTGCCATTCTCATTGTTGAGTTCGCCAAGAGCCAAAGAGAAGCAGGCAGAGGAATTACAGAAGCAGCGCTCGATGCCGCCCGACTTCGATTCCGGGCCGTGATGATGACGGCTCTTTCATTCATTCTGGGAGTCTCGCCGCTCTTATTTGCCAGTGGTGCCGGGGCTGCAAGTCGTGTCTCCGTAGGATTCGTCGTCTTCTTTGGAATGTTGGCTGCAACGGCAATCGGCATGCTCTTTGTTCCTGTGCTGTATGCCGCAATCCAGCAGACGCGCGAGAGGTATTCAGGATCCTCAAAGGAACTAAAAACCCAACAATCGACCGCCGAGTAGTGCCGAGCCATCAAGCACCAGTTTGAATTTCTATTTCTAGACGCCCGGATGCTGCGCTCAAAGTGCCTGAGTTTGTCAGGCTAACGCGGTTCAAGTTGAGATTAAGACGGTAACCTAGCCCTTGCTTGCAATCTCGTTAGCACAATCACGGCAAAGAGAAGTGTGCGGCAGCACATCCAAACGTTCGTCAGAAATCTTGCCTTGGCAGCGAACACAAACGCCATATGTTCCCGCTTTGATTCTGGCCAGTGCAGCTTTTATAGCCTCGACTTCTGTTTTACCAGCTTGACCGAGGCTCTCGAGAACCTCATCCATCTCAGATTCAATTGCGTTGTCTTCCCAATCCGGATCGGGTGGTTGGTCGAGATGATCTTCGATACGGTGTAGTCGCCCGCAAAGCTCTTCGAGACGGGCCTTTAGTTGTTTTTCACGTACTTTAACGTCAGTCATAATTGTACCCCAAAAGCAAATCGCGGTTCTGTATTCACTTGGTTTTTGGAAGCTGGAGCAGTTACCAGCAACCTGTCTCGCACAAGTTTTCACATTAGACCTAAAGGCCGCGGCCCGTCGGGCAGAAAATAGGGCCAATACCCAACAGATCTTGGGGACATCTTGCCGCGCAAGGCTTTGACCAAAGTCAAAACAAACAGCATGCGGCTCGCTAACCTGAATTATGCCACATACCCAATTGTATTCGGAGGCTATCATGCGGTTTCTTCTGACGTTCGTGATGTTTGTCATTGTTGGCGTCACCATAGCTGGATCATTGATGATCGCTCTGCTGATCGCCCCCATTTCGGGCCAGGATGTCCAAAAGCTTTTCGCTTGGGTCATAGGCAGCGGCTTCGCCTTGGCTTTACCCGTCAGCTACATCTTGGCAGGGCATCTCTTGAAGCTCACTCAGGATAAAACCAGTGGTTGAATAGCTTTTCTCGCAGTGGACGAATAAAGCTGGTGGTCTTGGATTAACTCATCGACACAAAAGACCCTCTTGACCGCGCACGCCCCGCGCGCCATGAACACGTCCATGACAGAAACACGCATAGACAAACGCTTTCAGGATCTTAAAGCCGAAGGCCGTCCTGCCTTGGTGACTTTTATTTCCGCCGGCGATCCGGATTTTGAAACATCCAAGGAAATTTTGCTGGGCCTGCCATCTGCAGGTGCCGATATTATTGAGTTGGGAATGCCGTTTTCCGACCCAATGGCTGATGGACCAGCTATTCAGGAATCAAGCATACGCGCACTCAAGGCCGGCCAGAACATGAGTAAAACGCTGCAACTCGTCTCACAGTTTCGCCAGGTTGACATTAAAACCCCCATCGTTCTCATGGGTTACTACAATCCTATTTACGTTTACGGCCCCGAGCGGTTTCTTGAGGCGGCCTCAAAGGCTGGTGTTGATGGATTGATCGTCGTCGACCTGCCACCTGAGGCAGATGATGAGCTTTGCATTCCGGCAATGGATCACGGAATAAACTTCATCCGACTTGCCACCCCCACAACAGACTCGGTGCGCCTGCCCATGGTTCTTAAAAACACCAGTGGCTTCTTGTATTATGTTTCAATCACCGGCATCACCGGCTCAAAAGCCCCTGATGTGAGCAAGGTCCATGAGCACATTGAGCGCATCAAGGTCAGGACGAATTTGCCCATCGCAATCGGTTTTGGCGTAAAAACAGGCGAGCAGGCAAAAAATATTGCCAAGGGAGCAAATGGTGTTGTTGTTGGCTCAGCCATTGTGAACGCTATTCGAGATAGTCTTGACACGGACGGTGGGGCCACGCAGAAAACGGTCTCCAGGACCCTGGATGTGGTGAAAGACTTGTCACGCGCCTTGACAGCATGAAATGGTGGAGAATTCAACCCTGTAAAATTGCGCAACAAAGAAATAATTTAATAATTACAATGCATTAATCCGCGACAATCGTTCCCGTTAACGAGCGCGCGCTCGCTTTCAGGCTATGATAGTCTGCCCGTGTTAACCTGATGCCGGGCGCTTTGTGGCAGTGTAGTCCACCGGTGGAAAGTGGGGTTCGAACGGAATGGATCGGACACCCGACAACATTCACCATCATGCTCTGGTACACGCCCGGATGAATGCCTATATTCAATGGTAGTCGACAAGCTCCATTCGGCCTAAGGAGCCATCACGCTTGAACTGGATCAACAACGTTGTCCCGCCCAAAATCCGCAGCTTCCTGACAACGAGGCGCGAGGTTCCCGATAACCTATGGAAAACCTGTCCTCTGACAGGGCAAATGGTCTTCCACAAGGATTTGGAAGCCAATCAATTTGTCTTTCCTGGTTCCGAATATCATGAACGCATGGGCGCTCAGCAACGCCTAACTCACCTATTTGATGACGGAGCCTTTGAAAAGGTCATGATGCCCGCGGCTGCCGTCGATCCTTTGAAGTTTCGAGATGGTAAGCGCTACACAGACCGCCTCAAGGAAGCCAAATCAAAAACCGATCTAGAAGACGCCATCCTGGTGGGCTCCGGTAAACTCGATGGTCGAGAAGTCGTCGCAGCCGTGCAGGACTTCCGCTTCATGGCAGGTTCTTTGGGTATGGCAGCCGGCGAGGCCATCATTGCCGGTATGTTGCACGCCGTTGCCAAGAAATCACCCTTCATCCTGTTTGCCGCCTCTGGTGGTGCGCGCATGCAGGAAGGGATTCTGTCCTTGATGCAGATGCCGCGAACGACCATAGCGGTCCAACGCCTACGCGATGCTAGATTGCCCTATATTGTTGTTTTAACAGATCCGACGACAGGTGGTGTTACGGCATCTTATGCCATGCTTGGAGACATTCATATCGCCGAGCCCAATGCGTTGATTTGTTTTGCTGGGCCTCGCGTTATTCAACAGACCATTCGTGAACAGTTGCCTGAAGGCTTTCAGCGCTCCGAATATTTGATGGAGCATGGCATGATCGACATGGTCGTACATCGCCACAAATTACGAGAAACCCTCTCACGTGTTTGCCGCCTTTTGATGAACGGTGTGAAAAACACCAAAGGAAAGACCTCACCCGATCTAGAAAAGAACATGAATGGCAGCGCCTATGCCACCCAAGACGATATCTCAGATTCTGACATAACGTTAAAACCAAAAACAAATAATACTTCAGATACAGAGACCATTGACATCATCGAGGCCGAGCCTGTCGAGGGAACCAGACGCTTCAAGGGAAATAAAAATGATCGCTCAGGCAAACAGCCTGCGCCCAAAGGGAATAGGAAGACAAGCTCGAACAAAAATCAAAAATCCCCTGAAAAATAGGTTTCAACAGGTTTCTCCTCAATAAATCAGACCGTTCTGTCGCCCATCCTTGAATTTTCCACTGGAACGTTTTTTCTCGCGGCCTATGATGCCCGGCCGGCGTTGCTTTTTTCATTCCCAAACGGTACGCCTTCGAACCTGGGAAGTATCGCAATGTGTAGTCATGAACTTGCCTTTTGGAGAGGCAAACCAGGAGCGAAAGGCGCGAAATGCCAACGAGCGACACGCTCCTTGCAGAATTGAAAGAGCTGCATCCTAAATTGATCGATCTGTCCTTAGGCCGCATCGATCGATTGCTGGAAATGCTCGGCAATCCCCACGAAAAAATGCCACCCGTTGTGCACGTAGCAGGTACCAACGGCAAGGGTTCCACAACAGCGATATTACGCGCCATATTGGAAGCTGCGGGCTTGCGCGTCCATGCTTATACCTCACCCCACCTTGTCAGGTTTCATGAACGTATCTCACTAGCAGGCGACAATGGTCGCTCAGCTCCCATCGGTGAAGCTGAACTTGTCGACGTACTCACCCGCACCCAGGAAGCCAACAAGGGCGGTGACATCACCCAGTTTGAAATCACCACCGCGGCGGCCTTCACCGCATTTTCCGAGAGACCGGCCGATGTTCTGATATTGGAAGTTGGCTTAGGCGGAAGATTAGACGCAACCAACGTTGTCAAACGACCGATACTAAGCGTCATAACGTCTATTTCCATCGACCATGCCGATAAGCTGGGCAATAGCTTGGAGTTGATTGCATCTGAAAAGGCCGGGATCATCAAGAAGGGTGTGCCGGTGGTCGTCTCCCGCCAACCCGAAGTTGCACTGGAAGTCATCACAAATCAGGCTTTCCAGGTTGGCGCCCCGACGATTATTTGGGGGCAGGAGTTTGATGCCATGGAGCAGCATGGCCGTCTTGTTTTTCAAAACGAGAACGAGCTTTTGGATCTGCCCTTGCCAGCCTTGACGGGCGCACATCAGCTTACCAATGCGGCCGTTGCCATTGCATCTGCCCTGGCCTTGCGCAAATCCTTGAGAATAGGTGCTCACTCAGCAGGAGCCAACAGAGCAAGTGATGAGACAAAGTTATTGGAAGTTTCAGAAGGTGCAATCGAAGAAGGGCTGTTAAACGTCACCTGGCCCGGCCGTATGCAGCAGCTCACCGAAGGGCCCTTGCCGGATATGCTGTCTATTGGAAGCGAACTTTGGCTTGACGGCGGGCACAATCCTGAAGCAGGGGCTGCCATCGCCCTGACCATGGCAGACTTGGAAGAGCGCAGCTCGAAGCCTCTTTACCTGATTGTTGGCATGATGAGTCTGAAAGATACAAAAGGTTTCTTGCTTCCCTTCAAGGGGTTGGCTCGTGAAATGATTGCCGTTCCCGTGCCCTCCGCCAACGTCCCGCCCCAAGAGCCAATTGAATTAGCTGACACCGCACGCCTCATTGGGCTCCACTGTGATATTGAACCCTCGGTCGAAAAGGCTTTGAAATCTTTGGATAAGAAGCACCCAGGAGCAAAGCGCATTTTAATCTGTGGTTCTCTTTATCTGGCCGGCGAAGTTTTAGCCCACCAAAAAGGGGTCGCTCCTCAACCCAATTAACGATCTTTCCAATTGACGATCTTGGCAGATCCCTCTCAAGGCTATCACGTCTTCTTTCAACAGCCTCATACATTGCACAACAACCCTCTGAGAGAACCGTGCAGGACCCATCCACTTGGCATGCGTGAACAGAAGAACAAATAAAAAAGAACGGCGCACCAAAACAATGCACCGCTCTTAAATTCTAACGCCACGATTCGAATTGTCTGAGTCGTTAGGCTTCAAGGTTGCCGTTGACCCACTTGGCGAGCGCAGTCTTCTGCGTAATCGCACCGGTATGTTGCGCTGCCACTTCTCCATCTTTGAAGATCAGCAACGTTGGCATTGCGCGGATATTATACTTATGAGCTGTCTGGGGGCTCTTATCCACGTCGATTTTCACAACTGTGACAGAATCTTTCATGTCCGTGGCAAGCTCGCTGAGTGCAGGAGCCATCGCCTTACAGGGTCCACACCATTCGGCGAAGAAGTCCACGACGACAGGCTTGTCGGACTTTAAAACAATATCGTCGAAATTCGTGTCGGACACGATTTCTGCCATGATCAGATCTCCAAAAAATAAGGGCCCAGCAGTTGGTGGTATTTCCGGGGCTATCCAACAAGAAAACGCGTCCCCAATAAGGCCGAACCGAATCAAATAACGCCTTCAACTACGATACGTAAGAACCGCCCCCTGCACCGTCAAGACCTGTCAGCAGCAAGATCCCAAAGCTGTGAACCGTACTGGACCAGTGTCGAATCCGGAATTTCCATCAATTGGGCGCTCTGCGTCCATAAAATGGCGGCACGAACTGCCTTTTTGGGATAAATATCAAGAAGAGCAAGACGGTACGCCGCAAGCTGAAATAGGTACGCGTCCGGAACGTTTTCAACAAGCTTTGGGGGTGGCCGGTTGGTTTTATAGTCGACGATCAGGACTTCCTCATCAAGCACCGCCAGCCGGTCAATCATGCCACTCAAACGTAGCGGGGGACCGGATCCATCAGCGCTGGGAATTTCAGCGCCAATAGCCACCTCCGCTTGGCTGTTTTTTCCAAACAACGCGCCAAATGCGCCATCTGAGAGAATTGCCAGCGTCTCCTTCACAATGCTTTGGCGCACCTTCGATGCCAAAGCGGCCCCTCGGGTTTTTATATAGGCATTCGCGGCTTTGTCCCAGACCTCTCGTTCTAGGGTTGGCAAGTGCTCAAGCAGGGCATGAGTGAGCGTGCCTCGTAAAAATTTCCGCTCGTCGCTCAAGGAACGTAATGGCTGTACAGCCGGCTCCAAAGGTTCCAACGGTGCTTTAATGAATTTACCGCCTTCCGCCTGTATTGGCTTATCATCAATTGTCATTTCCAGTTGTGAACCTTCAGCAGGCAAACGCTTACCATCCCGCAAACCATCTGGTTCAGGCGACAGTGGTTCACCTTCTTCGTCAATATCATAAGGAGCAAGCTTTGAGGGCGCGAGCGGCACGCTCAATTCCAGTTCAACGGGTGCAGCAGAAGTCGCCCACAGGGGCAACGACTTTGCCACCTGTTTTTCCAGAGCTGAATGTTTGGGCCGATCGGGTGTGTGATGAGTTTGCGGAGCACGAATTCGTAAAATTTGCCGTCCATCCTCAGTTGTTACATTTTCGGCCATAGGCTCCAATGCCGAAGAGATAATATCAAACCAACATCCCTTAGAGCGGCCCTTATTACCCTCAAATCCGCAAATATAAAGGCGGTCTCTTGCCCGTGTCATAGCCACATATAACAGGCGATTGAGCTCATCACGTTCAGCTTTGCTTTTTAATTTTGCAGCCCGAGAAAAAGCATCAATGGACCCAGAACCTTTCACCTTCCACATCATCAAATCTGAAAAGCTTGATGGCAGACGTGGGGCGGAAACCTTGACAAACCCGCCAAGGTTTCCGCCTCCACTTGCTGTCGTGCATGTGTCGGGAAGAAACACAATGGGCGCTTCAAGCCCTTTGGAGCCATGCACGGTCATCACGCGAACCTCACCGCTGCCTTGCTCCATATCACGTTTGATTTCGCGTTTTCCGCTGCGAAGCCATGAAAGAAAACCAGAAAGAGAAGGCGGCGCCCCCTCATCAAAGTTAATCATCAGGTTCAAAAATTCATCCAGCGGTTCGCAGGCCTCCGATCCTAGCCGCGATAACATCTTGCAACGCATCCCGCCCGCATCGAGAATGTCGCTGTAAAACTCAAACGGAGGCAGAAAATCTGCCCGTTTGCGCCATTGCAGAAGCGTCCTCATGGCGCTCTCATACAATCCGCCAAGTTCACGCGCATCAAGTAAGGCCTTCCAAAGCGTCCCGCGCCTGCCGTTCGCGATACGAAACAGATCGTCATCCTCAAATCCAAACATCGGACTTTTCAGCACGCACGCCAGCGCAAGATCATCTTCAGGCAACACCAGGAAATCACCAAGAGCCACAAGGTCCATCACTGCGATTTGCGACATCAAATCAACGCGATCAGAACCAGCAACTGCAATACCCCGTGCTTTCAATGCGCGTACCATAGGACCGGCGAAGGGCTGGCGCTTTCTCACAAGAATAAGAATATCACTTTCGCGGATCGGTCGATCCTCAGATACGAGCAATTCGCCGTCCTTTAACCACCGTTGGATCGTATCGCCAATTTGGTCCGCTAGAATTTGGGCAGGGGCTAAATATCGAGCTTCGTCTCCCGGCAGCCAGACATCATCTTTCTCTGTTTCTTGAGAGGAAATTGTTGGCCAGACTTCAACCAGTCCAGCGCGACCATGTCGGGCGGCAATATGGTTGATGTCTTCGCCGCTTTCTCCAAGACCCGGCGTAGCGGTGCGATCCCCAAACACAAGGTCAACAGCCTGCAACACAGGTGGAACCGTACGAAACGACAGGTTTAAGGGAACTCTGCGCCAAGGTTGCTTGGAAGCAAGGCAAAGTGTTTCAAACCGTTTTCCCATTTTGGAGAACTGCTCTGGAGCCGCTCCTTGAAAGCTGTAGATGGACTGTTTCTCATCCCCCACCGCAAACATCGTGCGCACATCCTCGCGCGCACCAACTCCGCTAAAAAACTCGCGCGCCAAAGCTTCGATAATTTTCCACTGCATCGGGCTGGTATCTTGCGACTCATCCACGAGAATATGATCAAGCCCGCCATCAAGTTTGTATAAAACCCAATCTGCATTGTCCCCACTCGCTAGAAGTTTCCCCGACTTCTCAATAAGGTCCTCGTAATCGAGCCCGGCGCGTCGAGCCTTAGCATCGGTGTACTCTTGTAAAACAGCACGGCTCAGCGTGATCAAGGCAAGCGTTGCCTCAATAGCCTGCAGTCCATTGTGCTCTGCCTTCAAGGAGGTAAAAGTTTCTTGGGCCTTGGTGGCTCTCAAATATAGGTCCGGATGCTCTTTCTCCAGGCCCTTGCTCATAAGTCGGGAGCGAGGCTCATCCTTTGCCGTAAGAAAGAAACCAGACAAGCCCGCAACTTTAGAAGAGCCAGGCGCACGTGAGATCAGCTCCCTTAAGGTCAAACAGAGTTCGTTGTCGCGCTTGCCTCCCGTGCTTAAAACCTCTGCAAGGCGTTTGATGTCGTCATCACTTAGAACCGAACAAAGCTCTTCGTTGATTTCGGATAATTTTATCGAAGCGCGCACACCCACTGTTTCACGCAATAATTGTTCTATGTTTTGGGGAAGCCCATCTTCTTGTACCCCTTCACCTTCAAAAAAGACCACACTCTCCAGAAAAGAACGCTCCGAAATCGCTGAAGAAAGCAACTCGTCAAACCTGTCATCAGACGCAAAGGCAACCACTGTACTCAAGGCGATGCCATACGCACCTTCCGGATCGCTGGTCGCTCTTTGCAATACTGCATCAATGGCTTCGCGCTTCAACGTGCGCACCATGTCATCGTCGAGAATGGAAAACCCGGGCGTGACACCCGCTTCCAACGGAAAGCGTTGCAACAATCGCTCGCAAAACGCATGGATGGTTTGAACCTTGAGCCCGCCGGGTGTTTCGATCGTATATGCAAAAAGAGTGCGCGCACGCTCAATTTCTTCCTCGGAGGGAGACCGTTTCAGCAGGTCTTTCAGATTCTCTTTCAGATCGTGGTCACTGGCACTCACCCATTTTGCCAACGCATCAAATACCCGCGCCGACATTTCCGCCGCCGCGGCCTTGGTGTAAGTCAGGCATAAGATACGCTTAGGATCTGTCCCCGCCAGCAGCAGGCGAAGCGTGCGCATCGTTAAAACGTGCGTTTTACCCGTGCCGGCATTGGCGCTCACCCAGACAGATGACTGCGGATCAGCAGCACGTGCTTGCCTTTGCCCGGTCTCTTTCAGGGCACGTTTAATATCAAAGGTAGAATAATCCATCTATGTCAGCCCTCACCCAGCTCCACTAGGGTCATCCAGGCCCGAACCGGACCACTCAGCAACGCGAGCCAGATGTGCAAATTCATCATAGTCATACGATAAGTCATGACGGCGCAGACAAGCGTATGCCGTCGATGGGTCGTCGAAATGAGCAATCAGGGAGGTAAGGTTTTCTGCCATCTCAAGCGCGAGAGCATCAACATCATCGCACTTGACCAAGTGCTCATTCCCCGGTGGCTCGCCACCGGACGCTTGAATGTAGCGCAGTCCGCGCAGCGTTGAGTGAGCAATTCTGGAAAAACCTTTTTCGCGGGCAATGGCGGCTTCCAGAGGTAACTGTGGAGAGATACCCGATAAAACTTTTTTGTCATTGGGAATTTGGCCGGTCTTATAGTCGGTGATAATCAAGCCGGAGCTCAAGACGTCGATGCGATCGGCACGCGCTGTAAGTTCAAACTTTCCAGCAGGGGCCTCAAACGAAAGCGTTCCATTGACTTCCGCAAAAGTGGACTCAAGATCAACCCGTCGCGCGGGTTCCGTTTCACAAAACCATGTGGCAAACCGTTCAAATCGCGCCACCCAGAAGGCTGCGACCCGAGGGTGTCCCGTGTATTCCGTTAAAACCTCACGCGCCAATTCAAGCAAAACTTGCTCGCAGTCATGGGGTAGATTGTTTGGATAAGTATTTGCAAACCGCGCTAGAACAGCATGAATAATGCCGCCTCGCAGGGCAGCATCGGGCGAAGTCCCAAGAACAGGAAGCGGTTCCAGTTTAAGGATCTTGGACGCATAGATGGCATAAGGGTTCGCGATAAGTGTTTCAACACTTGAAACACTCAAGCGCCGCGGTCGAACAGAAAGGGGCGGTTTTGGCCGTGGTCGTTTGAGAGGTTTTGGATCTTCTGACGCATCACGAGCAGCTGCCCACGAGAGCCAGGGCTTGTCTCCCTCAAGCGCATTGGAAAGCTCAAGGCCATCAAGAAGAGCCCGCATTCGCATGAGCCAGCGTGAAGGAACACAGGCAACTCCATCAACTTTCTTGGCACGCGTTAGAATGACCTGTGGCGCATCAAGAAAAGACGTGAAATCGAATGCCTTGCGCCCAATTCCTTCCTCGGGTGCCGGCAATTTCAAAGTTTCGCGCATTGGCCGGTTGAGCCAGGGTCCCGGGTCCGCCGAATCGGGCCAGACGCCATCATTCAAGGATCCAAGAATAGCAACATCCACCTTCTGAAGACGTGCCTCGATCGGTCCCCAGATGGAAAGGCGAGGATGAACACGCGAGCGCTCACGCACATTCTGACGACCAATAAGAGTCCGATAGAAATCTGGATAATCCACTGGCGCAATATCGGGAGCGGCATGGGCTTGCGACAACAACGCCGAAAAACTTTCTGCAGCAAAAGCACCCGCCTCACGCAAAAACAGCGGAGAAGTTGTTCCACTTTGGTTACCGTCAGAACGGTCGCTCTCTCGCCCCCGGGGTGCCCTTTCCGTCTGCTCAAGAGTTTTTTCAGTCCTGCATAGCGCTTCACTTGTTTCCAGGTGGGCGCGCGCAAGTGAACGCAGTGTCTGCTCTTTTCGTTCCTCGAATAAGTCAATCAAGGGCGAGAAGGCTCCGCGCAATCGCTCGATGAGATCACGCGCCCGATCCCAGTCTTCCGCCCGAAGTCTTTTCACCGCGCGCCCTCTGCGCGTCCCGGCCTCGCATTCGCTCAAAGCACGCGAAAGCGCAGCGGCGATCCCATCCAGTCCCTGCCCGATGTAAGTGGTCCGAAACGCGGCAATCTCCAGCGCCCGCGCCGCAAATCTGATCTCCCGCGCTTCCAGTCCGAGGCGGCATAGCGGATGCTTTAATAGGGCCATCAGTTCAGCTGGGGCGAAGTTCTTTGCAACACAATTGATGACAAGATCCAGAAACGCTCCGGGAACCGTTTTTACAAAGGGTCGCCCTGCGCTGTCATCCACATCAATCCCCCAGGATTTTAGCCGAATTGCAACGCGCCGAGCGAGCATCCGGTCTGGTGAAATTAACGCCCCCGTCTTGCCAGGGGTTTCTGCGACTTCGCGTAGGATTAGCGCGACGGTCTCCGCTTCAACAAACGAAGTGGGCGCCTCTAAAAGATGGACATTGGAAAGCCCTGCCGCGATCTGTTTGCGATCAGCGCTTTCAGTGAACTTATGCCAAAGTTGTGTGGTGCGTGCTGGCCGCATGGCCTCACTGAAAAATGCAGCCCGCCATTTATGTGTATCAGATGTGCTATCAGGAAAATCACCTTTAAGGATGCGCACATCACCTCGTGTCAAACCCAGCTCATCAAGCAGTTTCTTCATTCCAAATTGCGGATGCTCGGGATGATCTGGAACTATGGTCTGCCAGCTTTCCTCATCAAGCGTAAGGTCCAGGCCCGGCAGCACAACAGCACCATTGTCATGCCCTAGAACCGATCGCATGAGTTCCACCGTCGCGGGAATTGAGCCTGTGACGCCCGCAACGATCAAAGGACCTTCAGGCTTTGTTTTCAACACACGTTCTGCTTCAGCAAGGATAAGGCGGTTTTGCCGTTGCCATGGGGATATAAGCTGAAGCTCTTCAAGCTGCTCAGGCCAGTAGTGCATAATGATTTGCAGGAAATCCACTGTGAGTTTCCAGTGATGGGTCAGATCTTCTGGAACGATTTCATCAATACCATCGAGTGAGCGCCCTTCTGCCTCCACAAGGTCCATAAGCTGCGCTAGTTCTTGCGCCATGTTGACAGCTTGCGCAGGTGTACGCGCACCCGCAGAGATGACCGGAGCCCGTTCAGAAGTTTCTACAGCTTTGGCAGATCCACTTCGAAGGGCACGCGACCACTGGGTCACAAGTTGGGTAAGCAGCAACACGCGATGAATGGGGTCAATCGCAGGAGGTATCCCCACAGCCCAGTCTGTTGAAGAAAAAATCCCCTCTCCCGATGTGATATCAAACGAAGCAAGCTGGGATAAGAGTGCCAGTTCCTCGTCCCGTTCGGAAATCGGTCTAATCTTGGGAAGCAGCATCGCACGCTGACCGCTAACATCTAGAAACGCTTGCGTGAGAGCCCGCTGTGCGCGTCGTGTCGGCATCAGCAGCGTTGCGAAAGATAGATCAATGGGGTCTGGCTTGATCCCACCGAGATTTGGCAGATCACCATTCAAGATAGAACGTGCCAAAACTGACAAGAAAGGTTCACCGGGAGCTACGGTGAAAACCGATCCGGAAAGAGAGGTACCTGAAGAGGGCTCATCTGTTTTCTTCAAAGACGTCACGTTTCATCCAATATGTGTTCAGCAATGAGACGTTCAGCCTCTAAAAGTGCTTCCGGTGTCCCCACGTGCATCCAGACCCCATCTAAAACCATCCCAAAACAACGCTTATGGGAAAGTGCACGGTCCCAAACCTTGTTGAGAGAAAAGGGAACGGCTTCAAAACCATCAAACAGAGAAGGTTTCATGATCGAAACACCGGCAAAGACATACGGAACTTCCTGCCCCTCAACGCGCCGGCTTAAAATACCCCCCTCGCTCATGCTGAAATCGCCGGAGCCATCATAGCCCAAACTGGTAGCCCTTACTGCCAGCAACATCAGGCAATCCATCTGAGACGGGTTCCAGGTCGAAATCAATCTAGATATGTTCGAATGGGTTTTCTCGATCCAGACACTGTCGCTGTTGTGAACAACAAACGGCGCACTGCCAAGTAACGGCAACGCGTGCACAACCCCACCACCCGTTTCAAGAAGGCGCTCACGCTCATCTGAAAAAATAATCTTAGGTCGCCCATATCCCTCAAGATGCTTCGAGAGAACGTCAGCTTTGTAATGCAGATTGACAACGGCCTGTTCTATACCGGCCTGCCAAAGTCGATCAAGGACATGATCCACAAGCGCCTGCCCAGCGAGCTTGACCATCGGTTTGGGGACCGTATCCGTGAGGGGACGCATGCGCTTGCCAAATCCGGCAGCCAAAACCATCGCGGTTACAACAGCGCCACTCATAACCAACAACCCCCGAGACTTTCAAAACCCCACAAGAAAAAACAAATACCTCACACGAAGCCCGTCTCACTGACTATCATCTTCGAAACGGGGCAACTTGTATCTGTTTGTCGAAAGCATCTTCATACCAGTTTGCAAGGTCTCTAAGTTTGGGATGTTGCAGGTTGCGGTTGAGATATCCCCAGATACGTGGAATATGCGCAAGATAATGAGGCTTACCGTCACGCTCGGCAAGGCGCGCAAAGATGCCCAGGATTTTCGTATTTCTCTGAGCACCCATTATTGCATAACTATGCACAAAGACTGTCCGGTCAAACGCACTATCAGCCTGTCGCACTTGCTCGCAATAGGATTCAATTAACTGAGTTTCAAGAGACTCAGGAACGCTCACGCGCGCATCTTGCAGCAAAGAAACGAGATCATAGGCGGCCGGTCCACGACATGCATCCTGAAAATCAATGATCCCCACGCCACGAACACCCCTGCGCTCCGGTAGCCAGACGAGATTTGGCGAATGATAGTCTCTCAAGCACCAATGGTCCGGATCGTTTTCCAGTCCATCAATAACGACATCCCATATTGAGAAGAATTGTTGGCGCTTGTCCTCAGGCATTAGAGAACCATGAACTTGCGGCCAATACCAATCGGCAAGAAGTGCCAGCTCACTCAACATGGCAGAACGGTCAAAGGCCGGTATATTGTGTTTCAGCTGTCCGCTCACCTCAACCACATCGGGAACAGGGAAACCCCGCAACGCGACCAATGTATCGGTAGCAGCCTGCCACAATACATCCATGGACATGCCCTGTTGCACCTCATCAAAAAAAACCCTGGCTCCCAGGTCTTCCAGGATCAAGAAACCGTTGTCGAGGTCCGCAGCAAATATCTCAGGAGCGCTGAAGTCTTGAGAGCGCAGAGCGTTGGAGACAGCAACAAACGGCGCGACGTTATCTGCAATATGTGCCAGTTGATTGTAAGTTTTCCCATCACGTAAAATCTTATTCTCGCGGACATGAGGCCAGTCCATCACCAACGCATAGTGTTTATCTTGCGTGAATAAACGTGCATATCGGCGCGCTGAGGCATCTCCCGCCAAATAAGAAATAGCCGAAAGCTTTTGATACCATCCAGATGACTTTATGAGTTCATACATCGCTCTCAAGCGTTTCAGGCGATTTTCCCAATGCCCAAAGCCCGTCAAAAGTATATCGCGCGTGTCATTGTCGGCATTTGAATCTCTTGTCGGTTGGCTAGGCTCATCCATCGGATCGATAATATTAAGAATAAGCCGGTCATGAGGTAGCCAATCTCCACCATGAGAAGGCCACTCAACAAGAGCAATGCTGTCATCGAGAGCATGGTCGAGCCCCAGTTCAGTCAGTTCGCTGGGATCGCCCAGACGATAAAGATCAAAATGCGCAATATTCATGCGTGGCGTATTGTACGTCTGCACCAGAGTATAGGTCGGGCTGGGAATCTCTTCGTCGCGACCTCCCAGAAAGGCTCGAATAAAAGCGCGCGCAAACGTGGTTTTGCCAGCTCCAACCTCACCCTCAAGCGCTATCAGGTCGCCTCGGCGAACAATAACACTGAGCAGTTGGGCAAACAAAACCATCTCAGGCTCTGAAAGCTGCAATATGGAAAATGTTGAAGCTGAATTGTCGGGCATTAGGGACCAAAAAATGACACAGCGCACAGCTCCACAATCGACGGCAACGCCAGATTAAGAAAGTATGCGTCTTGGATGGGTATGCCTACTAGCCTGCGCGATCATCGGCAAGAGTTGATTGAAAGTCTTCTTGTTGCAGTCCAGCCTTCTGAACGCGACCATTCTTTGGCAATCTAACCGTAAAGGTTGTTCCCTTACCTGGTTGCGAGTCCACCGAAATGCTGCCGCCATGGAGTTCAACTAGGCTCTTGGTGATCGAAAGGCCAAGGCCCGCACCACGATGTTTGGACCCTTGGCTGTCGCTCACAAAACGCTCGAAAATCCTTGACAGCGCTTCTTGTGAAATACCGATACCGTGGTCCTCCACCTGGAATACAACCTGGTCGTCTTCACCAAAGCAGGAGATGCGAACCTCACCACCATCTATTGAAAACCCTACGGCATTCGAGAGCAGGTTATAAAGGATCTGCTGCAAGCGCCCCCCATCGGCAATAAAGTTTTTTGTGTCCTCGGCAACGGCAATATCAATGGTGAGGCCGGCACGCACCGCTTGCTCGCGAACGCCTGCAACGGCATTCTCAATAACCTCATGGACATTGATGGTCTCAGGCTGAATCTCAAGTTCACCAACATCAATTGTGGCCAAATCCAGAATGCCATCGATAATGGACAACAGTGTTCTTGAGGAGTAGCCGATATCCTGGACATATTCTCTTTGCTTGTCGGTCAAAGTGCCAAGAAGTGGGCTTTCCAGAAATTCACTAAAGCCGATGATGTTTGTAAGTGGTGTTCTCAGTTCATAGGACACATTACCGATGAACTGGTTCTTCAATCGGTCAGAAGCCAGCAACGCCTCGTTTCTCTCGACCAATGCGCGCTCATAACGCTTTGAGTCCGTAACATCCACAAACGTCAGCAGTGTCGCCCCATCGGGAAGAGGCGTTGTAGCATAGTCGATAACAGAATTGTCGGGACGCAGCATCTGGCCTTCAAGCGGTGTTCGCATATCGCTAAATGCGGTAATAACTCGTTTGAGACGTGCCCAGGTCGCCTCATCATCGTAGAGGACACCGGCCACTGAAATAATTTCATCTATATGCGGTCCGCGCTCAAGCATGGACGGCGACAGTTTCCAGATCGATGTAAATGCCCGGTTGTGCAGCTTGAGCCGTCCATCAGTGGCAAACAGCGCAACCCCATCGGTGAGACTGTTGAGCGTTTCGCTTTGCACCCGGATCATCTCATTGTATTGGCTTTGCAGCGCCAGCCGTTCAGACTCATCATTAAACAGGAATGTAATGCTGCCATCCTGTCGGTGTTCTGAGACAACATGCATCAAGCGACCATCTGGCAGAGGCCATAGGTCGTCAAACGTCTGTTCTCCATCCCCCTCAAGCCGCAAAATAGCCTTGCGCCATTTCGAGTAATTGATAACCGCTGGCAACTTGTCATGGGCAAGAAGCAGGTCGAAAACCTCTGTGCCACTAGGGCCGGTGGCAAGCCAGGAAGAATCAAGGTTCCACAAGCTGGAGAAAGAGGGATTGGAATATATGAGTTTCCGTTGGGGATCGAAAATTGCGACCCCTGTAGACACGCGATCCAATGTCCAGTCGTAGTTTTCAATCTGACGGTCAAATTCGCCGCGAGCGTTCTTGATTTCGGTAACATCGTTGGCCGTTCCCGCAAAGCCATCATGAAACGGAACAACCACCACATCAAAAGTGCGCCGTTCCCCATCGATGATGATCGGCAGAACCTCACGGTAAGTTTCACCTGAAGAGATTTTCTTCGCGATTGTTTGTCGCTGTCTCCGTTCCAGCAACTCAGTATTACGGGCAATGACATCATCGACGTTGGGTGCCTCAACAGCTTTAACATAGGCGGTATTGACCCAGGTTAAGCGCCCCTCAGCATCCTTTAGCCAGGCAGGTGTTGGTAAAGAGTTCAAAAGAGCGCGCGAGGAGCGAACGTCACGAGCCAGTTGCTCATGAATATCGTTGATACGTGATATTTCCCGCTTATATCCGGAAATGTCTTTAAGGCGCAAAACAGCTCGCCCGGCACTGGCGCGCCCATCAGCCTCCAGGTGCCCTCCGGAATGAGTTTTCAAAATCATATTGAACGGGCGGCCGTCTTGAAAAAGAACGCGCGTAGCCGCTTCAAAGTTCCGTGCCGATCGCGAATCGAGCCAATCAGAAAAGTGCAGGATGTCTTCATCCTGTTTAGGTAATCCTGAAATCCCAACAAGCGTATTACTGACGATCTTAAGCGCCCCGCCAATTTCCCAATACATGAGTACTTGGGGCTCCGAGCCGACAACCGACTCTGCCGTAGTCAGGCGTTGGCGTAGTTTACGATTTTCATCATGCACCCTGTTAACATCAAGGCGGGCATGGTTGGTCGTGCGCCACACCAGGAAGCCTGCTGAGACAGCGCTTATGCTGATAAAAAACAGCAAAAGAATCTGAGAAAGCCCCAGTCCGGAAACCACGACCGTTTCGCCTTGCGCGATCGCAACTGTCAACACCGTGACGCACGCGATGCTCGCCAGGAGCAGAAGGATAAGCTCCCTGGCTTCGTTACGGCTTGATGCTGAAAGCGGTGGTGAGGCCATGTATCTGCTGGGTAAGGGTGAAAAAAATCAATCGCCTGAATCTTTGCTTGAAGGCATTGGAATGCACAGGCAACAATTGCCCCTGCCAACAGCAAGAGCGAATCATTTCTATAAGTATGCGATTCCCTTCAGGAACTTGCCAGGGCCTAGCGGATACACTGCGCAATAGAAAAGCGGCGCCAGATACCTCCAGCGCCGCCCTTGTCGATACATTTCCTTAACGGTTCAACCGTGATCACGACCTAATAACGGTAATGATCAGACTTATAGGGTCCTTCTGTTTTGATACCGATATAAGAAGCCTGTTCGTCGCTCAGCTGAGTGAGTTTTACACCGATCTTATCAAGATGAAGCCGGGCAACTTTTTCATCCAGCGTCTTTGGCAACGTATAAACCTGATTTTTGTACTCGCCGCTGTCACGCTTTGTCCAAAGCTCAATTTGAGCCAGCGTTTGGTTCGTGAACGATGCCGACATCACAAAGGAGGGATGTCCCATCGCATTGCCGAGGTTCACAAGCCGGCCTTCGGAAAGAAGGATAATTCTGTGTCCATCGGGAAATTCAATCTCGTCAACCTGCGGCTTGATGTTGGACCATTTATTATTTTTGATACCGGCAACGTCGATTTCGTTATCAAAGTGGCCGATGTTGCAAACAATGGCGCGGTCTTTCATCTTACGCATGTGATCAGCTGTAATGACGTCCTTGTTGCCCGTAGCCGTGCAGAAGATGTCGGCTTCTGAAACAGCCTCATCCATCGTGACAACTTCATAGCCTTCCATGGCCGCCTGCAAGGCGCATATAGGATCAATTTCAGAAACCATCACCCGGCAGCCAGCATTTCGAAGCGAAGCGGCAGAACCCTTACCGACATCCCCAAAGCCCGCCACCATCGCAACCTTGCCCGCCATCATGACATCTGTACCACGTCGGATACCATCTACGAGGCTTTCGCGGCAGCCATAAAGGTTATCGAACTTGGACTTGGTGACACTGTCATTGACGTTGATGACCGGAAACAGCAGCGTGCCATCCTGGGCCATCTGGTACATGCGCAGCACGCCCGTTGTGGTTTCTTCCGTTACGCCATGGATGTTTTTGGCCAACTCGGCAAACCAGCCCGGCTTCTCGCCAAGAGTTTTCTTGATCAGGTTAAATAGAACTTCTTCTTCTTCAGAGCCCGGCTTGTCGAGAAAAGCCGTATCGCCCTTCTCAGCACGCAGCCCCAGATGCACGAGCATCGTGGCGTCACCACCATCATCAAGGATCATGTTCGGCGTGCCACCATCGCCCCACTCCATCATCCGGCGGGTAAAGCTCCAGTATTCTTCAAGACTTTCGCCCTTAAACGCGAACACGGGAACCCCAGATGCCGCAATGGCCGCAGCCGCATGGTCTTGAGTTGAGTAAATATTGCAAGACACCCACCGCACGTCAGCACCAAGCGCCTTAAGTGTTTCGATTAAGACCGCGGTCTGAATTGTCATATGTAAAGAGCCGGCAATTCTTGCGCCTGTCAGCGGTTTCGAATCGCCGTATTCCTTACGTGTCGCCATGAGGCCGGGCATTTCTGTCTCGGCCATGGAGATTTCCTTGCGCCCAAAGTCAGCAAGGCTGATATCTTTGACGATGTAGTCGCCGGCAGCAGTCATATGGATGTCCCTTCGTCTTCAATGATGGATATTATCCGCGCAGCCAGCCGGCAAAACCGGGACCTTCCAAGGCTGGGCATCTGTTTGAAAGACTCTATATCCGAGGTCAGGCATGAGCGCAATAACATATAAGCAAGTCTTTATGTCTCACAATACGGCAGAATATCAGCATGCAGACCAATGGCATTTGCCAACCCTTGCTGAACCGTTGGTCAAATCCAAAAAAGCAACTGGAAGGCGCCCGCCCACACAAAACCATGTAAAACCAACCATCAGCCTTGTTTCATGCTCTTTGAGGACTCTTCATCATCTAAGGCTTGTGAGGGCACGTTTTAAGGCAATATGAATGGGCAAACCCAGCGTGCACCTTTACTCATCGCACCCATGGTGAAAACCAAAACGGTTCAACTCTCCTCGCCAAACCCACAGTTTACCAGCTCCACAAGTGCTTCAAGAGCTTCTGGCCCCTCCGGTCCTCCGGCAATGAGCAACAGTTCAGTCCCAGGGCCGGCAGCCAGCATCATCAATCCCATAATCGATGTACCACCCACCATTTGTCCATCACGTGAGACCTTGATCTGCGCATCAAAGCTCTCAGCGCACTTCACAAATCGTGCCGATGCGCGTGCATGCAACCCTTTGCGGTTGCAGATCGTGACGGTGGCTTCAGGATGACAGCCAAGATTTGCGCGTATTTCACTCATGTTTCGAATATGAGAACATCTCGCCTATTTATTTCAGGGGGGGTCTTTGAAAAGCTGGTCTACGATTCCCTCGAAAGCTCGTTCCCCGCAACCTTAATATATTTGCGCCCCGCATCATGCGCAATATTCACAGCTTCTCTCAGGGGCATCTCATCTCTTATGCTCGCTAACTTAACCAGTATCGGAAGATTAATTCCGGCAATAACCTCCACAGGAACCTCATCCATCACCGAGATAGCTAGGTTTGAAGGTGTTCCGCCGAACATATCCGTCAATATAACAACGCCATCTCCACTTTGAGTTTTCTCAACAGCGCAGATGATCTCTTTGCGTCTTGCGGTCATATCGTCTTCTGGGCCGATAGAAACCGTCTCTAGTTGTGTTTGCGCACCCACAATATGTTCTAGCGCGGATCTAAATTCCTTTGCTAGATCACCGTGCGTAACGATGACCAGTCCTATCATCGTCAAAAACCAAATCCCTTTCTGCCAATGTATCGGGGCAAATACGAGCTCCCTTTGGCATCGCGTTTCGAGCCGTCTGTCTAGAAACCAACACGAAATAGCTTGTGCGGTGCAAAAGTTACAAGTGTTCGCTCAAAGTGCAAGAGGGAATCGCAAAGGCTTCTGCTAAAAACCAAGGTTCCATATTCGTTGGAAAAACAGTGAGAGAATGACCTTCAAAAGGAACCTTACGACATCATTAACAAGTGATTGTTGCTCCAGGTCAGCTTTGTTCAGGTAGTTTTCCACCCCGCGCCAGCATAATGAGGAGCTTTACACTCGCTGAATTATCAAATGCATGTAGCTTCAAAATAGGCAGGCGGACACCTTGAATGCACGTGCAAGGCATAGGGTCTGGTAGCCTCTCAACGTCCCCTTGTGGCACCAGCTCTACGATCATCACCAGCCTGGCACGATCGAGACTTTGAATATCGATGACGCCAAGACCGCGCACCTCAAGCTTGCCGCTCAGTGTCTTGGGAGCACGTACACTAAGCAGCCCATCATGTTCGAGCAACACCTCCCCATAGTCATCAGCCACAAGACGAATGGGGCCGCGGAACAACGGACACGGCGCTTGAGCAAGGCAACGCAGGGCAAGATCTGATTTTCCAGCACCCGATGGGCCACGAATGAGCGCCGCAAAATCACCATGTGCAATTATGGTCCCATGCATAAGCTCTGGCGTACTAGGCACCCGTCGCTCCCCCACGACTTGATGTGCCCGTGCGATCTATGGTGTTGCCACTACGGTTTGCCACTGAGCGTCGCACAGGAAGGCGCACAACAAACCGTGCACCCAATCGGTTCCCAGCGTTAGGTCCATCACCTGACGTTCGGTTTAAAGCCCAGATCTCTCCGGCATGGGCTTGCACAATCTCGTTTGATATACTCAAGCCCAGACCAGAATTGTCTCCACGGCTGGAATCCATGGTCGGCCGGTACGTGTAAAAACGAGAAAAGATCGTCTCAAGCTTGTCTTCTTCGATGCCTGGTCCATCATCATCAACAAAGACCTCAACAAAGTCCCCAACACGCGAAGCGCTTATTCGCACTTCGCTCTTGTCAGGTGAAAACGACAAAGCATTATCGATGAGATTTGTGAAAACCTGAGCAATCCGCCCCTCATTGCCCAGCACAACATAAGACTGATTTTCTGAAGCTGACGATACATCAAGTATCAACCGGCAATCACGTTTGGCAGCTTTATCCTCGAATATCATCACGATTTTCTGCAAAACAGCATCCACCGCGACGGGGTCAGAAGATTGTCGTGCCAGCTCAGCGTTCAGTCGCGAAGCACTGGACACATCGGTGATCAGCCTGTTCAAGCGCTTGAGTTCACCTTGTATCTGTTCAACGAGCAACGCGCGTTGCTCAGGAGTTTTCGCAAATTCCAACGCTTGTGCTGTTGAACTTGCAGCAGTGAGTGGGTTCTTCAGTTCGTGCGCCACATCAGCGGCAAATTTTTCACTCGCCTCAATGCGCGCAAATAAGGATTTGGTCATGGAGCGAAATGCCTTCGCCATCCGGCCCACTTCGTCTTCTCGACCTTCATAGCTTGGCAGGTTGACATGCGCATTGATGTCCTGGCTAACCAGTTCGGCTGTTTCCGAAAGCCGTTTCATCGGTCCGGCAACTGCTTGAGCAATTAACAACGATGTGACGATGCTGGCAACAAGCGCCAAAAACGCCAATGGCCAGATGCCCTTTCGCTCCTCCGCAAGAATATCGTCAACTTCACCCGGGGGGGTCGACAGCAGTAGGACACCTAGTACCCGCCCCATCCGCTGAATAGGCACAGCCATCGAGACGATCTGCTCTCCCTTGCGATTGAGCAAAAGCATGGCTTCGGTGTTTCCCTTAAGAGCACCGCGCACCTCAGGATAGTATTTGCCGTTCGCCGTTCCGATTTCCTTGTAGACCTGGACTTCCTTGTCGATAAGCCAGTGCTGTAATCTGGTCCAGAAGTTCTTGGTTCGAGGACGCTCCGGATTTTTCTTAACTTTGGCATTGGTCTCGGTAAACTGACCATTTTTCAGCCACATGGAACTATCAACCACAAGTGTACCTGATTGGTCGTAAATGCGCGCACGTGTCTTGATAGGTTCAATCAGTCTGTTGAGAATAGGAGTCACAAACTGAGGTTGGATGGAAAGCTCCAAAGCGGCGAAACCATCATCGCGTAACGGGACCCGCACAGGTTCTTTTCCCGGGATCGTTTCAGGGTCCAGCGTAAAATCCGTTGATGAAACCTTTGCATCTCCGGCAATAGCTGCTGCAATAATCTGCCCCTGTATTTTAAGAGCGTCACTTTTCGCGTTGATAACCCATCCGCTATCCAGGCTCAGGTATAAGATTCCAATAAACAGAATCGTAAACCCAATAAGATTCGACACCAGAATTTTTCGCAGAAGTTTTCTGGAAATAAATCGAACAATTCGCCATGAATTAACCCGTGAGGCAATCTTCGTCGCCACGGGTCCACCCGGTCGAATGGCCACCAGTATGCGCCGCAAGAATCTGAGCGCAGGTGCGAGCCACTTCAATGAAGAAGGCAGTTTACTTGGGTATTGAGCGTCAACAAGAGGCATCACGCGAGCAACCCGTTGAGCGGCAACATTCATACGCCGCATCAAGCTGCTGCCAAGGTCACGCACAGCCTCCACCGCTCGGCCAATAAGACCGCGTGCTGCTTCAAAACTATCGCTACCAAGGAGCGCCATGTCGTCTCCAGGTTCACGCGTCTAAATAAAACGCGTTTCCAATAGAAAAGAGTTTGACCCAAGTCATCGAGAACATCTTTGCGAGAAGCGTGAGAAGCAAAAGCCATCCTCACCCTGGTTCACAAAATATGTGCTCAACGCACATGGGTCTGGCGTCAGCTCTCCTTAAAGCGGTACCCAACGCCATAGAGTGTTTCGATCACATCAAAATTGTCATCAACCTGCTTAAATTTCTTCCGCAGTCTCTTTATATGGCTATCAATCGTACGATCATCAACATAGACTTGGTCATCATACGCCGCATCCATCAAGGCATCGCGGGTTTTTACAACGCCGGGGCGTGTCGCGAGCGCTTTCAGAATCAAGAATTCCGTGACCGTAAGTGTAACCGGTTTGTTGTCCCAGTGACAGGTATGACGTTCTGGGTCGAGTTTTAGAAAACCGCGTTCAAGAATCTGTTTTGTTTCTTCAGTCGTCGGGGGTCCTTCACGTGCAATGGAGCGACGCAAAATCGCCTTCACCCGCTCAACCACCAACCGTTGAGAAAATGGCTTGGCAATGTAGTCATCGGCTCCCATTTTCAACCCGAATAGTTCATCAATTTCTTCGTCTTTCGACGTTAAAAAGATTACCGGCATATCTGATTGTTGACGCACTCGGCGCAAGAGTTCCATTCCATCCATGCGTGGCATTTTGATATCAAAAATACCAAGGTCGGCAGGGTCTTCACTCAGTGCTTCCAGTGCGGCCACACCATCGCTGTAAGTGCGAACCTTGTAGCCCTCGGCTTCAAGTGCCATGCTGAGCGATGTTAAAATGTTCCGCTCATCGTCAACCAGTGCAATCGTACTCTTTTCTTTCATCGTTCTCGCCTTTGGATCGCTTAGTGCCGCCGCCTGGCCGCGCTCATTATGTTTCAAACGTGCACGCAAGATGTGCGTAAAGTGGTACGGCCTTGTTTTTTGTAAGGGCCATGACCAATATCGATAGTGTCAACAGGGCCAAGCTGAACCGAGCCTGAATAGGCGAGACGGTTAATTGTGGCAAGTCGCACAAGTGGTAAGCCCAAACGGCCTTTGTGGCAATGCCGCAAAGACCTTGTGCAAACAAGTTTCACAATCATAACATACGGGATAGCCAGAGAAAAACGCTCCCATGAGCAATTTAGGAAGGTTAACCCGTTCACCAGCGGTTTTCTGGGGGTAAAGAGGGAAAGTAGAGGGGCCATGAACTCAGAAACTGGAAAAAATACAGGCCAAAAGGGCGAAAACACCGCCCCGTCAACCGGCGGTTCTCATGATGATGAGGCGCGCAACCTCTACGAACAGGCCACTTTGGCCTGTCGAAACCTCATACGCCGCGGTTTGAAGGCAGCTCTTGCGACATTCGACACCGACCCAAAAATCAAAAAGCCCACACCTTACGCTTCCCTTGTCATCACAGGCACAACAACCGAAGGCGCGCCCACACTTCTTATTTCCAATCTTGCCCGGCACACGAAAAACCTGGCGGCAAATGAAAGGGCATCTCTGTTATTTGATGAAACAGGACCCACCGGCGATTTGTCCACCAGCGCGCGCGTCACCGTGATCGGCAGTCTAAAACCCACCGACGACCAAAATATCGCTCGACGGTTTATCAGCCGCCACCCTGATGCCGCCGGATACGCAGCGTTCGCTGATTTTAGTTTTTACAGCATGTCGGTTGAGAGCGCCCACTATGTTGGTGGTTTCGGGCGCATTGTTGATGTTGAAGGATCCCATCTTCTGACCGGTCTCCAAGATTCGCAAAGCCTTATCGCTGCCGAGCCGGAGATCATCGAGCACATGAATCAAGACTACGCAGAAACACTTGCGCTTTATGCAACGAAGATCCTAGGTGCCGAAACTCAAGGCGGGCCTTGGCGTATGTGTGGCATCGACCCTGATGGCATTGATATTCTTGGGCATGCTTGCGCCCTGCGCCTTGAGTTTGATAGCCGGGTAACAACACCGCAAGAAGCCCGCTCGTTGTTTAAGGAACTTGCCGCCAAGGCACGCAACATAACTTGAGCCTGACGATCAAAAGATGTTCCCATTGGTTTCGGCAGGTGAAATTTAGTGCCGATTTAAAAGCGCGAAATCAAAGCGAAAAATCATCACGCAGCAACGGCGCAAAAAGATAAATTTCTTCGTGGAACTTAGACTTTTTAGTATGTTGACTTTTTCTTTTCAGAAGCGCACCCCGGTCACGAGAATGAGCGCAAAATCCGCCATCTAAAGCATTTTTGAATACGTATTCAAGTAATCAAAGATCTAGCAGTCCTATCTTGAAAGCAACCAGCTAGCATGAACCTCTATGAACCTAGGAGTAATCCTGAAATGAGCGCAGCATCAGCGGCCGCCATGGTGCAAGGATCCAAATCCAAGATAACGAACGCTGCCGTGCTGACTTTTGTCGAGGAGGCGCGCGCTCTATTTAAACCGGAAGATATCCACTGGTGCGATGGTTCAAAAGATGAGTATCAGTCTTTATTGAAACTGATGGTCGATTGTGGGACGGCCATGTGGCTAAACCCCGAAAAACGGCCCAACTCCATTCTCGTGCGCTCCGACCCGGCCGATGTCGCCCGCGTCGAGGATCGGACTTTTATCTGTTCGAAGTCGAAAGATGATGCTGGTCCGACCAATAACTGGGCCGAGCCTGCCGAAATGAAGGCAACGATGGCCAAGCTCTTCGATGGAGCCATGAGGGGGCGCACAATGTATGTGATTCCCTACTCCATGGGGCCCCTTGGCTCGCCCATCGCCGGAATAGGCGTCATGGTATCCGATAGCCCTTATGTTCCCGCCAGCATGCATATCATGACGCGTGTCGGTGATGCCGTATTGGATGTGCTGGGCGATAGTGAAGATTTCGTGCGCGGCATGCACTCCATCGGAGCGCCATTGCCCGATCCCACATCAACCGATGTTCCTTGGCCTTGTAACCCTGAAAAATACATTGCCCACTTCCCAGAGACCCGCGAGATCATGTCTTTCGGTTCCGGATATGGCGGCAACGCACTTCTCGGCAAAAAGTGTCACGCCTTGCGGATCGCTTCGGTTCAGGCCCGCGATGAGGGTTGGCTGGCCGAACACATGCTGATTTTGAAACTCACCAATCCTGAAGGAAAGTCGAAGTACTTCGCAGCCGCTTTCCCCTCTGCCTGCGGTAAAACAAATCTTGCCATGTTAATTCCCACTATTCCTGGTTGGAAGGCGGAAACCATCGGTGATGATATTTGCTGGATGAAATTCGGACCCGACGGGCGCCTTTATGCCATCAACCCGGAAACGGGGTTTTTCGGTGTGGCGCCAGGCACCTCGAAAAGCAGTAACCTCAACGCCATGAAGAGCATGGAGGAAAACGCCATCTTCACCAACGTCGCCCTAACCGATGATGGTGATATCTGGTGGGAGGAGATGACCAAAAACCCGCCGACGCACGCCATCGACTGGCGTCGCAGATCTTGGAAGCCCGGATGTGGTCGCACTGCGGCCCATCCCAATGCGCGTTTCACGGCCCCAGCCGGTCAGTGCCCAGTGATCGCACCCGAGTGGGAAGACCCAAAAGGCGTTCCCATCAGTGCCATTATCTTCGGCGGACGACGCTCCACGGTCGTTCCTCTGGTGACACAGGCAATGAGCTGGCGCCACGGCACCTTTCTAGGCTCTATAATGGCCTCTGAAAAAACAGCTGCTGCAGCCGGAAAGATTGGTGAGCTTCGCCGAGATCCCATGGCCATGCTGCCTTTTTGCGGCTACCACATGGGCGATTACTTCGCTCATTGGCTCCATATGGGAGAGAAGGGCGGCGATAAGATGCCTGAGATCTTCTATGTCAACTGGTTCCGTAAGGGCGCCAAGCGCAAATTCTTGTGGCCGGGCTATTCTGAAAATAGCCGTGTTTTGAAATGGATCTTTGAGCGTTGCGACGGAACCGTAGAGGCGGAGGAAACACCATTTGGTCTCCAACCTGCCGAAGGGACTTTGGACCTGGAAGGACTCGACATAGACTCAAGCGATCTTGCCGAAGTTCTCTCGGTTAACTTGGAGTTCTTGAAGGCCGAGTTGCCAATGATCCGCCAGCATTTTGAAACTTTCGGCGACAAGATGCCAAAGGAACTTGTGGAAGAGCTCGACGCACTGGAAAAAAGGCTGGGCTGATCAAGCGGCGCAATTCTAAGACTCCAGACCAGTTAGGCACTTCCAATCAATATCCCAACTGCAAACACCAGCGCCCCACCGAGAACCACCTGGAAAGTTGCCCGCAGAAACGGCGTGTCCATGTATCTGTTCTGAATCCACGCAATGGCCCAAAGCTCCACAAAAACAACGCCGATAGCGATCGTCGTTGCCGTCCAGAAGTCCGTTATAAGATACGGCAGCGCATGACCCAGACCACCAACGGTTGTCATGATGCCGGATGCGAACCCGCGTTTCACCGGAGACCCGCGCCCCGAAATCACGCCATCATCCGAAGCTGCTTCCGTGAATCCCATCGAGATGCCGGCACCAAGAGAAGCCGCTAAGCCCACAAGAAACGTCGTCCAAGTATCATGTGTGGCAAACGCTGTTGCAAATATGGGAGCGAGTGTCGAAACCGACCCGTCCATCAAACCGGCAAGTCCAGGCTGTACCCATGTTAAAACATACTGTCGATGGGCTTCTCGGTCTTCCGCCCCGCGCGCGTCAGCCCCAAGGTGTTCTTCTTCCAACTCACTGGCCCGAGACTTATGCCCAGCCTCTGCCGCTGCCAGATCGCCCATCAGTTTGCGTGTGTCGGCGTCCTGCGATTGCCGGGCAGCAACCAGGTAGAAATTGTGCGCATCCGTTTCCATCTTCTCGGCTTCTTCGCGCATACGCTCCAGCCCGAGATTCTCAATGAGCCACACTGGTCGGCGCGCATAAAAACCAGCGACGTGTTCGCGACGGATAAGCGGAATCATATCGCCAAAGCGCGCCTTGTGCAGGTCGATGAGCTGTTGGCGGTGAGTATCTTCCTCCGCAGCCATGCCCTCAAACATTTTGGCAGAGTCTGGATAATTTTCCCGCAGGCGTTCCGCATAAGTTCGATAGATCTGCGCGTCATCCTCTTCCGACGAAATGGCCAGTGCCAAAACTTCCTGTTCGGTTAAGTCTTTAAACTGTCGTCGGTTGGAAAACCCAGGAATCATAGCCGCCCTCTCCCTCACAAGTTTAGAATAATTCCAAATTAGGCGGAGCATACCCCAAAATCAAGTGAGTCCAGGAGTGCTCTTAGGCTCCCAGCCTTGAAGTCATAAAGTTGGGCAGAACCTATGACAGTATTCCCATAAATTGCTTGTAAGCAAAAGCGGGAAGAGAAGAAGTTAAGTGCATGTTTGTGCAGCATTCTGCTTATCTTCTAAGCTAACCCGCCCATCAGCCGAAAGCTGCAATCCTATCGCCTTCTGATAGGAGCCATTGTATGATTCATATTATCAAGTTGGGAGGGTTTCTTGAACAAATGACAACTGTCCCCAAAAGCTTGTCAGACAGAATGGCCAAAGGCACACTCATGGTACCGCAGGAATTCGAAGCCGTGTTAAGGCAGGTTGCGGCTGAGAACTATCACGACAAGCACCCTTTTCATAAAATGCTTCATGGTGGTTTACTCAGCAAACACCAAGTACAAGCTTGGGCTATAAATCGCTATTGCTTTCAGGCAGCTGCCCCTCGCAAGGATGCAATTTTGATCTCCCGCGCGCTTGATCGAGAATTCAGGCGCGAGTGGGTACTTCGGCTTTTGGATCACGATGGCTTTGGTTCTGACGAAGGCGGGATCGAGAGATGGCTCAAACTTACCGATGGCCTCTCTCTCGATCGTCATTACGTCACCTCAATGAAAGGGGCGCTTCCCGCAACAGTTGTCACCATAGAAAGTTATCTGTCGTTTGTTCGCGAACAACCCTTTGTCGCGGCTGTGGCCACAACACTGACAGAGCTTTTCGCACCAAAGCTTCATAGGAAAAGACTGTCGGCGATGCTAGAGTCGTATGATTTTATAGATCATGAGGTGCTGACATATTTCAAACAAAGGCTGACACACGCCCCACGAGATGCTTCCTTCGCCCTTGAATATGTCATCAAGAACGCCACCAGTCCCCACGACCAACAGGCCTGCATCGAGGCCGTCAAATTCAAATGTAAAATGCTTTGGGAACTCCTTGATGCACTTCACCAGGCATATGTTCTTGAACAATGCCCGGTTGGTGCATTTCGCCCCGAAAACGCTACTCAGGAAGAGGCCGTTCAGAATTAAAAAACGAACCGGCCTCTTCCTGTCATTCTAAGGCGTAGCGTTATTTCGTTTTTGCCAGTTCTACGGCTCCAGCCTCGTAGATCCCGGTAATGATTTTCAAGGCCTTCTCATCGGAGGCACCATTGCTGTCAAATTTACCAACCCATGACAGCTTTGATTTTCCACCCGTGGGCTTCACGCTGATAGTGGACATATAGTTTTTAACAGGTAGAGGACTTTCAACGATCGAGTAAGTGTAGCTCATTTCTCCATCGTTGCGTGATTCCAAGCGTTCTAAAATCTTGGCACCATCTCCAAGCGTGAGTTCACGAAATGTCTTTCCGTCTTTTTCCGAGAGTGTACATTTAGCGACGGCAGGGTGCCATTTCTCGATTCCACAAAAATCACCAACCGCTGCCCAGGCAGTTTTGGCATCCGTTGAGAGATCACGCTCAACCTTTGCATCCAGGGCAAAGGCGCTAGCTGGAAGCATGGCGATCGCAAGAAGCGTAAAAAGGGCTTTCTGCATAGTAGGGACCTTTCTGACAAAGTTATGATAACTCTCATTTGTCACAAGTTGACCGGTCGGTCAAGAAAAACGTTTTTAATCAGCACGCCCTGATGAACGTAGTAAGCTCAGGGCTATATGCCCAAACGCACGCATCTTCCTGGGTTCGCCATAGGCACTTGCCATAACAGCTCCCCCCTGCATAAGCCCAAGCAACGCGTCAGCAGCATCCTCAGGATCAAGATTATGCAGATCCTCTGCATCAATAAGTTGGGTAATGACCGGGGCAATGGCCTTGTTCCAACGCTTGAAAGCAGCCTTGGCAGCCGATTGAACAGGTGGATTGGATGAGGCGAGTTCAAGAATGATATTGCCGAGGAAAAAACCCGGTGGAATTGTATGTGTTGGCGAGTCGTTAGCGGCGTTCTGCGTCATGGTGAAAAGGCGCATGATTTTTCGCGCCGCCGGAACATTTCCAGAAGATATTTTATTGATCATTCCTTCGATTTCAAGGACGCGCCGCTCAATCACTTCCAGCAGAAGATTCGTTTTTGACGGGAAAAAATGATAGAAAGTACCTTTCCTGACATTTGCCACTGAGCAGATCTCGGCCACGCCAACACCATGGTAGCTTCCCTGTAGAAAAAAATGTCCAGCAGCTTCAAGCAGCCGTTCCCGTGAGACCGCTGCAGGGGGAGATTGAAGTTTTATAGCCTTTTTTGGCTGTGCCCGTAGCGGTTGACGTGCACGAGGCGGAACGGTTTTTCGGGTTCGTGCAGTCATTTTTGATCTCTTTAGCGATGGTCGGAAATTAATCCTGTTGCGACATCGTATTTATATCGGGTGTGCCGAACTTTCCAATATTCGTGAACAGTTTGCAACCAACAGATGAATCAAAGGGTTTCCAGAAAAGCCACCAGATTCGCTTTTTCTTCAGCAGAGAGCTTGAGGTTTCGTTGCAGTAGGGCATCCAACCCTTTTCGTATTTCGATCCCATCGCTGTAGTGATCCACCACAGAACTCAGGTTTTCCAAGGAGCCATCATGCATGTAAGGTCCGCTCATGCGCACAGATCTCAGGGTCGGAGTCTTGAATGAGGCAACACCCTTCTTGCCTGCCTCAACAGCTGAGATTTCAGGAACGGGAAGCAAAAGCCCGATGTCGTGAAAGCCATCATCCGTAAAACGCCACCCGGAATGGCAAGCCACACAGCCGCCTTTCCCAACAAAGATCTTAAAGCCCGCGGCCTCCGATGAAGTGAGGGCGCGTTCATCTCCCGCAATCCACCTGTCAAAGCGCGTTTCCGGTGAAACAATGGTACGTTCAAAAGCTGCCAAAGCGGCGATAATATTTTCTTGCGAAACAATGGGGTTTTCTGGAAAAGCGCGAGCAAATTGTCGGCTCAGGTTTGCATCGGCTTTTAACCTGGGAACAATTTCATCAAAGTCGCCAGCCATCTCTTTCTTGCTCAAAAGCGGACCAAGCATCTGCTCTTCCAGGCTGGCAGCTCGCCCATCCCAGTTAAATGATTTCCCCCAGGCGACATTGTAAAGTGTCGGCGTATTGCGTGCCAGATCAAACCCATCAAGTCCAAGCGCCCTCTTGCGCCCATCAGAAAAGCCCTGAGAGCTGTCATGGCAACTGGCACAGGACCGGTTTTCGTTTCCAGACAAACGAGTGTCGCCAAACAAACGCTCGCCAAGCGTAACAATATCAGGTTTAGCCGTGCTCACTTTATCTTGAATAGCGCCATCGCTAGGGCGCAAAAAAACCTGCCGCCAGAACTCCAAAAGGTTTTTTTGTGATGATCCATCAGCGGCATAGGCGGATGAAGGTAATAGAGAAAAACACAAGAGCACCAACACCAACGCCCACTTGACCCATTGCCCGTGCTTCTGCCATGACTCAATAAGATATTGAAAAAAATGCCGAACGCGCAAACAGACAACGATCTTGGTTGAAGGTAAGGTCATGATTCGGACAGCACGTTTTTCAGATTCTGAGATCACTCTTTTTTGTCTTGCAATCAACTCTGATCCTCA
>JAJRZC010000036.1 GCA_024275435.1 Alphaproteobacteria bacterium
AACGTGAAAGGCATTACATAAACCAACGGAATCTTGGCCGCTCGGGCTGAGATGGTCACGCTCAAAGTAAAGCCTATGACAATGGCAACGGGATTCAATTCCTGATACAGGGCAATTTCACTCTCAACCCGTTCTCTTAATTCCGCTTCCGTAAAAGGGTCATCGAAACTTTCCATGCGGTCAACTTTCCAGAGATGCTCAATTTTCTCCGGCGTTAACCACGGTGTCATCCGCCGAAACTCAAAACCTGCTTCTTCAATCAAATGGGCGAAGACATCACTGTATCCAAAGAAGACACAGCGAAACTCACCTCTCACTTGTTTGGCTATTTCGATCATTCGCGTTGTTTCCGCGATGTTGATGGTTTCAGGAGCAAAAATTATCGTCTTCATGTCCAATGTTCTCCGTTGTGTTCAGCAGGCTAACGTGGGTGTGAGCCGCCCGCCGATTCTGGCAAGACTCCATTGCCCTAAAACAAACTTAGTTCGCAATTTTCGCGCCGCTTACCCCCCGCCGCAGGCGGGTCGGCTCTACGCGAGGTTGGGCGGCCAACGGATAATAAACATTCTTTCTGCCTGCTGTTAGGGCGATGGGCAAGAGACAGGTGATGAACAAGGGGCAAGCCAATACTCCTGTCCATCGCCCTCAGCTGTCCAGCCAGATAAGCCAGAACCTTCTACTTGTATTTTCCACCATGCCCATCCATCTGCACAAAAAGGCCCTTCTAGAACGTTCAAGGTGGCTCCAGGCTGGGCCTGCCCGATAACGGGATAATCGCGCCCTGGCCCACTGCGGACTCGATTTGGTATAGGTGGATCAGGAATAACATACGCTCGTTCGTCCACCACAAGACGCGAGGGTAAAGCACCTAGGCAAGAAAGAGGGGGTGGTGTCTGCATGGTCGTCGGTGAAACTAGCAACGATGGCTCTGACACATGATCGCAACCAGTCAGATTTTTCCCATCGGCAACGCTAAATTCATCAGGTTGATTTAACCACAAAGTTTCCAATGTCCAAGAATCGTTGTCAGTCCGATAAAATAAGAACGCTACGGTTTGGCTCTCCCAAGGAGGCGACAAAGAATTGCAATCAATATAGCACAGCTCGGTCATCGCAATCGGTGGCTTCCAGTTGCTTGTCCAAACTTGAAGAACACGACCATTGTCCGCGTATCCATCGCAAGCAGGCTTGTTTGGTAAGCGCTCTTGCATATCCATCATGAATTCCCGTCGTGTTACGCTTTGCCCTCCCTCTATATAATTTACATAGTGTAGCTCGTCACGCGTTACCAACCGTTCAAGGGGGAACATATCACCATGCTCGAAGCTATAGTTCAGCCAATCCACAATTGACCGAGCGCTAACACTTTCAAGAGGAGACAAGCACCAACCAATAGGTTGCACAATTGGAACAGGTGCATTGTATACGCGCAGGCGAAGCACTCCATTAAGCTGGCTTAAGCGCTGCTGAATATCCCACTCTGCCCCTAGCTGGGAAATGCGCAACATATCTAACAAGGCTTCATCAGCCACTTTGAAGTATTTGCCGATCTCCGAGAAACCAGGAATACCCACAATGGACGCGACACCAAAAAGGACACTAATCCCTTGCCCCATTTGCGCCCCAGTCCAGCACGAATCAGAGTATAGCCACCCCCATTTTTCTAAACGGGGAGAATGAGTAAAAAGATTTAAAAAATCGTCCACTGTTTGTATAGACGAGAGCAAAGTAAGGGTTACAACAATCGTTGCCAATCCTTGCTGGTTAAGACTGGCCAGTTTGGGAGAGGTGGCTTCCCCATAGTTTTCTGGTTCATAAATAGTTGATAGATACTGACCAGACGGGTCAACTGCAAACACAATATGATCCGTACCATCAGTAACGTAGATCACTTGAATGTTATCGATTCCTTTCCCTGTGTCCACATCCCTTACAATGATTTCCCGTTGCTGATGAGTAATAGGGTCAGTTATAGTGGCACGCCCGGACACAGCAGTTGTTGCGTTCACAACATACCCGTCACCAAAAGGCGTGGCAATTGGCTGAGAAGTTTGGGTAGGAGAACTTGTGCTGGTTGCCATCGCGCTCTGCGTTGGCAACGAACTCGTGACTCTTGGTGATAACCAAGAGCAAGAGAGAGTGATGGCCATAGTCAGAGCAATGAACAAACCAAGACTTCTGTTTTTCATCCCTTTACTCACAAACAATTGTGGTAAGAGCCGCCCAACGTGTGGCTCAGCGGCAGCGGCGGTGACGGCGAAACCACCACGACCAACCCGCTACCTGGCTTGCAAATCGCGCCCGCGTTTTCGAGCGGCGCAGCCGCTGTCCGCTGCAGCCGGGGTTACTAAAATATAGTTGATGGAAGGCGTGGCAGATGTGCTACCCTTTAGTCTGACACCGACGCTGGGAGCGCACTTCTGGGGCCTGAGCGCTTGGGTCGGCCGTCGCAGCCTATGGGATTGGCATCCGCACTTGCTTTG
>JAJRZC010000037.1 GCA_024275435.1 Alphaproteobacteria bacterium
GCGTTGAAGGAGCCTTCATTGGCCAAGCGGGATTTGCTTGACAAGTACATTCAGGGGATATTCGCTCCGTGGGAGCCAATTCCTGATTGGTTTCAAGAAATTCTCAATGTGGATGAACAATGATGCGCATCAAACGGCTGTTCCCCAGAGTTGAGAAACGATATCTACCTCTTGAGTATGAGATGCACATGGGTGAGGATGGTTTGCATTATGTGCAAGTGTATGTCAATGTTGGAGGTGCTCGCGGGCGCGTCCGCAATTTGGAAAACCTGTGGTCTTATGGCGGCAAATTTGAAGTAGAGAGGCCGGATTGTAAGTACATTTTCGTTCTCAAGGACGAAGACCGCCAGATTTTGTATGCGCTGAAAAGCCTGAATCCGCAAGTCCGGGATGATGGGACGCTGGTTTTTGAAATTCAGCCCTCGGTCTTGAAATTTCTGCGTCAGAAAGAAGGGCTTCAGGAGACAGAAGCATCAGCCGAGTTAAAGGTGCTCGATGAGCCTGTCGAGCCAGTCGCCAGGGTGGACTACGACCCCAAAAAAGGGTTATTTGTGCAGACTGGCTACCGTTTAGACGGTGGCGCAGATCCAATCCCCGCAGACCAGATCAAACAGACTCGAGACGGGAAATACGTTCGCATCGGGAACGCTTTTGCACCGCTAAAGGAAATCAGCGAACAGGCCAAGGAATTTCTAAAATAGCCATTGCGCCGGGTGGCAATTCACAATATTCCGGAATTTATCCAGCGTGATTTGGTCCTGATCAAGAAAGAATTCAACGCGGTGCTTACCGACATGGCGCAGAATATTCAGGTGATAACCGAGTCTGTGAAGCCCGTGGTTCATGTTCACAAAGACGATCGCGGCTGGCTTAATTTTCAGGTGGAGTATGCAGCCAGGGGCTATCAGTTGCCCCCCGATCTACTGGCGAAAGCCAAAGATTCGCGTTATGTCCAGGTTGATGATATGACTTGGGTCGAAATTGACCCCCAAGTTGTCCGGAAAGTTGAAGAGGAGATCGCCGAGTTGGGCGCTGTTGAAACAGACGACGGCTATCGCCTACCCGTATCAGAATTCGCCAGCCTGGAAGAATTTATCGAAGAGATCGGGGGAAAAGCAGAACTCACCAGGGCGTACAGGGAGTTCCTGGAACAACTGACCGGCTTTGAAGCGGACGAAAATTTCCAGCTTCCTGAGAGAATTGAAAACCACCTTCAGCGCATGGAGCTAACGTTGCGTCCTTATCAGCGAGCGGGCATTCACTGGCTCTCCTGGCTGCACACGAACCATTTACACGGCATTCTGGCAGATGATATGGGACTGGGAAAAACGCTGCAAGCGCTCTGTGCATTGCGCCTGGCCTATGAAGAGAGCAAGAGTCAGAATCACAGTCTGGTCGTGGCGCCAAAATCGGTTTTGCACCACTGGGTGCGCGAATTACGCAGGGTGGATCCCTATCGGCGGGTGCATGTGTATCACGGGGCGAAGCGCAAGCAATCCGTCTTCAAATCCAGCTTGCCGTATGTGGTGATCACCACATACGAGACCGTTGCGCGCGATGTTGATTCATTGTCGAAAGTGCCCTTTTATTACCTGATCCTAGATGAGGCAACGAAAATCAAGAATCCGGATACCCGTCGTGCTCAAGCGATCAAAGCGTTGAACGCGGCTCATCGCCTGGCGCTATCAGGAACACCGGTCGAAAACCGTCCCGCAGAGTTGTGGTCGGTGTTTGATTTTCTGATGCGCGGGCATTTAGGCCGTTACGGGACTTTCAAGCGCGTATATGAAACCCAGATTATGGATGGAGACCCGACGGCATCCAGGCATCTGGGACGACGAATCCGACCTTTCCTGTTGCGTCGCAAAAAAGAGGACGTGGCCAGGGATTTGCCAGAGAAGATCGCAATTAACGAGTGGTGCGAACTCACATTTGAGCAGAAACAATTGTATGGCGGGCTGCAGGATGAAGTCAAGCGGATTCGCAGCGCGTTGAAACGCGGGGAATCTGTGAGTTACACAGCCAATATCCTGCCCGTCCTGATGAAACTGAAACAGATTTGTGACCACCCTTACCTGGTGACAGGCATCATGGAGCCGCTCGCTGGCCGTTCTGGAAAGTTTGACTGGATTACAGCCAAAGTAGATGAGATCCTCGCCAACGGGGAAAAGGTCGTGATCTTCAGCCATTTTTTGGAGATGTTACGACTGCTTGAAGTTGCATTGAGGGAGAAACACATCCGCTATATTCGCATTGATGGCAGCACCAATAATCGCCAGGCGCTTATTGATGATTTCAATCATGGCAAACCGCAGGTGGCCTTGTTGAGTTTAATGGCTGCCGGTTATGGTATCACGTTGACAGGGGCGAACCACGTGATCCATGCAGACCGTTGGTGGAACCCCGCGGTGGAAGATCAGGCGACGGATCGTGTCCATCGCATTGGGCAAAACCGTACGGTGTTCGTATACAACATCATGACTGCCTCTACAATCGAGGAGCGGATTGAGAGCATGCTGGACGAGAAGCGCGGCCTGGCGGATCAAATTGTAGGGGCAGCTGTCCGCGGGGCCAGAAAGTGGACGAAAGAAGAACTCATCGAGCTGCTGAGGCCGTTGGACTGATGGAGCCATAACTCAGCGCAAAAAACGTCGTACAATCAAAGAGTTCGGTATACTTGGATCAACGGGCAGGCGTATCAGTAGATTGGGTAACTACAAGGAAACTTTATGTCCAGCAACAAGCAAACCAACGGCGCCACCACCGGCATCGAAAAAGAACTCTGGCAATCTGCCGAAGCGCTGCGCTCCAACATGGACGCGGCGGAATATAAGCACGTGGTGCTCGGCCTCCTCTTCCTGAAATACATCTCGGATGTTTTCGAGGAGCACCACGCCCGCCTGCAAAACGAGCCGCTGGCCGACCCGGAAGACCCGGACGAATACCTGGCCGAGACCATCTTCTGGGTGCCGCCCGAAGCGCGCTGGGCCGTATTGCAAGAGAACGCCCGCCAGCCAGACATCGGCGTGCGGGTGGACCAGGCCATGGAAGCCATCGAGCGAGACAACCCCTCCCTGAAGGACGTGCTGCCCAAGAATTACGCCCGTCCCGGGCTGGACAAACGCGCCCTGGGCAAGTTGATTGATCTGTTCAGCAACCTGCTGATTGGCGACCAGGCCAGCCGCTCGAAGGACATGCTCGGTCGCGTGTACGAGTATTTCCTGGCCCAGTTCGCCAGCGCAGAAGGCAAAAAGGGCGGCCAGTTTTACACGCCGCGCAGCGTGGTGCAATTGCTGGTCGAGATGCTGGCCCCCTACCGCGGGCGCGTCTACGACCCTTGCTGCGGCTCCGGCGGCATGTTCGTCCAGAGCGAGGCCTTCATCGCCGCCCACGGCGGGCGCATCGGGGACGTGAGCATCTACGGGCAAGAGTCCAATTACACCACCTGGCGGCTGTGCAAGATGAATCTGGCCATCCGCGGTATTGACGGCAACATCGCCCACGGCGACACCTTCCTGAACGACCGCTTCCCCGACCTGCGCGCCGACTACATCCTGGCGAACCCGCCCTTCAACCTGCGCGACTGGGGCCAGGAAGCCCTGAAAAACGACCCGCGCTGGAAATTCGGCACGCCCCCGGCCAACAACGCCAACTTTGCCTGGATGCAGCACATGATCCACCACCTGGCGCCCGGTGGCTATGCGGGCATCGTGCTGGCCAACGGTTCGATGTCATCCAACACATCAGGCGAGGGCGTAATCCGCCAAGCCATCGTGGAAGCCGATCTGGTGGACTGCATGGTCGCCCTGCCGGGGCAGTTGTTCTACTCCACCCAAATCCCCGCCTGTTTGTGGTTTTTGAGCAAGGACCGCGACGGACGCCGGGGGAAGACGCGCGACCGCCGCGGCGAAATCCTCTTCATTGACGC
Organism: Alphaproteobacteria bacterium; assembly: GCA_024275435.1. Taxonomy (GTDB): domain Bacteria; phylum Pseudomonadota; class Alphaproteobacteria; order Rhizobiales; family Hyphomicrobiaceae; genus JAJRZC01. Next base: position 3,929 of record JAJRZC010000037.1, read on the forward strand.
CCGCCAGATGGGCCGCATGGTGGACCGCACCCACCGCGAACTCACCGCCGAAGATATCCGCAAAATCGCCGAGACCTACTACGCCTGGCGCGGCGGCCCGGACGGGGGCGAATATCGGGACACGCCAGGCTACTGCAAATCGGCAACGCTGGAAGAAATCCGCCAGCACGAGTACGCCCTCACCCCGGGGCGCTACGTCGGCATCCCGGAAGCGGAAGACGACGGCGAACCCTTCGAAGAGAAGATGGCCCGCCTGACCGCCGAACTCTACGCCCAGATGAAAGAAGCGCAACGCCTGGATGAAGCCATCCGCCGCAACCTGGATGTGTTGGGATATGGAATTTAAGCACTCTAACCCACTTCCTCCTGGATGGAAGATGCTGCCGCTGAGAGCAGTCTGTCAAAGGATTACAAGCGGCGGAACTCCAAGCAGAAGGTGTTCGGAATTCTATGAGAGCGGTTCTATCCCGTGGGTAAAAACAAAAGAGTTGGATGATACTTGGATTAGAGATACGGAGGAGCATATTACTACTGATGCACTCAATTCCTCATCAGCCAAGCTCTTACCAGAGAATACTGTGCTAATCGCCATGTATGGAGCAACGGTTGCCCAACTTGGAATTCTTGCTCGGCCAATGGCATGTAACCAAGCAAGCTGTGCATTAATCGCTGATGAAAGGGGCGCCCACTTCAGATATCTTTTTTATCTTTTACTCTCCCATAGAGAGATGATCAAATCCCTATCAACGGGAGCAGCACAGCAAAACTTAAGTGCAAAACAGATAAAAGAATTTACTTTTCGATTTCCACCCGTTCAAGAACAGCGTGCCATCGCCCACATCCTCGGCACGCTGGACGACAAAATCGAGACCCTGCGCCGCATGAACGAGACGCTGGAGGGCATCGCCCGCGCCCTCTTCAAAGCCTGGTTCGTGGACTTCGACCCGGTGCGCGCCAAAATGAGCGGGCGCTGGCGGCGCGATCAGTCCCTGCCCGGGATGCCCGCCCGCCTCTACGACCTCTTCCCCGACAAACTGGCCCCCTCCGAGCTGGGCGAGATTCCCGCGGGGTGGCGGGTTTCCACCATTGGGGAAGAAGTTACCGTGCTGGGTGGCGCGACACCTAGCACCAAAGAGCCGCGCTACTGGCAAAACGGCACGCACTTTTTCGCAACGCCCAAAGATTTGTCAAAACGATCCTCACCAATTTTGCTAGAAACCGAGCGCAAAGTCACAGATGACGGGCTGGCAAAAATCAGTTCCGGGTTGCTTCCCCCTGGAACGGTATTGCTGTCATCGCGAGCGCCGGTTGGGTATCTTGCAGTTACCCGCGTGCCAGTGTGCATCAATCAGGGGTTCATCGCCATGATTCCAGATAAAACTTTGTCTTCGCTCTTTGTACTATTTTGGGCTAAAACAAACATGGCGAAAATCAAAGCGCGGGCAAGTGGCACAACTTTTGCCGAGATTAGCAAGAAGAATTTTCGGCCAATCTTGCTCACAGTGCCCAGTGCGTCAGTGCTAGATGCGTTCAATGGCTTGATTGAACCAATTTTTGAAAAAATCGCTACCAACCTTGAACAAACCCGCCCCCTCGCCGCGCTGCGCGACGCCCTGTTGCCGCAACTCATCTCCGGTCGCCTGCGCGTGCGGGATGCGGAGAAGATTATAAAGAAGCGAGGGTTGTGAGATGTGTCCCAATTCGTTAGGGAATGCACATCTAATGAACAGTTTTGATGATATCGCGCCTTACTTTGTGCGCGTTCACGAACGCTGGCCAGATGCCCCGAACCTACAGTCTCATTATCAATCTGTTAAAAAATCCTTTGAAGAGAACAGGAATGATTTACTGGAGCAGATGAAATCATTCCTGGAAATGGTGTGTATAACGATATTAAATGAACTTGGTAAAGACATTCCTTCCAACTCAGATACTACGCACATTGTCAGAGTGACTTTAGACGCACTGGGTGTTCGAAATCAAAGAGGAGCGAGTGAGTTTGACAAAGTGTTGTCGGCGTTGCATAGAATGACTGATGCCTTAACATCTGTACGCAATCATGCAGGGGGAGTAGCGCATGGAAAAGACGGTTTTTTAGACGTCATACAAAAAAATCACGCTTTGATGTATGTATTGGCAACGAATACAGTGCTTTCTGTAATTATGGAATCTTTCGATGGTGTGTCGCCTGACTTGCGTGTTACACGAGAGCCTTACGAACGATTTAATCACTTACATCGCAAAATAGATGATTCAATAAATGTAGATACAAACGTAGATGAAGACGGCACACTGATAGTTACTGTTTACGCCGAAAATGAATATCCCTTGCGTATCCCTCCAAGCCAATTGCTATATGCGGTTGATAGACAGGCTTACATAGACATTTTGGAAGAAGTCAAATCGATATCTATGCCTAGTCCCTCCACCGAGGAAGATGCACATTCTAAAGCGGTAGTATCTGATGTTGAGCCATCACAGCAAGATGTCCAACATCATAAAAGATATCAAATCCAGACGTCTTACAATGGGCTTTATTCTGACTATGTACAAGATTTTTATGAGTATTTGTACGACAACCTAAAATCGCAAAATTCAGAGATGGTCAGGAATCTTACATATACCATTTTGTATGAAATGGATAAGTTATCAGCCCCTGATTGGAAAAAACGCCAGACGATATTGGCAAATATCCGTCGGATGATCAAGCGAGTGTTTAAACTTACCAACGTGTTCCTATTAGACCAGCTAGACGCAAAGAAGGTTACAGAGTGGTTAACAAACAACCTGCCAGATAATGGAATACAGTAGACATGCAACCCCGTTTCAACGAATCCACTTCCGAAGAAGCCGCCCTGGCCTGGCTGGAGAGCCTGGGTTGCGCCCGCGCCTTCGGCCCCGACCTGGCGCCGGACGGCTCGTGCGCCGAGAGGAACGACTATGCCCAGGTGGTGCTTACCCGCCGCCTGCGCGACGCCCTGCTGCCGGAACTGATCTCCGGTCGCCTGCGCGTGGCCGATGCGGAAAAGTTTTTGCAGGCGCGGGGGTTGTGATGAGCTGGCAAGCCGAAATTCAGCAGGCGTTATACGATTTTCTAACCGTTACCGCATTGGCTGGGCGCCCTCTTTCGGCGCACGATCTGCAAACCGAGTTCCTGCCAGCCCCGCACAAACCTCCGTCTAAAATGCCTGCTGGGAAAATGGCCGTGTATGGGTTCTATTGCGCGGGGCAATGGCTGAAAATCGGCATAGCGGGGCCGAATTCGCAAGCGCGTTACACCAGCCAGCACTATAACCCTCACAGCGCCCGCAGTACGCTGGCAGCATCCCTGCTGAAAGACCCGGGGATGAGGCAACGCTTCACCCTGCAAGAGCCTACCGTTGGCAAATGGATCAAATCGCATTGCCACCGCGTCAACATTTTGCTCCCCGCCGCACACGATCGGTTGCTCCTGGCCCTGCTGGAAGCCTTTTTGCACCTGCGCCTGCACCCCCGCTATGAGAAATAGGACCGAACGCAAGAAATGATGGCTCCAGTCACACACCTAGCTTACTCTGACGAATCGCAGCACTACGTCGGCCAGTTTCGAGAATTGGGGCTGGTTTCCCTGCTCGCTTCCTTAGCCAAGCCGCTTGTCATGCAACTGTCGGAAGCATTGCGAGATACAGGAGCGTGCGAATTCAAAGGATATAAAAGTGGTTGAGTTGATTACGGAAAACCAGATTGATGAATGGGTGCGTGGAAATGCGCGAGATGCGCAAGAAGTTATTGTCAAGCTAGTATGGCGACTAGTTGCTGCATCATGTCCCAATCCACGCGAACGTCGCTTCCCTTTAGGCGACAGTATTGGGCAGCATGGTCCAGATGGAGTATTGGAGGTTGACCTTGATTTTGAGCCATTTGTTCCTGAAGGTCGATCCTATTGGGAAATTGGGACGAACTTAAATGCTCGTGGTAAAGCTACTAGTGACTACAATGATCTCACTAATGCAGTACCAAAAGAAATCCGAGGCGAGACCACTTTTGTTTTTGTAACGCCACTTTCGGCGCGCAGGGATTGGAAATACACATGGAAGGAAGACTCACAAGCCACTTGGATTAATGACCGTCGCAATAGGGGAGAATGGAAAGACGTTCGAATCATTGACGGGACAAAGTTAATTGATTGGCTTCACCAATTTCCGGCTGTGGAACTCTGGCTTGTCGGAAAACTTAATCACGTACCTGTAGAACACATAGAGATACCAGAGCAAAGTTGGAGAGTGGTAAGGTCAATTGGTGAACCACCTCCTTTAACGCCAGAACTATTTTTAATAAATCGTGATGAAGCTTCTGCAAAGCTCAAAGAAGTTTTTGATGGGGTCACCATCCAGCTTAAACTCGCCACTCATTATCCTGACCAAGTCGTTGATTTTGTTTCGGCATATTTAGCGTCGCTCGATGACGAAAGCCGCGTCGATGCCGCGGGGCGTTGCCTCATTATTTCAAGTACTGATAGTTGGAATACAATATGTTCTCGGTATCGAAATCTTATCTTAGTCGCTGATGCTACCCTAGATCTGAGTGGAAACACAGGTACTAAGCTTATCCAGAAGGCTCGCAGAAACGGTCATGCCGTCATCTTTGGTGCACCTCATGGTGGCATACCAGACCCAACAAGCGTCCCACTTCCTATGCCGCGCAGACATCAAGTTCAAGAAGCCCTCGCAAAATCAGGATACACTGAGGAAAGGGCACGAACGCTGGCACAAAAGAGTGATGGAAATCTTGGTTCATTGCTTCGCCTTCTTCAAAATCTTTCTGTATTACCAGAGTGGGCTGAAAGTTCAGAAGCTGCAGAGCTTGCCATAGCTTCCTTTATTGGCGCTTGGAATGAAAAGTTTGATGCCGATCGTACCGTTGTGGAGCATATCTCAAAAAAAAGGTATGGGGAGTGGATCGGAAAGATGCGTGAAGTAACACTCCGTCCAAGCACTCCCCTTATACATAGAGATGGTAACTGGAAGTTTATTTCTCGTTATGAAGGATGGTACGCGCTAGGGGCAAGAATCTTTGATGAACACGTTGATCGTTTAAAGGACCAAGCAGTATTAGTATTGCGGGAGAAGGATCCTCAATTTGAACTGCCCCCCGAGGAACGTTTTGCTGCAAGTGTCCATGGAAAGATTTTATCGCATTCTCGTTTATTGAGAAATGGTTTAGCGGAAACGTTGGCACTCCTTGGAAGTCATCCTAAGGCGCTGACTTCATGCTCTTTTGGAAAAGCGGAGGCAACGGCTGATCTGGCGGTTCGTGAAATATTGCATGAAGCAGATTGGGTTCAATGGGCAAGTCTAAACGATTTGCTTCCGTTGCTTGCCGAGGCAGCACCGGGAGAATTCCTTGATTCAGTGGAAAAGGCTTTGACAAGTGATCCGTGTCCTTTCGACGAAATTTTCGCTCAGGAAGGTCGTGGCATTTTTGGCAGCAATTACATGACTGGCTTATTATGGGCATTGGAAACACTTGCATGGAGTTCAGATTACTTGAATCGAGTTGTAGTCTGCTTAGGGGAATTGGCTGCACGGGATCCAGGAGGCAAATGGGCTAACCGTCCAATTAACTCCCTGACCACGATTTTTCTGCCCTGGTTACCACAAACATGCGCACCTATTGCCAAAAGAGTCGCTACGATAAGAACATTACTTACCGAAGTTCCTAACATCGGCTGGAAGTTGCTCTTAAGCTTGCTACCTCAGCATCACTCAGCCTCATCTGGAACACGAAGACCCGCGTGGCGAACTTTCATTCCAGATGAATGGCACCGAGGTGTTACGCACTCTGAGTATTGGGAACAGGTATTAGCCTACGCAGAGCTGGCAATAAATGAAGCCAAAAAGGATGTTATAAAGCTCGTGGAGATTGTTGACTATCTAGAAAGCCTACCTCCACCTGCTCATGACGAGCTTCTGGAGATTTTCAGATCTGATTTCGTATTGACTATGCCAGAGGCCACAAGACTGCATATATGGAACAAGTTTGTCAACCTGATTACAGAACACCGGAAGTTTGAAGATACTGAATGGGCAAGGACGTCTGAACACGTGGATAAGATTGCGGCGGTGGCTGATCAACTTGCACCAGATGCGCCTTTCTTCCGGCATCAACGACTTTTCAGCGAACGAGATTTTGATCTTTATGATGGGATGGGAAATTACGAAGAACAGCGCAAAAAGTTGGAAAAGAAACGCCAAGAAGCTATGAAAGAAGTTGCTGCCAGTGGAGGAACGGAGGCGGTACTCGCATTCGCCAAGGACGTCCAGTCGCCTTGGCGTGTTGGGATTGCCTATGGAGCCATTGCAAGCCCAGATACCGACGATAGGGTAATGCCAGATTTGCTCGAGTCCGAAGAGAAGTCACTCACACAATTTATGGGAGGATATGTTTGGGGTAGGTTTCGTGCTAGTGGTTGGGAGTGGATTGACAGCATTGATATCTCAGGGTGGACATCAGTACAGATCGGGCAGTTTCTTTCTTTCTTGCCATTCACCTTGGAGACATGGCAGCGTGCGAAAACCTTTCTTGGGGA
>JAJRZC010000038.1 GCA_024275435.1 Alphaproteobacteria bacterium
CGCGGATACGGCCGCGATCTCATAAATATGCTCAAGCTGAATGTTTCCGAAAAACGATCGGGACAAGACGTAACAGGAAAATACGGGCTGGGTTTCAAGAGCGTTCATCTGATCGCGGATGAGGCACGGTTGGCAAGTGGTCTGGGCGTCGCCTGCCAAATTTCGGGTGGTTTTTTGCCGTCCTCATGGATAGAAGGCCCTGCTGCAGTTCGCGACTACACTAACGAGCAGGGTCCCGCCACCGTTCTTGATCTTCCGACAGGCAATGGACGCGAGGACGAAGCTAAAAATGCCATAGGGGCTTTCAAACCGGTGGCGCATTTGCTTCCCGCTTTCTCCCGCCGTATTCGGCGCGTTGAACTTTCAGGCGACGATACCATCACGGCCGATATCAAGATAGACAGTCTTGGAAATGTTGGTGACGTGTCCGTTGTCACCTTCAGCGGCGCAACGCAACTTCGAGCGTTGCGATTTGATCTCGGAAAGGGGGCGCAAATGCTTGTTGCGCTTGATCGCGACGGGCCTTGTGCATTTGACGCGGATCTCCCCAAGCTATGGTCTCTCGCGCCATTGGAGGAAGACCTGCCAACTGGCTGGATACTCAATGTTCGCGATTTGCCGCTCGACCCGGGGCGAACAAGCCTTGCCGATCGTGAACATGTTGGTGAGTTGTTCGAAGATATTGGCAAAAAGCTAGGCGCAAGGCTGGAAACCCTTCATAGTTACGCATCTGGCAACTGGGCGGAATTTTCATCGTGTCTGGGCTTGTCTGACTCTGGTGAGCAAACTGGTTCCCGGATGTTTTGGGACAAGATGCTTGATCTGTTTGGGTGCGATTTCGACAACAAGTGGACCAAGAAATTACACGACAGGGAACGAGGCATTGGCCGATTGGTTGTCAGTGCGCGTGTGCTGTCACCCCGTTTACCTGCGCCCTTTGATGCTTTGGTCCATGCTGTCGATGTGAAGTTTTACCCTGACGGCGTACTGGCGATTGAGGACAACCTCGGCAGTATCTGTGATTGGCAATCAGCAAAGAATATGGTGGGGCAAGTTGTTTCCAGAAGTGTTGCGGATACTTTGCGGAAGATGGGCTTTGACGAGATTCGACCATTAAATCTTGCGGCGCTATTGCAGAAAGAAATCGGTGATGATGCTCAGGTTTCTGCGGCGAAAGCGTCAATTCTGGGAAGATTAATCAATGAAGAATGGGTGAAAACATTAGATTCACACAAAGATCAGCAAGAATTGCGCATTGCAGCGGCAAGGTCGCAGTTCTTGATGGCAGATGGCCATTGGCACGAAGCAGGGTTGTCTCCCATTGGGGTGCCGAGGAACGACGAAGAAGCAAGAATTATGGCGTTTGCATCCGAGACTGCGATTTTGGATGGAGGGTATCGAGAGGAACCCGCACTTGGTTTTTTCCGGTTGGCCAGTGAACAATCGGGGTTTCAGCGTAATGCCGCAGTTTTTGCGAAGTGGGGGATGGAACTGGCTTCAGAAGAGAAGCAGAAGGCCTTCTTGGCATACATGATTGATGGAGATCTCGGGGAAAAACTCGCAGGCGCCGTCCGCAACTTGAAACCTATTTGGTTGCCAAAGACTTCGGGTGATTTGAAAAATAGCCCGCTCATATCTGATTGGAGCCAAGAGAATATCTCGCGACTTCTTACGCGCCTGTTCCCGAAAGAAGTGGAGGAGCTTTGGCTCACCCAGAATGCGGCGGGGCCTGAATCGCAGCCGGATTCTTTTATTGAACCCGACGTTTTCTTTGAAAAGCTGTATGAATGGTGGGGTGACAAAGGTGAAGATTTGCGTAGTGAGCACGACAAGCAGGCCTATCCAGAAGGGTTTGCGCCCAGTCAACTGATAGGCACAACTGCCGAAGATGACCGTGAAGGCTGGTTCACATTCTTTGCCCTTGCAATGTTCCGTTCAATGGGGCGAGCCAATGATGGGCAGCATCGTGTTTTTATTGAAAAAGGGCGTCAGAAAGGGTGGTGGAGAGAACTTGCAAACTCTACTCTGCCAAATGATGCCGAAGCTTGGACAAAACAGCTGGAGGAATGGTCTGCTCCTGATTCTTGGCGGCTGGATAATTTGCCATGGCGCAGATACCTTTCAGACTTATATACGCTAGCACGCTGGCTGCCTGACTATGTTGATGCACTTCGATCATTGCCATCCATTGTGGCTGAAAAACAAAAAACTGAGTTATCAGAAGTCTTTCGTCTAAGCACGTCGCCGATTTGGCAGCGTAGAGGCCTTGAAGGCGCGCCCCTAAGCCAAAGTCTGAGTCTTGGGGCAAACTGGTTAGTCCGTGAATGCTGCAGGCATGGTATTTATCAGCAGGAAGAAATCCTAGTAATGCACAAATATTGTTGGGCATCTATAGCGCGTATTCGTAACTTGTTTTCTGACCTAGGTAGTCCAGTCGGCGAACAGGCTTCCATGGACTTGAGCAAGGTAATACATAGTCGCATTGTAAGATATCTTGGCTCGGACCGTGCAAGGTTTCATGGCGATTTAGATCTACCGTTGCGGCTGATAACACTCGAAAAGTATGCTGGTGAGCGGCAAGGCCTATTAGGGTCAGAGCAGAACAGCGATTCGTCAAATTTCGAGAGTGACGATTTTTCGGTAATAGAAGAATAGAAGATTATAGACAGGAAGCTGACGAATGACCCATTTGCTAATGCCGGACACGCCCGTATCGCACCCTCGTCATGGTGATGGGCGGGTCATTTCTGATTTGGGTCCTACTTGCATCGTCCGTTTCAATAATCGTTTGGAGCAGGTGGAAACTGAAGAGCTGGATACGAAGCGGTCTGTAGAAGTTGTCCTTTCCGAAAGCAGAGTCGACGATTCGTTATCGGTTATCACACGAGCGCAAGCTCTTGCTATTCAATCCGTGAATGACCAATGGGGTGTCTTTTCACGATCGCGCGTGCAATTGTTACCGCACCAGCTCTGGGTGTGTCGACAGGTTACAAAAACATGGCCCGCAAGATGGTTGGTTGCTGATGATGTGGGGCTTGGTAAGACCATAGAGGCCGGACTTATTCTGACGCCACTTCTTGCATCCAAACGCGTGAAAAGGTTGC
>JAJRZC010000039.1 GCA_024275435.1 Alphaproteobacteria bacterium
AAAGCTTCCTTAAAACAGCATGATGCATGACGGGGGCAATGCAGTTTAGAAAGTTGTTTTGCCTGAACTTTTTCTTTTGTCCTTCAGCCAAGGGTCGGACACTTCTCCGGCAGCAGACGAGCCTGGCAAACATGCATGGGGCGATCACTGACAATCTCGACCAGGCACACTATGGAAAAATTGAAACTTATCTTCAGGTGCAGTCCTCAATCACGAGGTTCAAGTAATAATTACTTAGGAGGGAACAGGAATTGGAACCTAACCCACGCTTGTGATTGTCGGATGATTTGTTCATCAACAACTTCAATGAAGGAACTGCGGAAAGGTGAGGGTTAGTTTCATTCCGCGGGGGGTAAGAGGCATGAAAGAGAGAAACCCGTTATTTGATTGAAGCAACCAAGCTGCGATCGTCAGACCTATATTGGGACGCGGATCAGGATTGGATATCAAATCATTAATGATCATCGAAATAATCTCAGTCTTATGCCAAAGACCATTATCGGTTATCTCGATAATAACTTTCCGATTTTTACAGCGTGCCGTTATGTTGAGTGCGGCGTCTGGTGCCTCTCTGGCAGCCAAGAGTGCATTCCCGATCATTTCTGCTAATATTACCGCGATGCACTCAGGATCGGCATGTATGTAGAGTTCTTCAGGTGCATCAAGGCTTAGGACTACCCCACCCCAACAGTCACGTGGCAGGTGAGCTAAGGCCCGCTCAAAACATTCTTTGACTTGGCAGGAACGCTTTTCTCCGAAACTTTCACTCGTGCCGATGTTCTTGGCGAGCTCTACGATTGCCCCCCCTACCCTTTCCAATTCTCCATGAATCAATTTCGCACGAAGCGCCGAACCGTCACTGTCAAATAAACTTTCGTTATTCCTTTTTTGACTTTGCTTCAACATTGATGCCTGCATCAAGGTTGCCGTGACCAGTCCAGCCCGTATGATGGGGCCATAAAGTCCTCTGATGAGAGACCGCGAATTATCGTCTAATGATGCGCATAGGTAAGAACGGTCCTTTGGGGAGTCTTGGGTGTATCCTCTGATTATTGCACGCAATTCCTCAAGATCCCACGGCTTGAGGATAACGCGGTCAATTCTGCCTTCATTGATGCATGAACAAAGACCGTCGATATCCGCATAGGCTGTTGTCAGAATTCTGGGTGACTCCGGCCAGCGTTCGGCAACCACAGATAAAAACTCTCTGCCTGTGATGCAGGGCATCCGGTCATCTGCTATAATCGCATCAATAGTATCGTTATATCTTTCGAGAAAATTTAGAGCTTCTCCCGCACTTGAGTAGGTGACAACTTTACAATCCGGTTCGATCGCGCGTTGCAAGTACTTCAAGGCGTTCGGTTCATCGTCGACGTAGACGACCAGTCCACGTTTTCCTGATATGGATTCGCTCATATTGCTGCTGATCATATGATTCCCAGTGCACCCGTTGTCATGGAGTCATTCATAGCAAACCCTCAGATGGAGTAAATTATATCGTGTCCACCGTCATGTGAATTTTGACAGACTGTTACCTGATTTAACGAAGGATTCGGCTCATCTGGTTGGTTAGATTATGCCGCTGCTTTTTGGTATTGCAACCGCCGTTTGATTGAAAGACTATCGCTTGAGCCTTTCTCGTTGTAGCAGTATCGTTTGCAGTGCCCAGACTAGACGTCAGTGGTCGTCAGGTTCCGAGACTTTTGTTATAACGCCGGTGATTGTAGTGACCGACGACCGTTGCGATCAGCTCTTTCAAATCTTCTGGGAAGAAATGATTTTCCAACAGGTATCGATAATCAAGGTCTGATGCCATCGCTCGATCTTACCTGATGTCTGTAACGCAAGTTTGATTATCGGTGACCGGTATACGGCGGTGGAGTCGGTTGAGGTTGGGCTGTGGAGACTATCGCTGGATACCTCGATTCACGCCGCCTGCGATAGGAGGCGGTAGGAACAACTCATTGATGCCCTTACGGTATCCTATGAGCGACATCTCCCAGAAACAGAGCTTGGCTCACGACCGCGCGAACCTGATCTTCTTTTAGAGGTTTGGTGATTAGGTATGTTGGTTCTGGCTTGGGAACGGTCAATATGCGACCGGGATTGGCCGTGATGAATACCACGGGCACCTCGATATCTGCCAAGATATCATTCACAGCATCGATACCGCTGCTACCGTCGGAAAGCCGGACGTCGGCTAGAATAATTCCAGGATGATTCTGTTTGACCTCGGTTACAGCACTCTCTCGCGTTCTTTCAATTGCTATGACGTCATGCCCAAGATCATTCATCAGACTTTCGAGTTTTGCAGCGAGGAGCTGCTCCTCAGCAATGATGAACACCTTGCTCTTAACCTGGGCCGCGATCTCTTCACGTGCCCTTTGCAATGCAGCTGAAATTTCGGTGACCGTCTTTCCTAGAATGGTTCCAGCCTCAGTTACGGAAAAACCCTCCATGGCCACCAGAAGAAATACCTGACGGATAAAGGGTGTTAGCTTGGCCAGGTTACGGTCCACAGATCGAAGAGATTCGCTTTCATGGGATCGCACTTGAAGCAGCTGGCCCAGCGGGCCGTTCCATAACAACGCAAGTTGCTGGAAAAGTATTTTCCGAGGTGACTCACTGCTGTCAGTCATGCGACCTCGGCTTAACTGCTCCAGCGTTTTGATTACAAGTTCGTCGCCGTCGTTTTGGTTTCCCGTCAGCGCTCGGCTAAATCTCCGTAGCGAAGGCAATAGCTCGATAAATTCTGCGCTGTACTTCATTTTCGCAGCAGCCGTTTTAAAATGATTGATGTTGCCCCACAAACTGTCAAACGCAAGAAGCAATCGTATTGCGTTATATTACGCTAAAGCTCTTATCGCATATTTTTTCTAATTACATAACACATAAGTGATTCTCCTTAGTGAATGATCTGAACTTTTGGATAAAAAAAAAATCAGTTGGGCAAATCATTTCCTCCAGACCATGGCCCGTTCGAATAAATTCCGTTCACGACAGTTTATAACCTCGACCATCTTATGAAAGGTATTATTTTTTCTGATTAGCGGAAGACTTTTTGTGGATGTTCTTCAAGCGTAATCCTTACTTAGATCAGCGGTTTTAAAAAGTATAATTTTTCCCAACATATTAGCTGAGGAGAAACTTGATGAAGAACTCACGGTTTAGCGACGGGCAGATCATGAGCCATCCTTCGGCAATTCCTGGATCCTTGCGATAGGAAGAAACCGAGCACCTCATTTTCAACGACTGTCTGCATAGTTTGCTCCAAGGGAACCGAGACGACGAAACCAGGGTAAGTACCAAAAGTATGCGGCGCCCACAAAGAATAGTGGTGGGGCGTGGAGTTTTTCTCCGCAGCGTATGAAACTGAATCAGACTCGCTATGTCCCGCATCAATCGATGCCACATCAAGCGGCGCGGCGAGCGGTCCGAATATTTCTGAGCACAGTACCGATTACGGCTATGAAGCGACACAGGTCGGCCGCCCGGAAAGTGACAAACCGTTACGGAGACTGTGGCCCTCAACTGGTCACACCATGCTTGTCCGCAACGCAAGCGGCCACAGTCTCCAAGACAGATTCGTAAAAGATTTGACACGCTTCACTTGCGTTGATGTCGTCAGTTGAGCGGTACAGTCAGCTTCGCTCCGCCACCGTAAGCCCTAAAATCATCAGCCCCGATGCCGTCATAGAAACCTTCACCGCTGAGCGACACGCCGCCCGGCACTTGGATCGTCATGCCTCCTTCAACACGGCCGCGCAGGTCATCAGAACCCGTCGCGATGCCGGTCGCAACATCGACCACGGCCGCGTTGTCAAAGTCCCAGATGCCTTTGAACCCGATGTGCGGCGATACCACCATTCCGCCACCGGCCTGGAAGTTTGTCGACACCTTTGGCCCAAACGTCACCCGGCCAAGCGACACCGTCTGGCTGCCAATGGCAAGGCCGTTGCTGTCGGTATAACCCTCTTGGACCTCCTCGAAATAGATCATCCCGACATGCGGTGCGAAGTGCCATGACCCATAATCAAAATCGCCGGTCAGTGTCCCCTTCACGAGCCAGCGGTCTGTTGCAAAGCTGTCGGTATATGTGCGGTCAGGGCTGACATCATTGTTGGAGCGTCCCCAGGCGGTGCGCCCATCGAAGATTAAGTTTTGATGCACACGAGCGACGACATAAGGCCCGACCATCCAGCCACGGCCATCAATATCGGTGTTGTTGGTGTCGTCTTCATCAGAAGACCAGTCGAACTGGCCCAACACGCCGATCAGCAGTGACGAACTCAGCCGGTAGTCCGCGCCGACGTACAACAGGCCCAGATCACTGTCGGCGGTGCCACTGTCGATCTGCACCCACCTGCCTTCAATCCACACATCAAAACCATTCGAAACAGACGTGCCGTTCAGCTGCGGACTGCTAAGTCCCATCATGCCGGGCAGCTCAGCGCCGCGCTGATGCTGCTTGGCCTTAGCCGCCTTCGCCACCTGGCGAAGGCTGGTCGAAAGCGAAGCCTGATTGTTAGAGCCCGTGCCATTTGCCGTGAAATTGACAGGACCATTCGAGCCATTGCCGCCTCCGATCGTGAGCCGTTCGGCCAGATCCGGTTCATTCGAAGTGATTTGGTCAGCGCGCCGCGACATGAAATTCTTGATCACGCGTTGGGTTTGTGTCGCCGATGGCGCTGCTGAACTGGAATTTGGAGCAGGTGTACTACAACCTGTTTCCGGAGCGAAGGTGTCAGATGGCGCACAGGCCGTAATGCCGGCATCGACATAGGCCTGCGAACGTTCAATTGCCCAAAAACCGCCACCACTATCTCTGTAAAGGCAAAACGCGCCGAAGGTGAGCGTATCATCCACGCCGGGAGCGGTAAACGTTAAGGTCGACACGACACCACTGGCCCCAGCGGAAACAACATGTGCTTGCGCCCGCCCTGCAGGCGGTGAATCAGGTGTGAAATCCAATGCTGGACTGACATCCCCACACTGGGTTTCCACCCGGAGAGCCAATCCGCGATCGGTGTCAAAACCACTAACCGTATTGTCGCTATTAAAGTTGACTTGCAAACCACCAGCATTACCAGCGGCGAATGTCCCAGAGTTAGAGTTCGCGACGAAAGCATATGCAGCAGAGGTCTGAATAAGAAATGAAACAATCAGACCCCCAACCAATCCAAATGCTTTAGAGTTTGGACCCAACATGACTTAATCTCGCAACCACACACCTAGTTTTTAACTAAACGACTTGGCAAAAACTGAGCAAGGAAATCGCTGCAGGCTGCGGCAAAACGGGGGAAGGTCGTGTTATTCAGGTCACTAAACTGGGGACAAAACCGTAGCATAGCATAGCGGGTTAGGATCACACCCAACCCAATGCATCGCAATTTAATCACGGTAAGTTAGCATTACTAAGTAGACGCACGAACCCCAACACCTAGGCTTTTCACTTTCTGAAAGCGCGTGAGGGAGCGCCACCGGATGAACGAGACTCTTTTCTGTGGCTCGGTTCACGAGCACCCGGCCATCGCACACGTGCGATGAGCACGCCCAACACTTCCAAAAAAAACTTTATCAGCGCGAGCGACCGCAGCGATAGATCAAAAAAAGTGGTTCAAAAGGTGAAA